>CAYXAA010000002.1:0-219713 GCA_964462985.1 uncultured Hyphomicrobiales bacterium | reverse complement strand
GCGCGAGCTCAGGCGCTGGCTGCGCGAGATCCACGACGCCACCGGCCACACGACCATCTTCGTCACCCATGACCAGGAGGAGGCGCTGGAGCTGGCAGACCGCGTGGTGGTGATGAGCCAGGGACGGATCGAGCAGGTCGGCACCGCCGACGAAGTATACGATTCACCCAACTCGCCGTTCGTCTACGGCTTCATCGGCGACTCGAGCTCCCTTGCGGTGCGTGTCGAAGGCGGGCAGCTCTGGATGCAGGACCGCATGCTCGGTCTCGCGGTGCCCGGCGCGCCCGACGGTGAGGCGCTGCTCTATTTCCGCCCTCACGACGTCGAGATCGTCGATGGCTGCGGCGGCTGTATCGCCGGCACGGTGGCCGCCAGTCGCCGCGTCGCCGGGATGCGCCGGATCGAGCTGGAACTCGGCGGCGATCACATCCGGGTCGAGATCGAGGTGCCGGTTGGGCACAAGGCCGCGGCCGCGAGCCGGATCGCCTTCAAGCCGCGGCGCTGGAAGGTGTTCTTCCGCGGTGGCGGCACCGCCTCTCCGGAAACGGAACGCCCGGACTACGGCTATCGCAGGATCCTAACGCTGGCGGGCGCATGACGACGGGACACGCCGGTGCGCAGGAGTCGAGCCGCCTTCCGACCTTGATCGAGTCCGGTTGAGCCTCCCGATCTTCGATCCTGGCCCATCGCGGGCGCCGGGCAGCGGCAATCGTCGGCTCGGTCGCCCGTGGGCGCTCCGCTCTTGCCGGCGAGGCGTGGGAATGACTCCGCTTCTTCGCGTCGGAATGCTATCCATCGTCCTGTTCGGAGCACCACTCGTTACGGTCGAACGGCAACACCGGGGACGCAAGCGACGATGAATTTCCCGCAGGCTGCGATCATCCTGCTGCTCGTGGGCATGCTCGTTGTATTCGCACTCGACCGTATTCGCATGGAGATCGTGGCGCTGGCCGGACTGGCCATCGGCGTCGCGCTGCAACTGGTTCCGCCCGAAGACGCCTACTCCGGCCTGGCCAACCCTGCCTTCGTCACGGTGGTTGAGATCCTGCTCGTCGTGCAGGTGCTTGGCCGCTCCGGTTTGCTCGACCGTCTGGCGGCGAAGATCCCGACCATGGGATTGAGCGAGCGAGGCATTGCCACGCTGCTGTGCATCACAACGGCGTTGCTGTCGGTGTTCATGAACAACATCGGCGCGCTGGCGCTGATGCTTCCGGTCGTCTCTAGCGTCTGCAGGGTGTGCGGCCTGCAGCAGCGCCGCATGCTGATGCCGGTGAGCTTCGCGGCCCTTCTCGGAGGTCTCTGCTCGGTGGTCGGCACGCCCGCCAACCTTGTCGTCAGCCAGCAGCTCGCGAACGCGACGGGTCGCGGTTTTGCCTTCTTCGACTACGCCTATGTGGGCGTGCCGGTTGCGGCCGCGGGGCTGGTGCTGGTGCTGATCTGGTCGTACCGCGTGCTGGCGCCGGAAGGGCGGCGGCGCTCGCCCTTGCCGGGCCATACCTTTCGCCGCGTGATCACGGAGGTGCTCATCCCGGAAGAATCGGCCTTCGCCGGGATCCGCGCGGCCGAGTTTCCCGCCACCATTCACGCGCTGCGCCGGAACGACAGGCACGTGATGTTCCAGCGCGCGGGCACGACAGTCTCTAGCAATGATATCGTCCTGATTGAGACTGATCTTGCCACGCTGGAAGGCTGGCTTGCGGATGGCACTGTCTCCCTAGCCACTGCCTCTGTAGCGACGGGGGACCCCGGCTGGGTCGAAGCGGTGGTGATGCCGGAAAGCACGCTGGTTGGATCGAGAATACGCACGATCGAAGGGTTCGCGGTGCGAGGCATTCAGGTTGCGGCAGTTGCCGCACAGATGCCGCGGATCGAGGGTTCGCTGGCCGACCTTCAACTCGGCATCGGCGATGTCCTCCTTCTCAGAGGCGACGAAGACGCCGTTAGGGAAGCGCTTGAGGAAGCCGAGCTTCTTCCGCTGTGGCCTCGCCCCGATAAGCCCGTCGCCGCCAAGCCCTGGCTGCCGGTTTGGGCCTTCGCTGGTGGCATTGTGCTCGCCGCGTCAGAGATCGCCGCGCCGGAACTTGCCTTCGGTCTCGTCGTGCTGGTTCTCATCGCCGCCGGCGCGCTCAACCTGCGCCGCGCTCTTGCCGAGCTCGACTGGCCGATCCTCATCCTGCTCGCCGCCATGATCCCGCTCGGCTCGGCCGTCGAGACGACGGGAGCCGCGGCGATGATGGCCGAAGGACTGACCTCGATCCTGCCCGGGGACGACGCCGTCCTGCTGGTCGCGGCGATCCTCGCGCTCGGCGTGATCATCACGCCCTTCGTCAATAATGCCTCGACCGCGATTGTGCTCGGCCCGATCGCCATCAGCGTCGCCACCGCCGCCGGTCTGCCGCCGGAGCCGTTCCTGATCGCCGTCGCACTCGGCGCATCGATCGACTTTTTGACCCCGATCGGTCACCATAATAATACGATCGTCATGGGCCTCGCCGGGTATCGCTTCATGGATTTCTTGAAAGCCGGGTGGCCAGTGACGCTGGCAGCGTTTGCGACCGGGATCGCTGCACTTTGGATGTTCTGGCTTTGAAAGGAGAAGCGCGTGCGATTGACGTTGCAGCCCGCACGCGGCAACGGCGGCTCAATCACCGGCAGGCGCAAGTTGAGCCATCGACCACGCCCTCACTGCCTCGATTGACGGCTGCTGCACCAGTTGCCGAGAGGTTTGAAGGATCAACGCGTGGTCGGCTCCCCGGATTGGGTCAACCGCCGGAGGCAAAAGCGGCGCTGGCTTCGCTGACCAAAGATACGTGCGCCTTGGCTGCGGCAGCCGCGGCGGTACCATCCGCACGCAGAATTGCTGTGACGATCGCGTCATGTTCATTCCAGGACTTCGCCAGTCTCTCCGGCAGGCGGAACTGCGCGCGACGAAAAGGAGCAAGGCGGCTTCGGGTTGCCAAGCTAAGCTCTTCGATATGCGGGCTATGTGCGCCGCTGTAGAGCATCGAATGGAACTGCGTGTTCCAGGCCTCGTATGCCTCCTCGGCGCCAAGCCGCACAAGCCGCGCGGATTCCTGATGTCTTTCCTCGAGAGCCCGCCGTTCCGAGATGGACATTCGCTCGGCCGACAGGCGTGCGCAGATCCCTTCCAACTCGGCCATTCCCTCGAACATGGATGCGAGGTGTTGCGGCGTGACGACCTTCACGATCGCACCGCGATTCGGACGCCGTTCAGCAAGCCCCATGGCGCATAACTGACGCAGCGCCTCGCGAACCGGTGTGCGTGAAACCTCAAAACGATCGGCAAGCGACACTTCGTCGAGCCGCTCACCGGGCCGCAGTCCGCCGGTGACGATGCGGTCGGCGATCGAACGAACCATGTCATCCACCGTTGTGCCAGCCCGAACGAGACTGCGATTGCGCGACATATGTCCTCCCTGGGATTCTGCAGCCGGATCCCCTGTACAGCCGATACATGCATACACGTTAGGCACGATGTCGAGCAGCCTAGACATTGGGCGAAAAGTGCATGCACTTGCAATATCAGTGGGCAGTTCGTGCAGCTCCTTCGGCCTAATACGCTGAAGAAAAAAGACTTTGATCGTGGCACAGCGATTGCATGCAGATTTTAGCCACTCGCATTAGGAGCCTCCTGCATGACGCCGCTCGATTTCAGCCGTCGCCGCTTCCTCCAAACCTCGGCAGCCAGTGCCGCACTGGGTTTGTTCGGTTCATCCCTGCCGCTGCATGCCGCACGTGCCGCCGGCGTCACAGTAGGCTTCATCTATGTCGGACCCAAAGATGACTATGGCTACAACCAGGCCCACGCGGAAGGTGCTGCGGCATTGAAGGGGATCGAGGGCATTACGCTCATCGAGGAAGAAAATGTGCCGGAGACGGTAGATGTCCAGAAAACCATGGAATCCATGATTAACCTCGACGGTGCGACGCTGCTCTTCCCGACATCCTTCGGCTATTTCGATCCCCATGTGATCACGGTTGCCGCGAAACACCCTGACATTCTGTTTCGTCACTGCGGCGGGCTCTGGACGGAGGGCAGGCACCCACAGAACGCCGGTTCCTATTTCGGCTATATCGGGCTCGGGCAGTACCTCAACGGCATCGTCGCAGGACACGCGACGAAGACGAAGAAGATCGGCTTCGTCGCCGCCAAGCCGATCCCGCAGGTTCTGATGAACGTCAATTCCTTCCTGCTCGGGGCACGCGCCGTCAATCCCGAGATCACCTGCCAAGTCATCTTCACCGGCGAATGGTCGCTGGCGGTCAAGGAGGCGGAAGCCACCAACGCGCTCGTTGACCAGGGGGCAGATGTCATCACCTGCCATGTTGACAGCCCGAAAGTGGTGATCGAGAGAGCAGCCGGTCGGGGCGCCTTCGTGTGCGGCTATCATGCCGACCAGTCGCCGCTAGCGCCGGAAAAGTATCTCACGGGTGCCGAATGGGCCTGGGGCAATGTCTATAAAGGCTATGTGGAGGCGCTGCTTGCCGGCAAGAACCTGCCGAACTTCACCCGCGGCGGCCTGGCCGAAGGCTTCGTCAAGATGAGTCCCCTCGGTCCTGCGGTAGGCGAGGCGGCACGCAACCAGTTCGAAGCGACGCTTGCGGAAATGATGAAAGGGGGCTTCTCCATCATCAAGGGGCCGCTCCGGAGCAACGGCGGCGATGTGATCGTGACGGAAGGTCAGGCTTTCCCCGAAACCGCGATCGAGCTTGAAAGCATGGATTACCTCGTGGAGGGCGTGCTCGGTTCGACATCCTGACCGGTCGGCCAAGGCAGCTCACCATGACCGTCACGATCGCCGAGAGAACGGTTGGCCTCGCCGGCATGCGTCCGGCCGGCGCCGAAGCGCTCGCCAGAAACGGTGAGGCCGTGCTCATCCCGCTTGCCGCGGTGCTGGTCGGCATGGGTGCCTTCAGCCTGTTCATCCTGTTCCTCGGCAAGTCGCCTCTGCAGCTCTACGAGCTGATGTGGCGCGGCGGATTCGGCTCCTGGTTCTCGATCCAGAACACTCTGTCGCGCGCCGCTCCCCTACTGCTTGCCGCGCTCTGCGTCGCGCTGCCTGCCCGGCTCGGCCTGATCGTAATCGGAGGGGAAGGAGCGCTGGTGCTGGGCGGGATGACAACGGCTGCGGCCGGAGTCGAGCTTTCTGCGATGCCGGCGCCCGTCGCAGTCCCGGTCATGATGCTTGCAGGTATGGCGGTCGGTGGCCTGTGGATCGGCTTGGTGGGTGCCTTGAGGCATTACCGCGGGGTAAACGAGACGATTTCGTCGCTGCTCATGGCCTACATCGCCATCGCCTTGATGAACCATCTGGTCGAAGGCCTGCTGCGCGATCCTGCTTCGCTCAACAAGCCGTCGACACGTCCGATCGGCGATAATCTCCTCATTGGTAATATTCCTGGCATGGATGTGCATTGGGGGCTGGTTGTCGGCATTGTGGCCTGCATCCTTTGCTGGATCCTGATCGAAAAAACCCGCTGGGGCTTCGCGGCCCGGATCGCCGGCGGAAACATGCGGGCCGCGCAGATCCAGGGTCTTCCGGTGGGTGCACTGATCGTCGGCTTTACGGTGCTTGCCGGCGCTTTCGCAGGACTTGCCGGCGCCATGGAGGTGGCGGCGGTTCAGGGAAGCGCCAACGCCGCCCTTGCAACTGGGTACGGCTATACCGGCATCCTCGTCGCCTTTCTGGCCAGGCACAATCCGCTCGCCATTATTCCCGTGGCGCTGCTCATCGGCGGTATCGACGCCTCTGGCGGCCTCGTGCAACGGCGGATGGAACTGCCCGACGCCACTGTCCAGGTGCTTCAGGGCATGATCTTCATCCTCATCCTCCTGTCGGAGACCTGTTACGGCCGCTTCAGGGTCTTCAATCCCGAGCTGTGGAAGAGGAACGCCTGATGGAAGCCCATGACATCGGCTGGTGGGGCGTGCCGCTTGCAATCTTCGGGGGAGCGATCCGCGTATCGACACCCTTCATCTTCGTTTCGCTCGGTGAGACCATCACCGAGCGTTCCGGCCGCATCAATCTTGGTCTCGAAGGCACACTGGTGTTCGGCGCGATGACGGCATACGGAGTCGCAGTGCTCACAGGCTCACCCTGGCTTGGGGTCCTCGCGGCGGTGGGTGCAGGCATCTGTTTCGGCCTCTTCCATGGCTGGATCTGCTCTTTCCCGCGGGTGAACGACATTGCGGTAGGGATCGCGCTGATGATGTTCGGCACCGGCCTTGCCTTCTTCCTGGGCAAGCCCTTCATCCAGCCTTCCGCGCCCGGCCTGCCGGCGATTTCTCTCGGCTTCTGGTCTGAAATACCCCAGGTGCGGGCAGCGCTCGACATCAACGTGCTCTTTGTCATAGGCGCGCTGCTGGCGCTCATTCTGTGGTGGACGCTCCGCAACACGCGCACGGGGCTCATGCTGCGCGTGGTCGGCGACAGTTCCGATGCGGCTCGTGCCCTGGGCTTTGATCCGGATACGGTAAGGCTGCTCGCCACCGCCGTGGGCGGTGCATTCGCGGCGACCGGCGGCGCCTATCTCTCACTCTATTATCCGGGCAGCTGGAACGAAGGTATCTCCTCCGGCCAGGGCCTTATGGCGGTGGCACTCGTCATCTTCGCGCGATGGAACCCGCTGGGCTGCCTTGCCGCCGCGCTTTTGTTCGGTGGTGCCGGCGCGCTCGGACCCGCACTGCAATCGGTCGGCGTGACCAAGGGCTACTATCTGTTCTACGCCGCGCCCTACGTGCTGACCCTCGCCATCATGATTGCCACGAGCTCACCCAGCCGCTCGCTGTCCGGAGCACCCGGCGAACTTTCCATCACCAAATAGGAGCTGTCCCATGAGCGGGCTAGGCGGATTGAACAAGAGCGAGAACGGAGTCGTCATAGGTCTCGTTCAGCTCCAGCTTCCCGTCGTGAAGACGAAGGACGATCTCGTCGCACAAGCCAACCGCATCGTGGCGATGGTTGGCAAGGCGCGGCGCAACATGGCGACGATGGATCTCGTCGTCTTCCCGGAATACGCGCTTCACGGCCTGTCGATGGACATCAGTCCTGAGATCATGTGCAGTCTCGACGGTCCTGAGGTCGCCGCCTTCAGGAAGGCCTGCCACGAGCATGACATATGGGGGTGCTTCTCGATCATGGAGCTCAACCCCGGCGCCATGCCCTATAATTCGGGCATCATCATCGATAACCAGGGCGAGTTGAAGCTCTACTATCGCAAGATGCATCCCTGGGTTCCGGTCGAGCCGTGGGAGCCAGGCAATCTCGGTATTCCCGTCATCGACGGGCCAAGGGGCTGCAAGCTCGCGCTCATCATCTGTCATGACGGCATGTTCCCGGAGATGGCGCGGGAATGCGCCTACAAGGGCGCGGAGGTAATGATCCGCACTGCCGGCTATACGGCGCCGATCCGCGACGCCTGGCGCTTCACCAACCAGGCAAATGCCTTCTGCAATCTCATGGTGACGGCAAATGTCTGCATGTGCGGCTCGGACGGCACCTTTGATTCCATGGGTGAGGCGATGATCGTGAACTTCGACGGCACGATCATGGCCCATGGCACCACGGGCCGTGCTGACGAGATCGTGACCGCCGAGATCCGACCCGATCTGGTGCGGGAGGCGCGCAAGATCTGGGGCGTGGAGAACAACATCTATCAGCTCGGTCACCGCGGCTATGTGGCCGTTCAGGGCGGAGCGCGGGACTGCCCCTACACCTACATGCACGACCTTGCCGCCGGGACCTATCGCCTTCCCTGGGAGAATGAGGTCGCGGTGACCGATGGCACGGGCTTCGGCTTCCCCAAGCCGACGAGAAAATATGGTGAGACGCTCGCCGACGCCGCTGAATAGGAGAGGAAGCCCATGATCGTGCGCCCGACCATCGGCCAAGCCTTCATCGACGCTGACCCTTATCCCTGGCCCTGGAACGGCGATCTGCGGCGGGAAAACACGGCACTTGTTGTCATCGACATGCAGACCGATTTCTGCGGGCCGGGCGGCTATGTCGATTGCATGGGCTATGATCTTTCGCTCGTGCGGGCGCCGATCGGGCCCATCACGTCGGTGCTCGCCGCAATGCGGGTGAAAGGCTACCACATCATCCACACGCGGGAGGGACACCGGCCCGACCTCGCGGACCTTCCGGCGAACAAGCGCTGGCGCTCGCAGCGCATCAACGCCGGCATCGGCGACCCCGGTCCGTGCGGGCGCATTCTTGTGCGCGGCGAACCGGGCTGGGAGATCATCCCCGAGCTTGCGCCACTCGACGGAGAGCCCGTCATCGACAAGCCGGGCAAAGGCTCCTTCTGTGCCACGGACCTCGAGCTCATCCTGCGACAGCGCGGCGTCGACAATATCGTGTTGACCGGCATCACCACGGATGTCTGCGTACACACCACCATGCGCGAAGCCAATGATCGCGGTTTCGAATGCATCCTGCTGGAGGATTGCTGCGGTGCGACCGATTGGGACAACCACCTCGCCGCCATTAAGATGGTGAAGATGCAGGGCGGCGTGTTCGGTGCCGTTTCGACCTCCATCGCGCTTCTGGGATCCCTGCCGTGAGCGCGAATCCGAGACCTGCCGGGATGACGCCATGCCGATGAACATCCCCTCGCGAACGGCAATTGGCGTAGAGACGGTCGGGATGACGATGCGCTTCGGTGCCTTCACCGTGCTCGATGATGTCTCGATAAAGGTGCGTGCAGGGTCGTTCCATGCGCTGCTCGGCGAGAACGGTGCGGGCAAGTCGACGCTGGTGAAGTGCATGCTGGGCTTCTATCGGCCGACGGCGGGGCAGATGATCGTGGGCGATCGAGAGGTGGAGATCGGCAATCCGCGCAATGCCTCCGCCCTCGGCCTCGGCATGGTTTATCAGCATTTCACGCTGGTGCCGTCGCTGACCGGGGCGGAGAACCTTGTCATCGCGCGCCGGGACGTGCCGGCGGTAATCGATTGGCGCACGGAGCGCGAGGCACTCGCCGCGTTCATGGAACAGATGCCGTTCCGACTGCCACTCGATGTTCCGGTGCGCGCGCTTGCAGCGGGCGAGAAGCAGAAGCTGGAGATCGTCAAGCAGCTCTACCTCGGCCGCAGGTTCCTGGTGCTGGATGAACCGACGTCGGTGCTGACGCCGGGCGAGGCGCAGGAGATGCTCGGTCTCGTGCGGGAGATGACCGTCCGCGGCGCGCTTACTGTGCTGATGATCAGTCACAAGTTCCACGAGGTCACCGCATTTGCCGACGACATGAGCGTGCTGCGCAAGGGCAGGCTTGCCGGCACCGGCAAGGTGTCTGACTTCGATCGGCAGAAGATGGCAGCGATGATGGTGGGCGAGCAGGCGGTCACCACCGTCGTCAGCCGTGTGGGGTTCGACGAGAACGCGCCTGCAGTGTTGAAGGTCGTGGGGCTCCGAGCGCCGGACCGGACGGGCTTCAAGACCATCAGCATCGAAAGGCTCGAGGTGAGGGCCGGCGAGATCGTCGGCATCGCTGGTATCTCTGGTAACGGCCAGAAGGAGTTCTTGGAGGTCCTGGGCGGGCAGCGTGCCAGCGACGCGGGCAAAGTGCTGGTCAAAGGACGGGCCTATCGCTCGACGCGTGGCGAGGCTCGCGCGCTCAATGTGCGCTTCATTCCGGAGGAGCCGCTGCGTAATGCCTGTGCGCCCCGGATGACGGTTGCTGAAAACCTGGCCTTCCGCACCTTCGACGTCAACGAGGATGGCCGGCCCCAGTCCTGGATCAGACGCAAGGCGATGAACGACCTTGCGGCACGGCTGATCGAACAGTTCAAGGTCAAGACCTCCTCGCTTACCTCGCCGATCGCGTCGCTTTCGGGCGGCAATGTCCAGCGAGCGGTGCTGGCACGTGAATTGACCGGCAAGGTCGACCTGCTGATCGTCTCCAATCCGTGTTTCGGCCTCGACTTTTCCGCCGTAGCGGAGGTCCGCGCCCGGATCATGAAGGCCCGTAACGCCGGCACCGCCGTGCTGCTCCTGTCGGAAGACCTCGACGAACTTCTGGAACTGTCCGACCGTATCCTCGTCATGTCGGACGGCGCGCTGGTCTACGAAACCTCCGCCGCATCCGCCGATGTGCATGTCATCGGTCAGTACATGGCAGGCCATCACTAATGCCGGCGATCGAAGCGTTTCCGTTTCCGTTCCCGTTCGTACCGGCGACGACGGCGCTGATCGTCATAGACATGCAGCGGGATTTCATCGAGCCGGGCGGGTTCGGGGAATGTCTCGGAAACGATGTCACGCGACTCGGTAGGATCGTGCCGACGGTAAAGCGGCTGATGGATGGCTTCCGCCGCGCGCACCTGCCGCTGATCCACACGATGGAATGCCATCGGCCTGATCTATCGGATCTGCCGCCGGCCAAGCGCAATCGCGGCAGCCCCGCCTTGAGGATCGGCGAAGAGGGGCCGATGGGGCGCATCCTCATTGCCGACGAGCCGGGGACGATGATCCTCGAGGAGCTTGCGCCACAGCCAGGCGAAATCGTGATCGAAAAGCCCGGGAAGGGGGCCTTTTATGCAACGCGGCTGGAAGATGAGCTCAGGCGACTCTGTATCCGCCAGCTCGTCTTTGCAGGCGTCACGACGGAGGTTTGCGTGCAGACCACCATGCGCGAAGCCAACGACCGCGGCTACGAATGCCTGCTCGCCGAAGACGCAACGGAAAGCTATTTCCCGGAGTTCAAGCGTGCGACGCTTGCGATGCTGACGGCGCAGGGCGCGATCGTCGGCTGGACCGCCACCACCGATCAGGTGCTGGAAGGGATTGCCAATGCCTGACAAGGTTCTTGCCAGCCTGCTCGCGGGCGGCTGGCGCACGCTGCTGTTCGAGCCGTTTCGGCAAGGTATCGAGATCCACTGGCTGCTGAAGGGCGGAGAGGACGGACCTTCGGTTGCCTTGCTGAATTACCGGCCCGGCGCCGGCGTTCCGCGTCACCGCCATACAGGGCTGGAGACGATCATGGTGCTGGAAGGCACACAAAGCGACGAGAACGGCCATTATGCGGCAGGCACCCTCGTGCTCAACCCGGCGGGCACGGAACATTCCGTGTGGACCGACGGAGGCTGCGTCGTCCTCGTCCAGTGGGAAAGGCCGGTCGTGATCTTGGAGGAGGATGAATGAGCGGCATCCGTTTCGACACGGCCAGCCTGCATGCCGCCTATGCAGCGGGCCTCGATCCTGCCGATGTGGTGGAAGCGATCTATGAGCGGATCGCGTCCGCGGAGGATGACGGCATCTTCATTCATCTTGCGACGAAAGACGAACTGCTGGCCCGGTTCCGTGCGCTGGGCGCCTTCGACTCCGAAAAACCGCTCTGGGGCATACCCTTTGCGGTGAAGGACAATATCGATGTTGCCGGCATGCCGACCACGGCGGGTTGTCCGGATTACACGTATCTTCCCGACGAGGATGCAGCCGTTGTCGCGCTCCTGAAGGAGGCTGGAGCGGTCGTTGTCGGCAAGACAAACCTCGACCAGTTTGCGACAGGGCTCGTCGGTGTGCGCACGCCCTATACCGTTCCGCGCAACGCGATCGATCCCTCCCTCGTGCCGGGAGGTTCGTCCTCAGGTTCGGCGGTCGCGACTGCGCGCGGCATCGTGTCCTTCGCGCTGGGGACCGATACGGCCGGCTCAGGCCGCATTCCCGCAGGGCTCAACAACATCGTCGGGCTGAAGCCGACGGTCGGAGCCCTGTCGGCTACGGGCGTCGTTCCGGCGTGCCGAACCCTCGACTGCGTGTCGGTGTTCGCACTCACCGTGGACGACGCATACAGGGTGTTTTCGGTCACCTGCCGGCAGGATCCGTCGGACCCCTGGTCACGCGCCGTGACGCCCGCTCAGAGCGTTCGGCCAACCGCCCTGACGGTTGGCGTACCTGCACGGGAGGAGCGGAAATTCTTTGGCGACGAACAGATGCAGGCCGGTTACGAAGCCGCACTTTCCATTCTGGAAGGACTTGGCTGCCGCATCGTCGAGCTTCCCTTTGCCGATTTCTACGCCACCGCCGACCTTCTTTATGACGGCGCGTGGGTTGCCGAGCGCTATGCCGCCATCCGGACCTTCATGGATGCGCATGAGCAAAGCATGCATCCGGTGACCGCAAGGATCATCGGCGGCGCACGCAGGCTTTCGGGGGTGGACGTCTTTAACGGGCTTTATGCCCTTCAAGGCTACAAGGCGAAGCTTTCTCGGGTGATCGCGTCGGTCGATCTGATTTGCGTGCCGACCGCACCGACCCATTACACCGTGGAGGCCGTGCTCGCCGATCCGGTCGGGACCAATAGCAGGCTCGGAACCTATACCAACTTCGTCAACCTGCTCGACATGTGCGGCATTGCCGTACCCAGCGGCATTCGCCCCGATGGCTTGCCAATGAGTATCACCCTGCTTGCACGGGCCTGCAAGGATGGACTGCTGGCAGAGCTTGCGCGCGAGATCCACCGGATAAGCAACCTCAAGCTCGGCGCCACCGACTGGGGGTTACCTCCTGTTGGCGCGTTTGCAGCGCCCGCAGATGACGGCGCGATCGAGATCGCCGTCGCAGGCGCACATCTGTCGGGCCTGCCACTCAACGGCCAGCTTACCGAACTGGGCGCTCGCTACTGTCGTACGGTAAAGACACATCCATGCTACCGTCTTTACGCACTTGCCGGCCAGGCCGTGCCCAAACCCGGGCTGGTGCGCGTCGCCAATGGCGACGGTGCGGCCATCGAGGTTGAAGTGTGGCGCCTCGCGCCGGACGCCTTCGGGCGCTTCGTCGCCGAGATCCCTCCGCCACTCGGCCTTGGAACGGTATTTTTGGCGGACGGCACTACGCCGAAAGGCTTTCTTGTCGAACAGGCGGGACTTGTCGATGCCGTTGACATCTCGTCCTACGGCGGATGGCGCGCCTACCGCCTTGCGGCAGAGGCTTAAGGCACCATCTCAACAGCTGCCCGATACTGTCTGTCTGGAACGACGATGTATGAAATCCTGGACGAGTCCGGCCTATTTCTGCGAACTCGCCCAGAAAGGTTCTCATCAAGTAGCGTATGGTGCAGCTATGCCTGCGATACTGAGCCCGACAAGCTCTGTCTGCGGCGGCGGCCCGCCGAATTCAGCAGCAAGACAAGGCCCTTCACGCACGAAGGCCCTCGAGAATGCCGGCCTTGACATTGACCGGTTTGGTATCGCGCAGCGCGCGCTTTCTGCGCCGAAGCTGCGTAGCGACCTTGTCGACGGCCTCATCGAGGGCCAGATAGCAGTCCTCGTTGACCGCCTCGCCTGTGAATGTCCCAAGCCTACCCATCTGTACATTGACCGTGCAGCGAAAGTTTGGTCCCTCGCGGTGGAAGTAAACGGACGCCGCGTTTAATCGTCCGAAGTACTTTCTCGCCACCCGCAGGACGGACTCCCTTGCCCGCTGCGGCAGGACGTCTCCGAGATCGACACTCGCGCTCTGGACCGTGATGACGGGGTTCTTGGAAACAGCCCTCATCTCTACCTCCGTTCTAGGGAAGTCATGCAACGGCTTGAGCCTCGAAGGGACGTGCACTCGTTCCGGCTCCGCCGTACACCATCTGCCGGCGGCATATTCTGATGGTCGAGGTCGGTGATCCGAAGCCCCAGCATGACAAATCTGACATGGTCATCCGACCCGCGCCAGTCAAGGGACCTTCGTGTCGCGGCTAAGCGTCAGGTTGTCCGGTAAGACTGGGCGTGCAGTTTACATGACAATCAGGTTGCGCTCTGCACTTCATCTGAGAGAGGCACAGGCGAGACCCCGGACCTAATTGCGGCCGAAGACGCGATCGAGTTCAGAAAGCGCGTTGAGGCGGCGGTGGAAGCCTTGTCGAATGGTCCAGCAGGTCGGGATCAGTGCGATGACAAGTGCCGCAAATGCCGTCAAGAGTTCATCCTGCAGAGCCGCGACGATGTGGCCTTCACTCCAGATGGCGAGCCTGATGGAGCCATAAAGGCAAACAAAGACAAGAGTCGGGATGCCCAGCGCGTAAAGTGGGGGCAGGCCTATCCTCATTCGATCGAGCGCGCCGTGCCGCTCCAGTACGATTGCGAGGCCGCGCACTAGCGCCATGAAATCCGGCATCTCGTCGCGACCTTCAAATGCGGTGAGGATAATCGAGCGGCCATTCTCTGGCCAGATTTCAAGGCGGTAGCCGGTGGCGAAGCGAAAGGGCTCCCGGCCGATGAGGATGTGGCGAATTCGGTCGACTGGGACAGCCAGCGGTCGGTCCGATCGTGTAGCGACATGGAGGACACCTTCGCCGAGCCAGACTGACACCCAGCGCCGCCGCCATCTGAGCCAGTTCAGTGCACCGCTGCCGCGCACCTTGAAGGGCGTGACGACAGGGTCGTCGCGTGTGCTGTCATCCTGTTTCCGCTGTCGGCGGGTGGGGCGGGGGGTGATCGAGTGAATCATGTGTGCATTGGAGCATTGGGCGCAGACGAAAGGAAGGACTGAGGCGGTGAACCATCTGCCCTCAGTCGATGCTTTGCAGTCAACTTCCGTGCACCCGGGAACCCTCAGGTCATCGTGGTTTCACCAGCGCTTCGGTTGCACCATCCAAGCGGAAGGCGTCTCGAACATTGGGTATTTGGACTCGACCCGGTCGCGATTGAAGCCTGAGCGGGGTACCGGCACGACGTCAGCTTGGAATGGCCTTGAGGTAATCCATGCCGGATAGCACCTGACGCGCCGTGTTCAAGAAGGCGCGAATGTTGTTGCTGTCTTCGTTCGTTCTGAACTTGGCGAAGATCGGTGTATCCGCGATTGGTGGCACGGTCGTGAGGATACGCACCCTACCTTGGAGAACCTCATTATCCGCCATCTTGTTCGGGTAGACGCCGATGGCGACGCCGTTGCTCACCAGGTGGGCGAGCATAGAGACGCTATTGCAGATGTCCACGCGCGTCGGAACGAGTCCGGCGCTGCCGAACCATCCAACAACCTGGCGATAATTGATGCTGCCGACCGGATTGGAAATGATCGGATGGCCAACAAGGTCATGAGGCGTCACAACGGGTGGCAGATCCCATGACGATGCCGCGATCCATGCCGTTTCCTGAGATCCTAATGGTACAAGCGTAAATCCGTCGTGGTCGACGGGCTCTACCAGAAAGCCCAGGTCTAGCTTGTGTTCATGGAGATCCGGCTCGACCGAGGCTGTGGTTGAGACAACCACTTCCGGATGGAGGTCGGGGTAGAGGTCGTGAACCGCCTTGAGGATCGGTGCGAGGCAGATCACGGCAAAACCCTCAGCAAAGCCGACGCGGATGGTGCCGCGCACGTCGGCAACGCGGAACCGGCTGGAAATCCGTTGGACCGCTTCAAGGATACTCTGCGCCTCGCCCAGCAACGAATGTCCGTTTGGCGACGGGCGAATTCCCCGGCCCACGCGTTCGAAAAGAGGTGTGCCGACATGGTCTTCCATCGCTTTCAGCCTTAGCGAAATCGATGGTTGCGACAAATTCAACTTCCGCGCGGCCTTTTCGACCGAGCCGAGCGTGGCTGTCCAGTAGAAAGCTTCAATCTGGGCAAGCGAAATTCGACTCATAGGAAATCCAAATCAATCCTCAGAAAAAATCTCATTTGTTGCGGAAAGCCTAAATGGCTATGCAGGGGCTTGCAAGGTGGGGAGGGGCATGTGCCGCATTCGGAAGGTCGCATCGTCAGGATCGAGGGATTTGAGTTGCGCTGCGCGATGCCAACCATCGCGGGTAATGCGCTTCGGGTCTTCAGCGAGCGTTCGACCCTTCTGGTCAAGATCGTGACGGCGTCCGGCCACGAGGGTTGGGGAGAAACCTGGGCTTATCCAGCAGCGGCCAGCGCCATGATCCGGTCGATGCTCGGGCCGATGCTGCTGGGGGCCGACGTTGCGAACCCGCGAAGCGCACACTCCAGGCTGATGCAGGCAGCTGTCCCGGACCGTCGCGGGCAGGTTCACATGGCTGTCAGCGCGCTCGACATCGCGATGTGGGATGCACTGGGTCAATTGACTGGCCGGCCACTGCACGCGCTATTGGGTGGCGCTGTGCGCGACCGCGTGCGCGCCTATGCGAGCGGACCGCTCCTGCCTGCCGGTGGTGATCGATATCGCGGCTTCGAGCAAGAGGTCGCACGCTACGCCAAAGATGGCTTTACCGCAGTCAAGATCCGGATAGGGATCGGTCTTGAGGCAGATCTGGGCGCGATTCGGCAGGCGCGCGGCATTCTTGGAGATGCGGCGCTGCTGATGGCGGATCTGAATGAATCGTCTACCGTGCGGGATTCGATACGGTTGGCCGACAAGGCCGAGGCGGCAAATCTCGCCTGGCTCGAGGAGCCGTTGCGGCATGATGATCTTCCCGGCTATCGCCGGCTAGCCGAGCTGCTGCCGGTTGCGCTCGCTGGCGGCGAATCCTTTTGCGGCGTCCAGGCGTTTCGTGACGTCCTGAGCGCCGGCACGCTCGACCTGGTCCAACCCGATCTCGCGATCTGCGGCGGGGTGACCGAGGGCCTGCGGGTCATGGGCCTCGCTGATGCCTTCGATGTGCCGATTTCTCCCCATGTGTGGGGTGGAGCCGTCAATTTTCTAGCCAGTCTTCAGTTTACTGCGGTCCTGACGCCGGGCCGCGGCCAAGTGTCGGCGCCGCTCTTCGAATACGACATGAGCTTCAATCCGCTGAGAGACCGAATTTACGATCCTCGGCCTGACGAGGACGGAAACCTTGCCATCCCTGACGGTCCGGGTTTGGGCATGAGGATCATGATTGACCGGCTCGGTGACTACGTTCAGGGCCATTGGGTCCTTGAGCCTTGACATCTGATGACAGAATAAAGGTGGAGGAAATTGGAAATGAAGAAGCTTCTGTTTGCAGCGGCTGTCGCCCTGACCACGTGTCCGGCCGCAGCATGGGCCGCTCCTGAAATGACGCTCAATCTGGGGTTCGTCGGTGGTCCCAACGCGCCCGAAGCGATTGCGATGGGACAGTTCGCTGACGAGGTTAAGGAGAACACTGACGGGCGCATCGAGATCCGCCTGCAGGGCGGTGGAGCGCTGGGCGGCGATCGCGAGGTCATCGAAGGCGTGCAACTCGGCACCGTCGACATGACTGTTGTCAGCACCTCGATCGTCGTCAATTTCGCTCCCGAGTTCGCAATCTTCGACATACCGTTCCTGTTTCGCGATTTCGACCATGCGCAGGCGGTTCTCGAGGGTCCGATCGGCCAGGAACTACTTGACGGGCTTCCGCAGAACGGCCTTGTCGGCCTAGCCTTCGGCGGCATGGGTTTCCGCCAACTGACGAACAATGCGACACCCGTCAAGGCTCCGGCCGACGTGAAGGGGCTCAAGATTAGGACGCAGCAGAATGAGATGCACATCGCCGTCTGGCGCGAGCTGGGCGCTTTGCCGACGCCAATGGCGATTCCCGAAGTCTACACCGCGCTTCAACAGGGTGTCGTCGACGGTCAGGAGAATCCCGTGGGGGCGATCATCAACAATCGCTTCGGCGAGGTTCAGAAATACATTAGCCTCACGGACCATGCCTTTACGCCTCTGGTCCTGCTGATCTCGCCGTCGATCTACTCCTCGCTCAGTGACGAGGACAAGGAGATATTCGTCGCTGCCGCGAAGAATGCAATGGTGCGAAACCGTCAAGAGGTCGAGAAGGTTCTCACCTCCGGGCTGGAGACGCTGAAGTCGCAAGGGATGACGGTCGTTGCCGACGTCGACAAGGCCGCCTTCCGTGCGAGTCTGGATGATATCTATGCGGAATTCTCGAAGCGTTTCGGCGCGGACAAGATGAAGGCGATCGACGAGACCAAATGATGGACTCCGCTTCATCGTGGCGTTCGGCCTTCCTGGCGATGGAAGGCCGAATTACCCAGGCAGCCGTCGCCGTGGGAACCTGTGGCTTGGCTCTGGCGTGCCTCGTTGGCTTCTATCAGGTCCTCACGCGCTTCATCCTGCACAGCCCATCGTCATGGTCAGAACCGCTCATCCAGACAACGTTGATCTGGATGGTCTACGTGGCGCTTGCCGGGGCCATGCGCTCCGGCACCCTGATCTCGGTTGACCTGCTCGTCAGCGTCAGCACCGGACGTCTTCTCAACGTCGTCAGAGCCATCATTCACGTCTCGGTCTTCGCATTGCTCGCGGTGATTTTCTGGTTCGGCTGTGAACTCGTGTGGAGGGTGCGGTTCCAGACGATCGCGGGACTGGGAATATCCGCGTCGTGGGCCTATGCGGCCTTGCCAACGGGCGCGGTGCTTTCCGCGCTCGCGCTTGCCGCCCACGCACTGGACCCGGAGCGGGAGCCGGATCGAAGGACCGAGAATGCCGGCTGAGCCAGGAACGGCCGGAGATCCATGCGGCCGTCCATAACCACAAGCCATCCGTAGAGTCGGGAACGAACCGCGGGATTGGGGGTCGTAATGTTGCCGACGATGATTGCCTTGATGGTCGTCCTAATGGGATTGTCCGTCCCAGTGGCAGTCGCCATCGGTCTGGCCGGTGTGGTCGGAACGATAGGGTTCTCTAACCTGCCGCTGATCGTAGTGCCCCAGCAGGCGTTCATCGCGCTGGACAAGTTCCCGCTCGCGGCGATCCCCTTCTTCATCCTGGCTGGCAACATCATGGCGGCCGGAGGCATCTCCTCGCGGCTCGTAGACCTGGTTGAAAGCGTCATCGGCGAAACGCGAGGTGGCTTGCCGTTGACCTGCATTCTCGTCTGCATGATTTTTGCTGCGGTTTCGGGATCGAGCGTTGCCACGACATATGCAATCGGCGCGATCTTGATCCCCGCGATGGTGAAGCAGAACTACCCGACTGGCTTCGCTGCTTCCCTTCAGGCGACCGCAGCTGAACTTGGCGTCGTCATTCCCCCGTCAATCCCGATGATCATCTACGGGGTCTCGGCCAGCGCACCCGTCGGCGACATGTTCATCGCCGGGCTAGGACCGGGTTTCCTGATTGCCTTCGCGCTGGGAATGTTTGTGATCGTCTGGTCACGGCTCTATCACCAGCCTGTTCAGACTGAAGTGCCAAGGAAGGCGCTTCTTCCCAGCCTGCGGCGAGCACTGCTTGCTCTTGCCATGCCGATCATCATTCTCGGCGGCATCTATGGCGGCGTCTTCACGCCTACGGAAGCCGCCGTGGTGGCCGTGTTTTACGCGCTTCTGGTGAGCTTGCTGGTATACCGCGAAATGTCGATGGGTGACTTGATGACAGTGCTGCGGCGCTCAACCCTATCGTCTGCCATCATCATGTTCATCATATCGATGGCCGGCCTCTTTTCCTTCATTCTGACACGCGCTGGAATACCTGCAGCCATCAGCGAGTGGATTGTTGCGACCTTTGACAGTGGCTTCACCTTCCTGCTTGCGGTCAACCTGCTGCTGTTCCTGATCGGCATGTTCGTCGAGACATCGGCATCGATTGTGGTGATTGCACCCATTCTGGCGCCGATCGCCCTGCGCTACGGAATCGATCCCGTTCATTTCGGTATGATCATGATCGTCAATCTTGCAATGGGAATGATCACGCCGCCTTTTGGCGTCAATCTATTCGCAGCATCCAACGTGGCTGCAATTTCTCTGCATCGCATGGTTCCTTATCTGGTTCCGCTGGTCTGCGTCATCGTCGTTTGCTTAGCTCTCATTACCTATGTGCCGATGATCAGCCTCGGCTCTCTACACCTGCTGAACATCAGGTGAGGGTCGGCGGAGAAATGGAAAAGGCGACACCGGCCCGCCCTGTTGCAGTGTTGGTATTGGGGCCCTTGCACCCGGATGTGACGAGGGGCCTCGTTGGATGCTTTGATGTGGTGGAAGCCGACGCAAAGACGGCACCCAAGCTTGCACCCGAGGTTCTTTCCGGAATTCGCGGCGTCGCCTGCGCCGGATCAATTTCCCGGTCACTTGTGGAAAAACTGCCCAAGCTGGAGATCATCGCAAGCTTCGGCGTGGGCTACGATGGCATCGATGTTGTGCACGCCGCCAACCGGGGTGTGATCGTGACAAACACACCGGGTGTGCTCGACGACGAGGTCGCAGACACTGCGATCTGGTTGCTGCTGGAGGCGACTCGGAGATTCACGAAGGCACAAGCTTGGCTTCGCGAGGGCAAATGGAGAGCCGAGGGTGCTTATCCGCTATCGCCCGGTACACTGCGGGGCCGATCCGTTGGCATCTGGGGTCTCGGCAGGATCGGCCTAGCGATCGCGCGGCGCTTAGAGGCCTTCGGTCTTCCTGTCTCCTATCACAACCGCCGCCCGGTGGCGGACGTCCCTTATTCCTATAAACCTTCGCTGCGAGCTTTGGCCGAAAGCGTTGACACGCTCATCGCCGTCGTGCCGGGTGGAGCTGCTACGGACAGGGCGATTACAGAAGACGTCCTGGTCGCTCTCGGCGCCGATGGGGTATTGATCAACGTCGGACGAGGCTCGGTTGTAGACGAGGATGCTCTCGTGCGCTGCCTCAAGGATGGGACGATTGCGGCTGCGGGTCTCGACGTGTTCGCCAATGAACCCTCCGTTCGTGCAGACCTCCTTGCGCTGGACACCGTGACGGCGTTGCCGCACGTGGCGGCGGCAACTGTTCCTGCGCGAGCCGCTGTGGCGCGGCTGGTCGTGGCCAACCTCGTTAGCTGGTTCGACCGTGAGGAAGCCTTGACGCCTGTCCGCGATTTTGTTTGACGGGCGAACGAAGCAAAGGCGCAGAGTGGGCTACTGCGGCAATCGGCGATCCGGCCGGCGCCGCCCGGTGAAGGTGCGCAGGTGGTCGATCAAAGCACGTAGCTTGGGCGCAATATTCCGACGGTTCGGATAGTAGAGGTAGAAGCCGGCAAAGTACGGGCAGAAGTCCTCCAGGAGGGGGACAAGCTCACCCCTCTCGATCGACGCACGAAAGCTCTCCTCCATGCCGAAGCTGATTCCAGCGCCGGCCACGGCCAGCTTGATCATCAGCGCCATATCGTTGGTGGTGATCTCCGGTTCGACCGCAACACTGAACTCCTTGCCGTTCTCGGCAAACTCCCAGCGGTAAGGTGCGGCCTTGGGCGCCGGCCGCCAGCCGATGCAGCGGTGTGCAGCGAGCTCTCGAGGATGCGAAGGCACGCCAAAAAGGCGCCGATAGACGGGCGAGCAGACGGCAATCTGACGTTCGTTGCCGGCGACCGGCACCGCGATCATGTCCTGTTCGATCACCTCTCCCAAACGGACGCCGGCGTCATAGCCCTCGGCGACGATGTCGAATTCCTCATCGGTCACATTGATATAGAGCTGTACCTCGGGATTGGCTTCGGCGAAGCTCGCCAAAAATGGTCCCGACAGGAAATGCTCGGCGATCGAGGAAACTGCCAACCGCAAATGCCCGCGTGGACGCTCGCTCAGGCTGCCCGTTCTTTCGGTCGCAGCGCGCATCTCGGCGATGGCGGGCGCAACCTGTTCATGGAGGCGTTCGCCGGCCTCGGTCAGGCTGACGCTGCGGGTCGTGCGTCTGACCAGCGCGGTGCCCAGTCTCTCTTCAAGCCGCTTTATCGTTTGACTCACCGCCGAGCGGCTCACGCCGAGGCGGGCGGCAGCCGCGCGAAAACTCCGTTCCTCCGCCACTAATGCGAACACGGCAAGAGCATTGAAATCCGTCTGCATTGATTAGCAGTACTTTCCACCGTGTGAAGGAATAGGTCGCTTATCGCTACAATGAAAGGTGTTTATCTCCTTCGCAACCGCCGTGAC
The DNA here is from genome assembly GCA_964462985.1 of uncultured Hyphomicrobiales bacterium. Classification (GTDB taxonomy): domain Bacteria; phylum Pseudomonadota; class Alphaproteobacteria; order Rhizobiales; family Stappiaceae; genus CAYXAA01. The sequence goes on along the minus strand of CAYXAA010000002.1, from coordinate 197,953 downwards.
GCGGTTCGGCAAGGAGTGAAACTATGGACAAGGCGATTCTCATCACCGGCGCATCGAGCGGCATTGGTGCCGCTATTGCCCGTGATCTGGCCGGAGCCGGTGCGAAGCTCATGCTCGGCGCGCGCCGCACCGACCGGCTGGCGGCGCTGGCACAGGAGATCCGCGAGCGCGGCGGCGAAGTTGTGACCCGGCGTCTCGATGTCACCGACCGAAATGATGTCGCAGCCTTCGCGAAGGCTGCTTGCGAGGCTTTCGGACGCGCTGACGTTGTCGTCAACAATGCAGGCGTCATGCCTCTCTCGCCGATGTCCTCGCTCAAGGTGGACGAGTGGGAGCGGATGATCGATGTCAATCTCAAGGGGGTGCTCTACGGCATCGCCGCCGTGCTGCCAGAGATGACGGTACGCGGTTCTGGCCACATCATCAACATCGCCTCGATCGGCGCCTTGAGCGTCTCTCCCACCGCCGCGATTTACTGCGCGACCAAGTTCGCGGTGCGGGCGATTTCGGACGGTCTGCGGCAGGAGAACGACCGGATCCGCGTCACGTGCATCCATCCCGGCGTCGTGGAAAGCGAACTCGCTGAAAGCATCACCGATCCGGTAGCGGCGGAGCTAATGCAGACCTATCGTTCGATAGCTCTCAAGCCAGAGGCAATTGCGCAGGCGGTGCGTTACGCGATCGAGCAGCCTGCAGACGTCGATATCAACGAGATCGTCGTGCGTCCGACGGCGACCATGTGAGGGCAGCGACGATGGCACTTCGTCTTCAACAGCCTACCGCGGCAGCCATACTGCTGATTGTTATCCTTCCCGCAGTGGCCCAGGCCCAATCGGCAGAGGACCGGCTTCGGCGCGGAGATGCCGTTGTCAGGACGCTGAACAACGGCGCGCCGCAACAGGTTCTGGAGCGCATGCGGCAGGAATTTCCGTTCCTTGCCGATTCGACCCAAGGCTATGCGTTGGGGGAAGTCTGGTCCCGGCCGGGTCTGGACAACCGGACGCGCCAACTCGCTGCCGTCGCTGCCTTCGCCGCAATGGGCGAGCCCGCATTCATGAAAGTCCACGCCGGCTATGCTCTCAACATAGGGGTAGGCGAGGAGGTGCTGAAGGAGATCGCTTACCTAACCACTGTCATTGCCGGCTTTCCGAGGGCGATCGCAGCCTCACAGGCACTTGCCGAGCTGTTCGCCGAGCGGCGCGCTTCGGCCGCCCGTGGACAGGAGCCGGCGCAATGAACCGCCGGCTGGCCTTGCCCCTGGCGCTCGTTGCCGTCCTGCCTCTTGGTAGCATCTCGAACGGAGAAGCGAAGATGGACCGTCAGACAATCGCATCCGCCGAAAATACACACCCCTATGTCGGTATGTGGATGACGGCGGACGGGTACGTGCGCCACAACCTCCTCCCAAACGGTCGCTACGACGAGGCGCGCGGCAATCGCGAGAGCGCCTACCAGGGTCGCTATGAGGTGCGCGGTAACAAAATCTTCTATTGGGACGATACGGGCTTCACCGCCGATGGGACGTTCACCGACGACGTGCTGCATCACGGCGGAATGATTCTGTATCGCGCGGACTGAGCTGTCTCAGGCAGGGACGCGGCAGTACCGGGCCGATCTCCTGCCGTTCCGGCTCAGTCTGTCGGAGGGTCGACTCAACTCTCGCCTTAGGTCAGGTCTGGCGCAACACGTATCAGCCCCGGTTCCTGCGACCCCTCATCGAGCTGCCGATAGGCTTCGGCGATGATGAGGTCGGCGCGCTGGCGCACCATGTGCAACGGAAAACGCAGAAGCGCGCCGAACGGGTCATAATCGAAGCAGCCGAAGGCGCGGCCTGTGATCTGTCTCTCCGGCATGGCGGCCAGGACGCGCGCTACGCCCTCGAAGCATACGATCGAATTGACGAAAAGCCCAGCAGGCAGTTCGCCAAGTCGCTCGCAGAGTTTCAGGAGTTCGTCGGCGGCACGATTCGCATCGTAGCCGCAGGCGATAATCTGGGTGTCGTCCCACAACGCTTGCGCCTCCTGGGCCGCTCTTCGGAAGCCCTGAATGCGTTCGGCAGAGGCCGGCAGCTTGGGTTCGCCGCCGAGAAAATAGAGCCATGAAGAGGCTGAATTCGGCTGTGTCGGCGGCATTTCGGCCAGCAGGGAACGGGTCAGCGCAGCGGCTCCACGAAAATTGTCTGTTACGATCGAGGGTGCGTCCTCGCACGCATGGTCGACAAACACATGAGGCAGATCAGCATCGCGACAGACCTGCGCCAGCCGGCCCGGATTTGAGGCTCCGGCGATGACGATCAGATCTACTCCGTAGGAGATCAGGCTTTCGACAGAGCGCAACTGCGCTGCTGCGTCTCGACCAGAATGCACGATAGCGGGGCACAAATCGCGCAAATGCGCTTCGACAGCGAAGCATTGACTGAGTTCGGCGAAAAAGCGGTTGTCGTGATCTGGCAGCATCATTCCGGCCAGTCCCGACTCTGCCTTGCGCAGACCCCGAGCCTGGCGGTTTACCGAGTAACCCTGTTCGCGCGCGATTTGGCGGATTCGCTCGACGGTATCCTTGTGCAGGCGACGCTTTCTCCAGTCGCCGTTCAAAGCGGCACTGACCGCCGACGGCGACGTTCCTGCCTTCTCGGCAATGTCGTAGATCGTGCTTTTCTGATTGCCCTTCATACGCTTGCCGCCCGCGTCGAAGAACCCGATACGCCGAGGTTGACTGACTTCGTCTTTCGGGAATAGCGTTGCTTCATCGATTGAGCAAGTCGTTTGCGAGCCAATCGAGCCGTCGCATGTCCCGTGGCGGCATGGGGCGGCAGCTTCGCCTTTCGGGAACCGAAGGGCTGCGGTTGGGAGGAAACCATGAAGAGAATTCTTGCAGCGACCGCTGTCGCCTTGGCCATGGCCGGTTCGGCTTCGGCCGAAACGACCATCGGCGTGGTCGTCAAGATCGGCGGTATCCCGTGGTTTAACGCTATGGAAGACGGTATCAGGGAGCGTGCAGAGGAACTGGGTGTCAGCGCCGAAATGATCGGCCCCACCTCGGCGGACCCGGCGCTTCAGGTGCGAGCGATCGAAGACCTGATTGCGAAGGGCGTCGACGTTATTGGCGTTGTGCCCAACGACGAAGCAGCGCTAGAGCCGGTGCTGAAGAAGGCCATGGACGCCGGCATCAAGGTGGTGTCGCACGAAGGTCCGGGATTGAAGAATGTGGACTGGAACTTCGAGCTCGCTTCGGCTGACGGCTTTGGTGAAGCGCATGCCAAGCTGCTTTGCGAAAAGGTCGAGGAACCGGGGAAGTATGCGGTCTTTGTTGGCTCGCTGACAGTCCCGCTTCACAATGCCTGGGCTGATGCTGCTATCGCGTGGATGGACGAAAATTGCGACAAGCTGACGTTGGTCGGTGAACGCTACGGTGTCGCCGAAAGCGTCGACGACAGCCGCTCGACCGCACTCGATCTGATCGCCGCCAATCCTGATCTGCGTGGCTTCCTAGCTTTCGGCAGCCAGGGACCGATCGGCGCGGGTCGTGCGGTGGAAGAGCGCCGCCTTGGCGGTAAAGTGCATGTGCTTGGGCCGTTCTCGCCTGGTCAGGGGCAGAAACTGCTGAAGAGCGACATCATTTCCGGAGGCTACATGTGGAATCCGGCCGAGGCGGGACGCGTGTTCGTCACGCTGGGCAAGATGCTCGCCGAGGGGCAAGAGATTACCGAAGGCACTGAAATCGAGGGCCTTGGTGTGGTCAACCCCGATGCGGAAACGCGCAACATCATCACCGACAACCTTCTCGAGATCAACAAGGACACGGTGGATGATCTGGCCGCAAAGGGCCTCTAGATCTCCGCGCCGGACGGTGGCCTGAGCAAGGCAGGAACCCGCGGCTGCGCGGGTTCCTTCTCCAAGTGATCGAAAAGAATGACGAGCGAGCCAGACGATCGGTCTTTCGCCCTGCGCCTGCGCAACATTTCCAAGACCTTTGGTGGTGTGCGCGCGCTGCGGTCCGTGAATTTCGAGGTGAAGCAAGGCGAGGTGCATTGTCTCGCCGGCGAGAATGGCTGCGGAAAAAGCACTCTGATCAAGATCGTCACCGGGGTATACGCGCCCGATGACGGTGCCAGCATCGAACTGTTCGGAGAAGAAGTTCCCGCCATCAACCCGACCCGTGCGCGGGATCTGGGCATCGCCGTGATCTGGCAGGACCTAGCGCTGTTCCCGCACATGACGGTGGCGGAGAATATCGCCTTCGACGAGATGGTCGGTACGAGGCCTCGTCTGGCCGTGCAGCGCGCCTTTCGCCAGCGTGTGCGCGCCGTGCTCGATCGGCTGCATGTAGAGCTGGACCTCAACGCCAGGCTCAACACGCTGCCGATCGCGCAGCGTCAGATCGTCGCCATTGCCCGCGCGCTTATGGGCGAGGCGCGGCTGGTCTTCATGGACGAACCCACTGCCTCACTGACCCAAAGCGAAACCAACGCTCTTTTGGCGCTGGTGCGCAAGCTGTCCGAGCAAGGCGTTTCGGTGGTGTTCGTCAGTCATCGCCTCGCCGAGGTGATCGATATCTCAGAACGGGTGACCGTGCTGCGTGACGGTGCTCTGGTCGGGGTCTATCCAACGCAGGGCATGACTCAATTCAGGTTGGGGGAACTGATGACCGGCGCAGCCCACGAGCATGTGGTGACGGCGCGGGATCGAACGGCCGCAGAGCCAGTGCTGGAGGTCGAGCGACTTAGCCGAGATGGCGAGTTTCACGATGTCAGCCTGACGATCCGTAGGGGGGAGGTGCTGGGTCTTATTGGTCTGATTGGTGCCGGGCGGACCGAGCTCGCTCACGCGCTGATCGGAATGCGCCGACCCGACGCCGGTGAAATTCGGCTCGAAGGGACGCCGGTGCGTTTCTCCTCGATCCGAGATGCCATTGCAAAGGGCGTTGCCTATGTCTCCGAGGACCGGCTGTCGCTTGGGCTCATCCAGCCGCAATCCATAGCCGACAACACCGTGATCTCCGTGCTGGATCGCATTCTGGGTGCGGTCGGACTGCTGTCGCCGACCAAGAAGTCGCATCTGGTCGATTACTGGATCAAGGAACTGGGGATCAGGATTGGTGATCCCGAAGATGCGGTTTCGACCCTGTCGGGCGGTAACCAGCAGCGTGTCGTTCTCGCGAAGTGGCTGGCAACGGAACCGCGTCTTCTCATCCTCGATAGCCCAACCGTGGGTGTGGATGTGGGCGCCCGCGCAGGCATATTTCGTATCGTGCGACGGCTGGCCGAGCAGGGCTTGGCCATTCTGCTGATCTCGGACGAAGTGTCGGAAGTCATGTTCAACGCGGACCGTGTGCTGCACATGGCGGGCGGACGCATCGTCGACGAGTATGATCCGCGCCGGACCGACGTGTCCGAGATGGAGGCGCGCATCTATGCCTGACGTTTTTCGATCTCACCCGATCGAGGCGCGGCTTGGTGTCGTCCTCGCCCTGATGATCATCGGCCTGTCACTGGCCACCGACACGTTTCTTACGGCGGGCAACATTACCTCGTTGCTCAACAACAACGCAGTGAACCTGATCTGGGCGGTCGGCCTCCTGGTGGTACTGGTGGCCGGCGGAATCGATATCTCGTTCGCGGTGGCAGCCTCGGTCGTACAGTATGTCGCGGCGCAGGTACTCATGTCGATCGGGGGCGGCAACTGGGTCATCGGCTTCGTCGTTGCCATGGCGCTGGGCATCGGGCTCGGCCTGATCAACGCATTGCTTATTCACGGTTTTCGCGTGATCTCGATCGTGATTACCATCGCCACCTTCAATGCGTTCTTCGGGCTGCTGATGTTCTTTACCAAGGGACGCAACATCTATGCTCTGCCCGACTGGTGGACCGATCGCATCTACATCTTTGAGCACCAGGCGGCGGACGGGACATGGTCTGAGCTCAATCTTGCGGTTGCCGTCATGTTCGTCTGCGTCGTCGCTACCTGGTTTCTAATCCGTATGACGACGTTAGGGCGGCAACTCTATGCGTTCGGCGACAATCCGGACGGTGCCCGGCGGGCTGGAGTGAACATCTGGCTGATGCAGACCCTGGCCTTTGGCTGGATGGGCATGATGGCGGGGATCGGCGGGTTGATGCAGGTCAATATCGCGCAGGAGGTCGTGCCGAACGCGCTTTACGGTCGCGAACTGGACGTGCTGGCCGCCGTGGTGCTTGGCGGCGCGCGGCTCGGCGGCGGGCGCGGCACGATAACGGGATGTGTGCTGGGGGTCATGTTCGTTGCGATCACGCAGAACGGACTGAACCTCCTGGGCATTTCGCCCTTCGCCTTCCAGATGATCATCGGCGGCGCAATCCTGCTCGCGATCTCCTCGTCCAATCTCACCTTTGCCCGCCGCACGCCGCGCCGCGATTCCGAAGCCTCACTGCACGGAGGTGCCTCATGACGCTACTGCAACGCGTCAACGCGCGGCTCGGCGCCGAGACCATGCCGCTGCTGGGCTTCCTGATCCTCGTGTGCGCCGCCTTTTCGTTGGCCACGCCACTGTTCCTGACCGCGGCCAACTTCCGTTCGATGATGTTCCAGATGCCGGCCCTGGGATTGCTGACGCTGGCAATGCTGGTTCCGATCCTATCCGGCGGTCTGAATCTGGCGATCATATACCAGGCCAACATTGCGGGCCTGACGTTGGCTTGGGTCCTGATCCAGTTCGGCGGAGTCGACGCAGGGATCGGCGCCTTTATTCTGGGCGCGGCGCTGGCGATCGCAGCCGGTGCGGCATCGGGTGCGGTCATGGGGGCCGTGGTGGCCTATGTCGGAGCGCATCCTATCCTCGTCTCATTAGCGATGATGATCTTCCTGCGTGGTCTCGGGGAGTTCCTGACCCGGGGCGGCGACATTTCGGGCTTTCCGCCATTCATGAACATGATCGGTTATGGGAGCCTGCTCGGCATTCCGGTTCCGATGGTCATCTTCCTGGCAGCGGCCGTGATCTGGCACGTGATGCTCAAGCGCACGCGGCACGGCTTCGCCGTCTATATGGTCGGCTCGAACATCGAGGCGTCGGAATATTCCGGCCTGCCGACGCGGCGCACGCTGACGCTGATTTACGCCATCTCGGGGGTCATCTGCGCTGTCGCCGGCATTCTGATGGCAGCGCAGTTCAATTCGGTGCGCGTCGGCCATGGCGAAGCTCTGCTTCTGGTAACTGTTCTGGCCTGCTTTCTGGGTGGAATCGATCCATTTGGCGGCTTCGGCCGCGTTTTGCCCGTGGTAATTGCGCTGATGATCCTTCAAGCACTGTCCTCGGGACTGAATCTGATTGGCGCCAACCAGCACCTGTCGGTCGCTGTGTGGGGCCTGTTCCTGATTGCCGTAATGGCAATGCGATGGGTGGCGACGCAGCGGCGTGAACGACAAATGTGAGGATTGTGGCCATGGAAGGATTTGGTGTTCACACGAGCATGTGGACGATGCATTGGGACCGGGCCGGCGCCGAGAGGACCATTCCGGCCGCTGCGGCCTACAAGATGGACTTCATTGAAATCGCCCTGCTGAACACGGCGATCGTCGATGTCGCCCATACCCGCGCCTTGCTCGACAAGCATGGTATGCGCGCCATCTGCTCGCTGGGTCTGCCGCAGGAAAACTGGGCTTCCGTCAATCCTGACGGTGCCATCGATCATTTGAAGGACGCCATCGACACCACGGCCAGGATGGGTGGCGAGGCGCTGTCGGGCGTGACCTTCGGCGGCATCGGACAGCGCACCGGTGTACCGCCGACCGAGGCCGAGTACGACAACATCGCGCGCGTTCTCGAAGCGGCGGCGAAGCATGCCAGGGCGGCCGGCGTGGCCTTCGGTATTGAGCCGGTGAACCGCTATGAGAACCATCTCATCAACACCGGTCGGCAAGCGAAGTGGATGATCGAGAAGGTCGGCGCCGACAATATCTTCATTCATCTGGACACCTATCACATGAACATCGAGGAAAAGGGCGCTGCCAACGGCATCCTCGATGCACGGGAGTACCTGCGCTACATCCACCTGTCTGAAAGCGATCGCGGCACGCCCGGCGAAGGCTGCTGCGACTGGGACGAGATCTTTGCCGCACTGGCAGCGATCGGCTTCAAGGGTGGGATGGCAATGGAAAGTTTCATCAACATGCCACCTGAAGTGGCCTATGGGCTTGCGGTCTGGCGACCCGTGGCCAACTCGTTCGAAGAGGTCATGGACAAGGGTCTGCCATTCCTCCGCAACAAGGCGGCGCAGTACCGGCTGATATGACGCAAGATATCGATCGCAAAGCGCTGGTCGACCACCTCGCGCGGCTCGGCGCTGAGCGGCGCATTCTCTGTGCCATCGTGGGCGCGCCCGGAGCGGGGAAATCCACCCTGGCCGAGGCGGTTGCCGAAGAGTTGAACAGAAGAAGCCCGGGGTCGGCGGCGCTGTTGCCGATGGACGGATTTCACTACGATGATCTCTATCTGGTGCCGGCCGGGCTGCGCCCACGCAAGGGTGCGCCCGAGACTTTCGACACGGGCGGGCTACGCCATGTGCTGGGGCGGCTGCGGGTCAATGACGAAGACGTCGTAGCCGTTCCGGTGTTTGACCGGGAGATCGAGATCGCCCGGGCCGGTGCCCGGATGATTCCGCAATCGGCTCGCGTCATTGTGGTTGAGGGTAACTACCTGCTGCTGACGCGGCCGCCATGGAACACTCTGGCGGAGAGCTTCGACGTGACCGTGATGATCGACGTTCCCGAGGAGGTGCTCCGCGAGCGGCTAACCCGTCGCTGGCAGCACCATCGGTTGTCACCTGACGAGATCCGCACAAAGCTGGAGGAGAATGATCTGCCGAATGGCCGAATCGTGCGCGTGGAAAGCGCGCCGGCCGATTTTCGCATCAGGCAGGACCGATGACGCAGACCCCGGTCAACATCGCCGTCATCGACATCGGCAAGACGAAGATCAAGGTCAGTGCTGCCAGCGGCGAGGGTCAGGTCGTCGAGAGCCTGTCGGTCGCCAACGAGGTTCGCCCAGGACCGCCATGGCGGCATCATGATCTGAAGGCATTGACGGGGTGGGTCGCCGAAAGTGTCGCAGCGCTCTGCCGCCGTCATCCGATCCGTCACGTCGTGCCGGTCGGACATGGTTCGGGCGGCGTGCTGGTCGGTGGTGACGCTGATGACGGAGGTTGCGGCGCGGCGCTGCCGATGATCGATTACGAAGAGGCCTGTCCACCCGAAATCGATGCAGACTACCGCATGCAGGCAGGCAGCTTCGAGGACCGCGGCAGTGCCGTGATGATGGCCTCGACTCATGCCGCTCGGCAGCTCCTGCGCATGCAGACCGAAGCGCCGGTCGCGTTCGCGGCGGCCCGGCATTTCCTCAACGTCGCGCAATACTGGGGGTGGTGGCTGTCTGGCGTTGCGGTGTCGGAATACAGCGCGATGGGCGCACAATCGCAGCTGTGGAACACACCCCAGCGCTGCTGGACGCCGATCGTCTCGCGCCATGGATGGGAGCGTCTTCTGCCCGGATTTCGCCCCGCCTGGGCTTCCCTGGGGCCAATTCGCGCCACCCTGGCGCGGCGTCATGCCCTGCCGGCAGACCTCATTGTCCATACTGGGGCGCATGACTCTTCCGTCAATTTCTATCGGTATCAGGCAGCGGGTCTTACCGATTTCACGCTCGTATCCACCGGGACCTGGATCGTTGCTTTATCTCGCGAGGCACCGGTCGCCTCGCTCAAGGAAGAGCGTGGCACGACCATCAATTCCGACTTCGAGGGCAACACCGTGGGCGGGGCGCTGACAATGGGCGGGCGCGAATTCTCGCATGTGGTCGGTCCGGACTGGAACGGAGCACGGGCCGATGCGGCGACGCTGGCCCGTCTGGTCGCGCGAGAGACGATGGCACTGCCGAGCTTTGGGAATGATGCCGGGCAGTTTCCCGGTAGCGCCGGACGCGGCCGCATCGTCGGTCCGTTGCCCGAAACCCAGGCGGAGCGGACGGCGCTGGCCGTACTCTATAGTGCACTGCTGACGGTGCGCTGTGCCGAGGAACTGGGACCCGGAGCGCGCTTGATCCTCGACGGCACATTCCTGCAAGAGCCGCTGTTTGCGCGGGTTGTGGCCGCACTGCGGCCAGGGATGACAACCGAACTGTCGCGCGATACTGCGGGAGTTGCCGCCGGCGCAGCGCTCCTGGCTGGTCATACGGCGCGCGACCGGCCTGCACCGCTTTGGCTCGAACCTGCTCCCACGGACCCGCGACTTCCGGACCTTACGGAGTATGCCGCCCGCTGGCGCGCCGCCGCAGACACCCAGTTCCGACTTGCAAGGGAAACTCCATGACTCCTACCGAATTGCGCCGCCGCATGGTTGAGACCTGCCGCAAGATGAACGCAACCGGCATTAATCAAGGAACTGCCGGCAATTTGTCCGTGCGCAGCGGCGACGGGTTCCTGATTACGCCTTCTTCCTTGCCCTATGAGGACATGACGCCGGACGACATTACCGAGATGGCCTTCGATGGCACCTATGAGGGTCGCCGCCCGTCGTCGGAATGGCGTTTTCACCGTGATATCCTCAAGCATCGTCCTGATGTTGACGTCGTGCTGCACTGCCATTCTGTCTATGCGACCACGCTGGCGTGCCATCACCGGTCGATTCCGGCCTTCCATTACATGGTTGGTGTGGCTGGAGGCACGGACATACGATGTTCCGAATACGCCACCTTCGGCACGCAGGCGCTTTCGGACGCGGCGCTGAAGGCCCTCGACGGTCGTATGGCCTGTCTGCTCGGTCAGCATGGCCAGATCTCGTTGGGCAAAACACTGGACGCCGCCCTATGGCTTGCCAACGAGGTCGAGACCTTGTCGCGGCTTTATGTCCAGGCGCTGCCGCTTGGCGAGCCGCCGATCCTATCAGACGAGGAGATGGACCGGGTCATCGCGCAGATGAAGCGCATGAGCTACGGACTTGGTCCTGAACCTGAGGGGAGCAACGACGTTGCCCGGCCACGGCATTCCGGTCACTGAGCTTATATTTCCGCTGGCAGCGACCGCAAAAGGTCCTCGGCGCGTTAAGCAGCAGAATGTATTCCTGCAAGATCCGGCTTGGACTGCATCCGGACACTTGCCGTCGGCTGAGGCAAACGTCTGGCCGGACACTTCGTTGACCTTGCGGGAACATCACGGCCGCTGCCATGGAGGGCGCCAGCTAGCGGGTCACTCCGGACTCTCCTCGTGTTCGGTGCTCCGCCGCAATGTGTCGAGCACCTCCTCGTGCGTCAGCAGATCCTGCTCGATTGCCAGATCAATGAGCGACCGTCTTTCGGCAACCGCGGTTTGGACCAGTTGCGAGACCCTTGCATATCCCAGTCTGGGGACGAAGACGGTCGCGAGCGCAGGCGAACGTATCAGGTTGTCCAGCGAACGTTCGCGATCGGCCTCTATGCCGCCAATGCAGCGGTCGGCAAAAATCCGGGTTGATTTGGCAAGAAGCTCGATTGACTCGAACAGCCGCGAGGCGATGATCGGCTCGAAATGGTTGATCTCGAGCTGCCCGTGGAGGGTTGCAATGGACACCGCTGCATCGTTTCCCGCCACGGCAAAGGCGACCTGCTGCATCATCATGGGAAGGACCGGATTGACCTTGCCAGGCATGATGGAGGAGCCGGGCTGAACCGAAGGCAGCTGCAATTCCCCCACGCCGCCATTTGGGCTGGACGAGAGGACGACAAGGTCCGCGGCAATCTTCGCGATCACCTCGGCGCAGATGCGGAGTTCCGACGAGAACCGTGCGAAGCCGTCGGCGTTCTGCATGGCGTCGAACATGTTCTCGCCCGGGCACACGTCGGCGCCGACAATTGCGCGAAGGTGACGGTAGACGGCTCTGCGGTAGCCTGGCGCGGAGCCAAGGCCGGTGCCGATGGCGGTGCCGCCCAGGGGCAGGAACAACATCTCCTCGCGTACCACCGTCAACTTGGCCACGAGCCGGTTGATGGCCGCCGCGTAGCCGCCGAATGCCTGACCGAGACGCATCGGCTGGGCTGCCTGCATGCACGTGCGTCCGACCCGGAGAATGTCATCAAATGCTGTGGAACGGTCTTCTAGCGCATCTGCGAGGTGTGCAAGGGCATCGAGCAACGTGGGCGTCGTCTCGTAGATCGCGAGCTTGATCGCCGCAGGCAAGACATCGTTGGTGGACTGGCCAGCGTTCACGTGGTCATTGGGATGAACTCGTTCGTAATGGCCAGGTTTTTCGCCCAGAAGCAGCAGTGCGCGGTTGGCGATCACCTCGTTGACGTTCATGTTGATGGAGGTGCCGCCCGATCCTTCAAGAAGATCGATGATGAACTGGTCGGCGTGGAGGCCGTGTTCGATTTCCACTGCTGCGGCGATGATGGCGCTGGCGATGTCGGTGGACAAGACGCCAATGTCACGATTGGCGGCCGCTGCCGCATGCTTGATGCGCGCGAGCGCGGTGAGAAGTTCCGGAACGTCTCGGAGCTTACGAGACGAGATATCGAAGTTCTCCTTGCCCCGCAGCGTCGCTATCCCGTAGAGCGCCGTCAAAGGCAGCTGTCGGGAGCCGAGGCTGTCGGTCTCAGTGCGGGTGTTCAATGTTGGAGTGCCCACAGGGTAATCGCCCAAAGTTCATCCCGCCGACTGCTGTCGAATCTCTTCGAAGATCCGCACCCAACTGCGAATTCCCTTCCGAAGACGTCGTGTATCGTAGTGCTCGTCCGGTGCATGAATGGCATCGCCCGGCAGGATGAAACCGATGACGACGCAGTCCGCTCCAAGGGTCTCGCTGAGTTGTTGAACGAGAGGTATTGCACCGCCTGTTCCTCTGAAGATCGTGGGACTTGCCCACTCCTGCTCAAGTCCACGTGCGGCAGCAGCGAGAATCGGGCTGTCCTGCGAAAGAACAACCGCCGAAGTGCCTCCGGTTCCTTCGAATTCCGCTCTGCATCCCTGCGGAAGCTTCGATCTGACGTAGGCCCTGAATGCAGCGCGGACCCTATCCGGCTTTTGACCGGGAACGAGGCGAAAAGACAGGCGCGCCGTCGCGCTTCCCGGCAAAACCGATCGTTCGCCTGGTCCCTGATTTCCCCCTGTAATGCCGTTGATGTCGACGGTTGGACGCCCCCACATCGCTTCCAGCGGTGAGTATCCTTGCTCCGTCAGGCCGCCGCCCAGGTCGACGTCTTCGGTCTGGGTGTCCACCTGAGCCAATTCTTGCCATCGCTGTCGCAAGTCATCCGGAATCTCGGACACCCCGTCGTAGAAGCCGTCAATGTTTATCCGGCCGGTCGCGTCATAGATATCCGCCAGCATACCGCTCAGGATGCGGATGGGATTTGCGGCCACCGCGCCGTAGTGCCCGGAATGGAGATCGGGATTGGGAGTCAGTATTGTGACCCGTTCATGGACGAGCCCTTTAAGCTGCGTCGTGATTGCCGGTTGGGTTGGCGACCACATCTCGGCGTCGCAGATGAAGGCCACGTCGCATCGAAGATCGTGCCGATGATCCTCGATAAACTCAGGAAGGCTCGGTGAGCCGCATTCCTCCTCTCCCTCAAGCATCACGACGATATCCGCAGGAAAGCTGCCAAGAGCAGCCTTCCATGCCCGCAGCGCCTCAATGAATGTCCAGAGCTGACTTTTACTGTCGGAGGCGCCTCGGCCGTAGAAGCGGTGGATGCCACTTTCTTCGATCAGGTGCGGTTTGAAGGGAGCATGCTTCCATTGATTCAATTCACCGACCGGCTGCACATCGTAGTGTCCATAGAAAAGCAGTCTCGGACGCTTGGCATCCAAGTCAGCCGAAACGTGCCCCAGGACAACGGGGTGCCCTTTTGTCTGAATGATGTCCGCTGCAAGTCCGATTTCCGACAACTCGCGCCTGAGCCACTCGGCCGCACGGACAATGCCCTCTTGGCCCGACGGCTCGTTCGAGATGGACGGGATCGAGATCAGTTCCAGCAGTTTTTCTACCGAGGCGTTGAAATTGGCATCGATAGTATGGAGCACGCTTTCCAAATTGGGCATGCCGTCACCCTGATTGCATCATTGATGAAGCCGTCAGCCGCGATGTGCGGTCTTGCGGGATGTCTCAATTGACGTGCTCTGACTTTCGAGCGCCGAAAGAAGTCTTTCGAGGTCCGCCCATAATTCCCTTTCATCCTCGAGGCCTATGCTGAGGCGCAGAATGACATCCGGCCCCGCCCACGATGTCGCGCTGCGGAAGCCGTCGATGGACATCGGCGCCGCAAGGCTCCGCGTCCCTCCCCAGGACGCGCCGATAGCAAAGACGTTCAACGTGTCCAAGGCAGTAGACACGAACCCGGACACCACGTCCTTGAAGACAATGCTGAAGACGCCGCTCGAGCCGGAGAAGTCTCTTTTCCAGATTTGATGACCCGGACACGTCTCCAGCGCCGGATGCAGCACACGTTCGACGAGAGGATGGCTTTCAAGCCTGCGGGCGAAATCGAGGGCAACTTTCTCGGAGTGCCGGAGGCGCACGCCGAGCGTTTCGAAGCCGCGTAGGACCAGCGAGGCATCTTCCGGTGAGACGCCGATGCCCATTCGCCCGATCAGCGAACGAATAGGCCCGATGAGCGCGGCATCTTTTACCGAGATGGAGCCCATCAGTACGTCGGAATGGCCGGAGACGAACTTGGTCAGAGCTTCCGTGACGATATCGGCGCCGTGCTTGAGCGGTTTAAAGTTCAGCGGCGTTGCCCATGTGTTGTCAAAACCGACCAGCGCTCCTTTCGCATGAGCAATCGCCGCGATTTTCGGCAGGTCGAGAATTTCCATCGTCGTCGAGCCGGGGCTCTCGCACCAGACGATGCGCGTCCTGGCCCGCATTTTCGCGGCGACATCATCGGGAGAAAGCGGATTGAAGAACTCCGCGTCCACGCCCAATCGGCGGAGATCGGACTCCGCAAGGTCTCGCATCGGCGGATAGGCGGTGTCGGCAATCAGAATATGGTCACCCGCAGTCAGAAAGGGTAGTACGGCAAGGGCATTCGCCGCCTGGCCCGACGGGGTGAGCACACTCCAGACGCCGCATTCCAAGCCGGTGATCTTCGCTTCGAGCGTTCGGGTGGTGGGTGTGCCGTAAAGCCCGTAGGAATAACCCTGGTAGCCGCGTTCTCCGCGGGAAGCATAGGCAGCCGCATTTTCGAACACGATGGTCGAAGCGCGGTGTACACCCACGCTGAGGGATGCAAAACCGTCGGTCGGCACTTCCGGTGTGAGAACGCATTGGGTGAGATCGTTCATGAGAGCGCCTTTCCGAGGGACTGCGAACGCGGTAAGGGTTTCGGTCGAAGACTTTGCTCGTCTTCTGTATATCTAATTGCCGACGTTAATAATTGAGGGCGGCAAATCGGATGAATCTCAGGCAGATCGAAGTCTTCCGAGTGGTCATGACCAACGGTACCACGGCGCGCGCGGCCGAAATCCTGCATATATCGCAACCTGCGGTCAGCAAGATGATCCAGGAGCTGGAACGCTCGCTCGGATTCGATCTGTTCCGCCGGATCAAAGGCAGGCTTCACCCCACCCCCGAAGGTCAGCTCTTCTTCCGCGAGGTTGAACAGGCTTTTCTCGGCCTGAGCCATCTGAGGGGGGCTGCCGCCCGCATTCGTGATTATGGTTCCGGCGAACTTAGAATCGCCTGTCTTTCGGCCTTGTCGACGAACGTCCTTCCGCGTGCCCTGCGCGCGTTCATGGCCCGTAATCCGAACGTCGCGGTGACTTTCCAAGCGCGCATGTCCTCCAACGTGCGCGACCTGGTCGCTTCCGGGCAGTTTGATCTTGGAATCGTCGCGGACGAGATCGATCGTACCGGCGTTGAGGTCAGGGAGTTTGCACGCTTTCCTGTCGCCGTCGCGGTACCGACGGGACATCCGCTTGAAACATTGGACATCATTCGCCCAACCGATCTTGTCGGGTATCCCTTTATCGCTCTCGCCCGGGAAGATACGACCCGACGGGACGCCGAACATGTGTTCAATGAGGCCGGCGCCGCGATCCGAACCGTGATCGAGACGCCGCATTCGACGACAATCTGCGCGATGGTGGCTGAGGGCATCGGCGTCGGTCTCGTCGATCCTTTGACCGCAGAACCCTATGAGGGCCGCGGTTTGACATTGCGGCCGTTCGAGCCGGCACTTTACTTCCGCACCCTGCTGATCAAGCCGCCCAACCGGCTTCCCTCTCGTATTCTGTCGGAGTTCCTCGACGATCTGCGGGCTGCGATCTGATGAAACCGTCTGCCTCGGCGCCGACTTCGGCGCTTCGGCGCTAAGCTCTGCTTTACCGGCGTTTCCTCGTTCGGCAATTGCGATGTCCACGTCACAGCACCTTCGAGAGAAACGCGGCCGTGCGCGGATTTTTCGGGTTGGTAAGGATCGTCTTCGGTTGCCCTTCTTCGACGATCTGTCCCTGGTCCATGAAGACGAGATGATTGCCGACCTCGCGTGCGAATCCGATCTCGTGCGTCACCACAATCATGGTGATGCCGCTTCGCGCCAGATCCTTGATGACGTCGAGGACCTCGCCGACCAGTTCGGGATCAAGCGCCGAGGTCGGCTCGTCGAACAGCATCACCTCGGGTTCCATGGCAAGTGCCCGCGCTATCGCAACGCGCTGCTGCTGACCGCCCGAAAGATGAGAAGGATAACGGCTTTCGAGTCCACCCAGACCGACCCGGTTGAGGAGTTCCGCCGCCTTAGTTCGGGCCCGGTCCCGAGTCCAGCCTTTGACGTGCAGAGGACCTTCCATCACGTTCTCAAGGGCGGTCATGTGCGGGAACAGGTTGAAGCGTTGGAACACCATACCAGTCGCTCGTCGCTGGGCGGCCACCCGGCCTGGGGGCAACGGGTGGAAACGGCCGTCCCGTTCCATGAAGCCCTGCAACTCACCCTTTACGAACACGCGCCCCGCCGAAATGCTTTCCAACTGGTTGATGCAGCGCAGGAGCGTCGACTTTCCGGAACCCGACGGGCCGATGGCGACGCAGACTTCGCCCCGCCTCACCTTCAAGTCGACGCCTTTAAGCGCGTGGACGGCCCCATAGAACTTATGAATATTCTGCATTTCCACGCAGTACTCGGAGACGTTCACGTTCATGGCTACTTCCCCCGCGCCGGATGAACGGATACGCCCTTGCCGAAATGGCGCTCAAGATAATGCTGACCGATCATCAGAAGAGTGGTGAGAGCCAGGTACCAAGTGCCGGCGACCATTAGGAGCGGGATCGGCAGATACAGCCTGTTGGAAATCGAATTGGTCGCGAAGGTCAGATCGAGGGTGAAGGGCACTGCGAGAACCAGGGAGGTCATCTTGAGCATGCCGATGGTTTCGTTGCCCGTTGGCGGGATGATCACGCGCATCGCCTGTGGCATTAGGATTCGCCACCAGATCTTTGCAGGCCGCATTCCGAGGGCTTGGGCTGCCTCGGTTTGCCCGCGGTCGATCGAATTGAAGCCTGCCCGGAATATCTCCGTCAGGTAGGCGGATTCGTTGAATCCGAGTCCGCAAATGGCGGCCACCGCCGGCGTGACGATATACTTCGTCTCCACGCTCAGGATTTCTGGGCCGAATGGGATGGCAAGGCTGAGCTGCGGGAATAGCACCGCAAACAGCCCCCAAAAAAGCAGTTGCGTGTAGATTGGCGTGCCGCGGAAGAACCAAACCCAGGCATAGGCGAGCCCCCGAAGGATTCCATTGTCGCTGGCACGCATGATCACGAGCATTGCCGCGACGACGATTGCCACTGCCATTGAGATCACGGTAAGCAGCAGCGTCCAGCCAACGCCCCGCAGGACCTGCGGCGCAAACAGGTAGGTCAGGTAAATGTCCCAGTGGAAATTGGGATTGGCAACAATTGCCTGAGAAATCTGCAGAACCAGTATCGCCAGCACCGCTACCGCCAGCCAGCGACCGGGATGGCGCCTGGGGACCACGACGTTGTACGCCGGCCCCGATTTTTCTGCGGGGGCCGAAGCGGCCTCGGCCCCCATTCGCTCGGCACTGATGGTCATAGCTCAGATTTTCACGTCGGGGTTGATCGTGGCCTCATCGATCATGGTTGAGCCGACGCCCCACGCGTCGAGAATCGCCTTGTACGTGCCATCCGCGATGAGCGAATTGATCGTGTCGCGTATCAACTCCGTCAGTGCCATGTCGGCCTTTGCGACGGCGATGCCATTCGGTCCGCGTTTGCCTAGATCGCCGGTTGTGGGTACCAGCGTCTCGAACTGACCTGTCTGCATGGTCGCGTAAGCAAGACCAGCCTCACCGGATACGATGGCCTCGGCTCCTCCGGCCGCTACGCGAGTTAAGGCTTCAGGCAGCGTCTTGAACGGCACGAGCTCGGCCTCGGCCTTACCGGCGGCCTTGCACTCCTCGTTCAAAGCCGTGACCGATCTCTCGTGGTAGGTACCGGACATAATGGCGATCTTGCGTCCGCAAATGTCGGTGGGGTCGAACCCGGTCGGATTGCCAGCCTTCACGGCCCACAGGCTTCCCGTTTCCGTATATTTGACGAAGTTCACGGCCTTCATGCGTTCGTTGGTGATGGAGAAGGCCGAGACGCCGATATCGTATTTCGTGCCCAGAGCAGGGAGGATCGCTTCGAAGGCGGACGTTTGAAAATCGATCTTTACGCCCAGACGATTGCCAATCGCCTTTGCGATGTCGACATCAATTCCCTCTGGAGTCTGGCCGTCCGTTTCGCTCAAGTACTCCCATGGTGCATAAGCCGTGTCGGAGCCGATTGTCAGAACCCCTGCCGATTTTATCTTCTCCGGCAGACGGTCCGCAAGTTCCGGATCGACCTTTACGCTCGACGTATCGTAGTTCTGCGCGTGCGCCGAAAAATTTGCCATTACGACGACAGTGGCAACGGCAGCTAACATTTGCAACGCGGTGTCTTTCAACATGAAGTTCCCCACCTTGTCTTTGCTTGTGACGGATCTGGAAGGTTGAAGCGGGTACATGCCACTCCACCGTCGCCTGCATTCTGTCCAGCCGGAACCAACTACGTCCAATATTATTATCAGTGCATTCTATTCCATAAGGTTATAGTTTTTGCGTCAGTCGGGTCGAGAACGCATGCCTCGGGTCGATTGACTCGCGGACTTCAGAAAGCTGCGAGCGGTTGGAGAGAGTGTGCTTTCACCGAGGTGTGCGATTACGACTTCCTGAGCCGGCTCCGCACTTGAGAGCGGTAGGCAAACTAGGGGCGTGCCGTCATAGCTCACGTTTGGCTCGGGGCGCACGCAGGACAGGCCCACCCCCCAGCCATTCGCAACGAGCCCCCGCTGCATCTCGAAGCTTGGAGCCAGCTGTATCGAGGGCAGTTCCAGACCGCGCCGCTTGAATATTTCGATGAAGTAGTCGCGGGTAACGGGAAAGTCCTCGATAATGATGCGCTCGCCCGCAATCTCCGCAAGATCAATATACCGAGCCATTGCTTTCGGGTGATGCTGAGCAAGCAGGGCATGCGGAAGCAAGCGGTCAATGGCGCAGTGTGCAATGCCGTGCTTGCGCAGGTCCATGTTGTAGGTAATTGCGAGCTCGCAGCGGCCATCAAGGATCTTGGAACGCACGTCGGCAAGATCGCCTTCCGAAAGCCGGTAGCCAAGGCCGGGATACCGCTTGGCAAATGATGTCAAAAGCTTCGGCAGATAAATCGAGCCAAGATCGCGGAAACAGGCGATGGAGAGTACGTCCTCCAAATGGGCGTTCTGCCCCCGAGCGGTGATCTGCGTGGCAGCCGCCAGCGTTGCCCGAGCCTGTTTCAAAAGTCGACGCCCTGCAGGTGTAATAGTTAGCTTATGTCCGGCTTGCCGGCGAAACACAACGCGGCCGAGCGTTGCCTCTAGGTCGGATATCGCTGCCGAGACGGACGGCTGAGAGACATTGCAATGCGAGGCCGCCGCGGTGACACTGCCGAACTCTGCGACTGCCAAGAAATATTCAAGTTGGCGAAGCGTGAACGGTATAGGCATGGCCTTATCTCAATTAGAAGTATTCAATTTCTCTCTATGGCTCGGCTCGCCTAGCATGGGGGCGTTCCAATGTCATCTTTCGGAGAATATTCGTGCAGAAATCAGTGAGGAACGCCCGTAGGCGAGCAGTCGAGCGCGCAAGGGAAATTGTCGGCGCCGCAGAAATTGAAGCATTTCGTCGCGACGGTGCCGTCTGCCTGAGGGGTATCCTCACGAAGGAGGACGTTGACCTCTGCAGGCAAGGCATTGCGGAAAACATGGCCGCGCCGAGCGAACGCGCCAATGTTGCGAGCCGTCCGGACGACCCGGGCTATTTCATTGAAGATTTCTGTAACTGGAAATCCAATCGACTCTACCGCGACTTCATCTTCACCTCCGCCGCGGCCGCAGCGGCTGGTCTGCTGATGGAGTGTAAAACGGTCAGGCTCTATCATGACCATCTTCTGGTAAAGGAGCCGAACACAAAGCAGAAGACTCCGTGGCACCAGGACCAGCCCTACTACAATATTGAAGGATTTCAGAACTGCAGTATGTGGGCCCCAATGGATCCGGTTGCACGTTCGGCCACGCTCGAGTTCGTTGCAGGCACACACAGGGGGCCGTGGCTCATGCCGCGTTCCTTCATGTCCAACGAGGCGAAATGGTTCCCCGAGGGTATGCTTGCGGACCTGCCCGATATCGAGGCTGACCGGGGCGCTTACAACATCATCGGCTGGCAACTCGATCCGGGCGACGCAGTGTTCTTTCACATGCTGACCCTCCACGCGGCCGGCGGAGTCGGCAACGGTCGTCGGCGAGTCCTCTCGGTGCGCTTTCTCGGTGACGATATCCGTCACGCACCCCGGAAATGGAAAACCTCTCCAGGTTTCCCCGGGCTGGAGAAAGAGCTTCCGGCTGGTGCCCCGATGGAGCACCCGTTGTTTCCAGTGCTTTGGCGGAAGGCCGAGGCATAAGGCAGTCTCGGCGCATGGCCCGGCTCTGGAGACTGCCCGGGTGACGCCGCGATGTCAGCGTGGCCGTGACGCCCCAGGCGGTCGGAACTCTCGGGCGGGAAACGGGAACGTCCCGGTGCGGAACCCGTTAGGCAGGATCTGCCTCCATCGTCCGGGTTCAGCATGTCGAAGCATGTCGAAGAATTCGAGAATCTTGCGCTTTCCGTGCGTGAAGGTCGGGCGATCTTGTTCGTTGGTGCCGGCGTCTCGATGAGCGTGGGCCTGCCCTCCTGGGAAAAGCTGATTGCTCACATGGAGAAGGAACTAGGTGTCGACCAAGCCTTGCTCGAACGTCCGCAAGGCAGCTACCAGACATTGGCCGAATACTACCAGCTCAAGACCGGAAGCCTCGGTCCGCTGAGAAGCTGGATGGATCGCAACTGGATCGTATCCGCGGAGCAAGTGAAGAAGTCGGCGCTTCACCGGCTTATCGTCGATCTCGACTTCCCGATCATCTACACGACGAACTACGATCGTAATCTCGAAGCCGCCTATGATATTTACGACAAGCGCTACGCAAAGATCGCGAACGCACGAGACATCGCACAGGCGCCCGCCGGCGTAACCCAAATCGTGAAGTTCCACGGCGATTTTGATGATGATGCCTCTTTGGTGTTGACCGAGACGGACTACTTCGATCGCCTCGCCTTTGATTCACCGCTCGACGTGAAGTTCAGGTCCGACGCGATGGGCAAGACAATTCTGTTCATCGGCTACAGCCTGTCGGACCTGAACATCAGGCTGCTGCTGCATCGGCTTTGGCAGACATGGAGCCGATCCGGATACGAAAAGGACCGCCCGCGCTCCTATGTCTTCATGCCGCGCTACAATCCGGTCGAAGAAGCCGTCCTAGCCCATTGGGGCATCACCATGCTGACCGGAGACGGCGGGCAAGATGCCGAGGAGGCGACGGGAAGCTTCCTCGCAAGGCTGAAGAAGAGCGTTGCGCCCCATCAGGACGAGAGCGGCCAGGGGGCTCGCGCCGATAAGACCAATTGGTAAGCGCCAGCTCTCGCCGGAGCAACAGCCGATCGTCAGGCTCCACTCGGGTCGGGCGTTTCGTGAAGCGTACTCAGAGATGAAATGGATCCGCGTCAAAGTGGAACGTCGTGGTATGCGATCCGGTTGGTCTCATCAAGGACGCTTGTGTTTTGAGGCAGCATGGCCCGAAGAACGAGGCACAACATGATTTCTTCGCGAACAGCACTCTACGCCGGCACTGGAGCGGCGGTTGCCTCCCTTGCTGCGGTCGCGTTTTTGTCCCGGCTCGAGGGCCACTCGGGCCTTAGGCCGATCAATGCAACCAGCCATGTCATTTACGGCACCGACGCACCTGCCGAAGGCTTCGATGCGCGGCGGACGCTTCCGGGTTTTGTCATCAATATCGCTTCCGCTTACTTCTGGGGCGCAGTATTTGCCTGCCTCTCTCCATCCCGATCCCCGCATTCGCCGCGCGCCATCATCGGTAAGGCCGTTATGACCTCGATTGTGGCCGGCGTGGTCGACTACGGGCTCGTGCCGCGACGTTTGCGGCCGGGCTGGGAGTTGGCGCTGAAGCCGCGGTCGGTGACGCTCGCACTTGCGGCAATGGCGTCTGGGCTCGCGGCTGGCGGTCTTTTTGCCGGGTCGTCTGGCAAGACCAGCCGAGCGGGAGATGGCGGATGAGCCGGGCCCTTCATGGTGCGATTGCTGGTGTCTGTGCGACTATGGCGATGACGATGGTCATGCGCCTGCTTGGGCAGCACCTGGACCGGGAAGACCGATATCCGTTGCCACCCCGTGAGATCACGCAGGTGGCGTTGCGCGCCGACGGCCACAAAGCCGCGATGCTGACCCTTCTCGCTCATTTTGGGTTCGGTGCTTTTGCCGGAGCGCTTTACGGTCTGCTCCCTCTGCGGGTGCCCGGAGTTCTTTTCGGGCCCCTCGTCTGGGCCACAAGCTATCTCGGCTGGATTCCGCTTGCCGGGGTCCTCACATCGGCGACACGACATCCGCGCGAGCGCAATAGGCTCATGATCGTCGCCCATCTGATCTGGGGCGTATGCACGGCCGTTGGAACCCGCGAACTCGACGCCGCCGCGCGCACGATCTTTGCTGAGGGCCCGCTCAAAGACCGGATCGACAATGAAGATGACGACGCCGAGGTGCTTGACACTTCCGCACCCGGAGCGCGGAAGCGCCTTCCTGAGTTGGACGAGACAATGGTTAGCCGATGAAAGTTCTGGTGGTAGGCGCCAACGGATTGATTGGAACCGCCGTCTGCGCGCGCCTCGTGGAGGAAGGGCATACCATTGTAGGGGCGGGGCGTGGATCACCCGTAAACCTGCCTCTTTTCAACGACTGGATCTCCGTAGATTTCACGAGGGCGTCGCGGCGCGATTGGCTTGCGCATCTGCCTGGTGCCGATGCTGTTGTGAACTGCGTGGGCGTGCTGCAGGACAATCCGCGCGACGATACAAAGGCGGCGCATTTCCGGGGTCCTGTAGAACTTTTCGCGGCCTGTGAGACAGCGGGTGTCCGCCGAGTCGTTCATTTCTCCGCAATCGGTGTTGAACGCCATCAGGCATCCGCCTTTTCCACCACCAAACTTGCCGGCGACGAAGCCTTGATGAAGCTGTCGCTCGGTTGGGTGATCCTGCGCCCGTCGGTCGTGCTCGGATCTTCGGCCTTCGGCGCGAGTGCACTTTTCAGAGGCCTGGCCGCCCTGCCTTGGTTACCGGTTATGCCCGACAGCGGTCCCCTTCAAGTGGTTGATATCGACGACGTTACCGCTACCGTCTCATTCTTCCTGAAGCCGGACGCCCCCTCCCGCGTGATCGTCGATCTTGCGGGCCCCGCGCCGCTGCCGATGGCAGAGGTGATCGCCGCCCATCGGCGCTGGCTTGGCTGGCGCCCGGCGCGGATGACGACCCTGCCGCGCTGGGCGTCGCGGCTCATCTATCGGTTGGGCGATCTGGTATCGCTTTTGGGCTGGCGGCCACCCGTTCGAAGCACCGCCATGCGTGAGATCGCTTATGGCGCTGTCGGCGATCCCGGGCCGTGGACGGCGATGACCGGCATCACGCCGGTGCCACTGGATCGGTCGCTCGCCCGCCGCCCTGCGGGTGTGCAGGAGCGCTGGTTCGCTAGACTCTATTTCCTCAAGCCGGTCCTGTTCACGGTTCTCGCCTCGTTCTGGCTTCTGACCGGCGTGATCTCGCTCACCGTCGGGTTTCCGCTCGGAGTCGACCTGATGGTTCAGGCGCGCACCGGCATGCTGGCCGCCCCAGGGGTCATCGCCGGCGCAATCGCCGACCTTGTCGTCGGTCTAGCGATTGCCTGGCGTCCTACAACATTCGTCGGCCTTTGGGCCGCGATCGCATTGGCCAGCTTCTACATCATCGCTGGAACGGTCCTGCTGCCGGAATTGTGGACGGAGCCGCTCGGACCGCTCCTGAAGATTTGGCCGATTCTCGCCGCACATGCGATTGCGCTGGCGATCCTGAAGGAGCGCTGATGGTCTATTTCGCGCTCAAATACCTTCATATCATCGGCGCTGCCGTGCTTCTGGGCACGGGGGCGGGGATCGCCTTTTTCATGCTTCTGGCGCATCGCACGGGTGATGCGCGTGTCATCGCCGCCGTTGGCCGTATCGTTGTCATCGCCGATTTTCTGTTCACTGCGACAGCGGTGCTAGCGCAGCCCATTACGGGAACCGCACTGGCCTGGTACATCGGCTACAGCCTTTGGGAGCACTGGATTGTGCTGTCGATCCTGCTCTATCTCTTCACCGGCGCCTTTTGGCTGCCCGTTGTCTGGATCCAGAATGAGATGCGGCGTGAAGCCGCAACGGCGCGCGATGCCGGCGCGGCTGTTTCGGACCGTTATCGAACGCTCTTTTCGGTCTGGTTCGCCTTCGGGTTCCCTGCCTTCTTCGCGGTTTTGGCGATCTTCTGGCTGATGATCCATCGCCCGCCCGTCATCTGGTAGGGCGGCTACGAAGGCAGTCCTGCCGCGAATTGGTGTTCGCAGGTTTCTTGCCGCACACGCCGCCGAGCGAACTTGAAGTTTCCGATCGAAGCGAAAGCGGCAACCCGCCGTCCGGATTTGTTGCGCAAGCGGAACATCCCCGAACCGCACCTGTTCGGTGCACGGCCGAGAGCCGTCATCCAACAGAAGGGGTGTACGAGATGTTCTTCCGAACAAACCAGTTCCAATATCACGCTAAACCCGAGCGGCCCGATCCGGTCTATGCAAGGAAGCTCCAGGAGGTGCTCGGAGGGCAGTGGGGCGAAATCAGCGTCATGATGACGTATCTGTTCCAGGGGTGGAACTGCCGGGCTCCGGCCAAGTACCGCGACATGATCCTCGACATCGGCACCGAGGAAATCGCGCATGTCGAGATGCTCGCAACGATGATCGCCCGCCTGCTGGAGACTTCACCGGTAGAGGCGCGCGAAGAGGCCGCAAAGAACTCTGCCGTCGGCGCCATTCTTGGCGGTTCGCGGATCGAGGACGTAATTGTCTCCGGGATGAACCCTCAGCACGCGATCGTGACGGGTGGAGGCGCCGTTCCGGCGGATAGTGTCGGCTATCCTTGGAATGCCCGCTACACAATCGCCTCGGGAAATCTGCTGGCTGATTTCCGTTTCAACGTGACAGCGGAATCGCAGGGAAGACTGCAGGTTTGCAGGCTGTACGAGCTCACTGACGACTCGGGCGTGCGCGACATGCTCTCGTTTCTGATCGCCCGCGACACGATGCACCAGAACCAGTGGCTCGCCGCCATTGCAGAACTCGAGGCCGACGGGCTCGGAATGACGCCGGTGCCCAACACGTTTCCACAGGAAAGAGAGAAATCCGAGGTGGCTTATCAGTTCTGGAATTGCTCGGAAGGTGTAGAGAGCCAGAAGGGGCGCTGGGCCAACGGGCCTGCACCCGATGGCAGGGGAGAGTTCGAGTATCTCGCTGACCCACAGCCGCTCGGCGAGACAGTCAAAGAACTTGCTCCGGGCGATCCGCTGTTACACGGAACGCCGAAGAAGCCGTTGCCGCCGGCCGCGTCCTGATCGGGAACAGTTCATTCAGATTGGCGACGGCTTCGTCCTGCACCCGTTGCAAACGGGAAACAGGTCGGTCGCGGCTAGGCGTTGAGGCATGCGTGCCAATGGTCTTGGCTAGGTCTGCGCAGTTGCGGTCGCAGTTCGCGACATTGGCTGGTTGCCTTGTTGCACCTGGGGTGGAAATGGCAGCCACTGGGCGGGTCCAGGGGGGAAGGGATTTCTCCCTGGATCGGCATGAAGGTGCGGCGTTTCAGGGAGATTCTCGGCATCCCGTCAAGCAGCATCCGCGTATAGGGATGGATCGGATTATTGAAAAGCTCGCTGGTCTTCGCCAACTCTACCACACGTCCCAGATACATCACGGCGACCTTGTCGCAGAGGTGGCGGATTAACCCTAGGTCGTGACTGATGAATACCATCGTCAACCCACTCTGCTCGCGAATATCAATAAGGAGATTGATGATCTGAGCCTGGACCGATACATCGAGTGCTGCGACGGCTTCGTCGCAAACCAGAAGCTCGGGCTGTACGGCAAGGGCACGGGCAATGCCGATACGTTGGCGTTGTCCTCCCGAGAACTGGTGCGGAAACCGATCGATGCTGTCGGCGGCAAGTCCCACCCGTTCGAGTAGTTCCACCACATGATCGCGCCTGCGCGCACGAGGGATGATGCCGTGAACGACAGCGGCCTCGCCGATGATCTCGCCGATCTTGAGCCGGCCGTTGAGCGAGGACATGGGATCCTGAAACACCATCTGAACCTTGAGGGCGTCCCGCCTTCGGGCAAGAAAGCTGTCGTAATCCTCGCCACGAAAGCGTCTTCTGCCGGCGGTGACGGGCAGGATGCCTGTAATCATCCTAGCGAGAGTCGATTTTCCGCAGCCCGACTCTCCGACGATTCCCAAGGTCTCGCCTTCGGCCACGCTCAGGCTGACGCGATCGACGGCGCGCACCACCATTGGCTTGCGACCGGCGACGCGGTCGGTCAGCCGCTCGATCGCGCTGCGCGCCGGCTCGAACACGCGTGAGACCTCCTCGGCCTCGAACACGGCTTCTGCCATCGCTTACTCCTCCGCCGGGTGATGGCACCAGACGCGGTGCGTGGGCGAAAAGGCTTGTGGGGGTGGCGGTGTTTCGCAGGCAGCGGAGGCATAGTCGCAGCGGCTGCGGAATGGGCATCCTTCGCCCAGCGACAGCAGGGACGGCATGGTGCCCCTGATCTGCTTGAGGCGCCGCCCGGGTGCATTGCGCGAGGGGACCGATTCCAGCAGCTTGACGGTGTAAGGATGGCGTGGCGTCCCAATGATTTCCGCCGTCGCCCCTGTCTCCATCATCGCTCCCGCATACATGACCAGGATACGGTCCACGAGTTCGGAGAGGGTGGCGAGGTCATGGCTGATCCAGATCATGCCCAGACCGCGGGCATCGATCTGGCTGCGCATCTGATGAATGATCTGTGCCTGGATTGTGACATCGAGGGCCGTGGTCGGCTCATCGGCGATGATGAGGTCAGGGTTCATCAGGAGCGCCGTCGCAATGACCACGCGCTGGCGCATGCCTCCCGACATTTCGTGAGGATAGGCAGACAGCCGTTCCTCCGGAGACGGGATTCCCACGGCGCGAAGGGCGGTAATGCAACGCTCTTGCATGATCGACCGAGATACCGATTCGTGCTCGCGAATGGCCTCGAACATCTGGTCCCGAATGCGCATCAGCGGATTCAAGGTCATCAATGGGTTCTGGAAGACCATGGCAATGCGCCGGCCGCGATAACGGCGCATCTGATCGAAGGTCAGTGCTGTGAGTTCCTCGCCGTCCAGGCGGATTGAGCCAGACACAATGCGACCGGGACTTTCGACCTGCCCCATGATCGACATGCCCGTTACCGATTTGCCGGAGCCGGATTCTCCGACGATGCCTAACACTTCGCCGCGCCGAAGGTTGAAGGAGACGTCGCGTACCGACTTGAAAACTCCCGAGCGGGTGAAGAACCAGGTGTTCAGGCCTTCGACCTGGAAAAACGACTCGCCCATGTGGCTAGCTCTCGAACCGGGGGTTGTTGAGATCACGCAGGCGGTCGCCAAGGAGGTTCATGGCAACGATCATCACCAGGAGGACGATGCCGGGACCGAAGCTGACCCAGTATTTCTGCGAGAAGATGTATTCATAGCCATTGGCGATGAGCATGCCCAGCGAGGGCTGGGTGAGCGGCAGCCCCACGCCCAGAAAGCTCAGCGACGACTCCAGCGAGATTGCTGCAGCGATATTGATGGTGAAGAGCACGATGATCTGCGGCAGGCAATTGGGCAGGACGTGCCGCAGCATGATGCGCCATGGCGGAAGGCGCAGAGCGCGTGCTGCCTCGACATACTCCTTATTGAGCTCGCTCAGCGCCAGCGAGCGCGCGGTGCGGGCGTAATAGCACCATTGCACCAGAACGACCGCAAGGATGACCTTTTCGACCCCGCTCCCCAGAATGGCGAGGATCGCCAGCCCGACCAGAATAGCCGGGAAGCTCAGGGTGAAATCGACCGCTCGCATGATCAGCCCGTCCGCCCGGCCGCCCTGCCACGCCGCAACTAGACCAAGGCCGGTGCCCAGAATCATTGCCGAGCCGGCCGCCGCCAGGCCGACAAACATGCTGATCCGAATTCCGTACAGGATCGCGGACAGCATATCCCGGCCAAAGGCGTCGGTGCCGAGCCGGAAGACAAACCCTGTGGGTTGATTGTCCGTTCTGGCGATGACATGCAGCGTCGCGTTGTCAGGCGGCGCATCAAAAACGATGCGGGCGGCGTTGTCGGCTGGACTGTTGATTGTCCACCAGGGCTGGATCGGGTGCTTGGTTGCGCCTTCAACCGATGCACTCCTGGGCACACCGCGAATTTGAAGCGTCATGAGCGGACCAGGAGCGTCGGTGACCCGGATCTCGATGCAGTCGGCGCCACAAGGCTCAGTGACAAATCCCGGATTGTCGCCTTGGACCGTCAGCGTGGTCCCGCTCCAGTGGACGGTGGCGCGGAGTTCCTCCCCTGCGACGACTTGGGGCGATCCCATCGGCTTCAGCGCGTCGATCAGCTGCAGGCGGGTAAGGTCGTAAGGATCGGTGGGAGATAGCAAAGGCGCGAACATCGCGCAGAACAGGAAGCCCAAGGTGATGGCAAAGCTGACGACAGCCACCCAGCTTTCGCAAAACCGGCCGACGAACTCGCCCCATGCTGTGCGGTACATCATCGACGGCGCCCCATTACCGATCGTACGCGCGGGTCGATGGTTATGTGTAGGACATCCACCAGGAAGTTGATGGTGATGAACAGCAGCGCCGTATAGGTGAGTTGCGCCACGATCATCGGACGGTCGAGTACTTTGATGGAATTGATCAGCAGCTTGCCGAGCCCCGGCCAGGAAAAGACCGTTTCGGTGATCACGCCATAGGCGAGCAGATTGCCCAGTTCGATGCCGATGACGGTTATCAGCGGCACAAGCGCGTTGCGCAGGATGTGCACGAAGATAACGCGGCGGGTGCGTACCCCCTTGGCATGAGCGAATTTGATGTAGTCCAGGCGGGTGATCTCCAGCGTAGCCGCGCGGGTCACCCGGATCAGCAGCGACAGCTTCAGCAGGGCGAGACTAAATGCCGGCAGGATGACATGGTGCCAGCCATCCAGGGTCCATAGACTGCTGCTAATGCCGAATTGCGTGGCGACGGCACCACGGTCTCCCACCGGGAGGATCGGCATTGCGATGCCGAAAGCCACGATCAGCAGCATACCCTGCCAGAAGGTGGGGATGCTCACGCCGATCAACGAGAAGCCCATGATTGCCCGGGCAAGCGGTGATCTTGGACGCAGGCCGGCATAGAGTCCTCCAGGTACGGCCACACTCACAGCAATCAGGAAGGCGACGAAAGCCAGTTCCAGGCTCGCCGGCAGGCGCTGCATCAGGATGGTGGTTACCGGCTCCTTGTAGACAAAGGACGTGCCCCAGTCGCCCTGGAGGGCGTTGCCTAGAAAGACGAGGTATTGCTCCCAGATCGGGCGATCGAGGCCCAATGCCCTGATCGCCGCCTGGCGGTCGGCCTCCGTGGCCTCGGAGGAGATCAGCACATCCACCGGATTGCCGATCAGCCACAACCCGACGAACAGCGCGATCGAGAGCGTGAGTACGACAGCAATGGACTGGATTAGCCGCTGAAGGATGAAGCTGGTCATGTCGTGTCCAGCCGGAGCTTGCGCTGCTCGGGTGTCGGCAGAGGGCCGTCACCCATGGCTTCAGTAAGTGCCGAAAAGTGCAGGGCATATTCTTTGCATAGGCCGGCGGCGCCGCCTGACTCCATCATGGCCCGGATGTCTTCGCTAAGCGCCGTTCCCCCTGGAAGCGCGGCCAACTGGTCGAGGAAGCTGCTGTGGCTGGAAGCCGCGGCGACGGCAGCGTCATGGACCATTTCATGGCCCTTATGCTTGCCGACCTCGCGACCCAGGCGCATCATTGCGTACTCACCGAAAATGGCGCCGTTCGAGAGCCGCAGGTTGTCGCGCATCCGCACCGGGTTGAGCTCGAGTCCGCCGACCAGCGCCTCGGTGCGGACGAGAACCTCCGAGATCGAGGCGATCACGTCGACGAGAGCATCTTCGAACAGCAGATTTGTGCTGCCGTCGGATTCAAACGGCCTGTGCGCGTTCGCCATGAGGACTGCCGCCTGCCCGTAGAGCTTGTTGCTGTTGGCGATAATGCCGTAGCAGTGCACCGGATTGATTTTCTGCGGCATGGACGATGACCCGATCGCGCCATTCATCCACTTCTCATGCAATTCGCCAAATTCTTCGGAGGAGGTCTGATACACTTCCTCGGCGATCTGGTGGCAGGCCGATGCCAAAAGGCTCAGGGCGTTGACGTATTCGCAGATATGGGCGCGGATGGCGCGCGAGGGGATGGCCATTTCCTCCATCCCCAGTATGGCGGCGACCCGGGATTGGAACTCCGGGCCCCGGCTGCCGATCGCGGAGAAACACCCCACTGCGCCGCCCATCATGACGGTGAAGGCGCGCTTCTGAGCGTCCTGCAGCCGGTCGGCTGCCTGGAGCAGTTCCTCGATCCAAACGGCCGCCTTGAAGCCAAAGGTGATGGGGACGGCATGACGGAAATGCGTCCGACCCGCCATAGGGGTTGCGGCATGTTCGCAGGCGAGACGTCCGAGATGTCCGAGGATGTCCCGGAGGATGGCGTCGAGCGTTTTCTGGGCACGCTTGGCTAGCAGCAAAAGCCCTGTCTGCACAACGTTCTGTGTGGTGATGCCCCAGTGTACATAGCCACCGTGCTGGGGCCCACATAGGTGTACCAGTTCGTTGATCAGTGGCATCAGCGGGTGCCGTGTGACCCGATATCCTGCTTCGAGGCGTGCCATATCGAGCAGGTCAAAGTGGCAATTGCTGGCAATGATCTCGGCCGACTCCTGCGGAATCATGGCCATCTGGCCTTGGACGAGCGCCACGGCCCGCTCGATTTCCAGGAAAGCCCCGTAGGTCGCGCGCGGAGAGAATGCCTCGCGCAGACCGCGAAAATCGACCTGCGCCGAAAGCGCCTCGTTGAAGACAGTGCCCATAGAGAAAAACTTTCGAGGAGAAGGAGCGAGGCATGTCACCGCGCCTCGCCCGGTCCGCGCCTAGTCCAGCGGACGCGCAGTGTAGAAGATGTTCACGAGGTTGGCGTGCGGCTCGAAATGCACGTTCTTGCGGGCGGCCCAGACGCCAAACTCGTGGTAAAGAGGAACATAGCCCTGATCTTCGTAGACTTGGGCGGAGGCTTTCCGAAGCAGCTCCTCGCGCCTGGCGTCGTCGAGCGTCTGCTGTGCTTCGACGAGCAGTGCGTCGGTGACCGGGTTGGAGTAACGGCCGCGATTGGCGCCGCCCCAACCCTTTTCCGTGTCGCGCGTCGCGGCCAGATTGAACATCAGGCTCAGGCCCTCGCCGGTATCCGCGGCCGCACCGGCCAGATAGAGACTGTATTCATAAGCGCTCGCCTTTTCGAAGTAGACGCTGCGCGGGAACGTCTCGAGTGTCACGTCCAGGCCGATCTGTGACAGCATGGCGGCAACGGCCTGCGCCACCTGGGCGCCGTTGACATAGCGGTCGGACGGGGCAGTGAGGGTGATGCCGAAGCCGTCAGGGTAACCCGCTTCTGCGAGCAGCGCTCGCGCCTGCTCCGGATCGTATGAATAGTCCGGCAGGTCGGGGTTGTGACCAAACACGCCCTCGACAATCAACTGGCTGGCCGGTTGCGCCATGCCGCCCATGATCGTCTCGGCGATTTCCGTCCGGTTGATCGCGAGGTTGAGCGCCTTGCGCACGCGGATGTCGAGGAATGGGTTCTTGCCGTCGGTGCCCGTGACCTTCGGCGTCGGTTCCTGCTCCTGATCGGCGAGGAAGAAGATTGCCAGTGTGGAAGGCGCGGAAATCAGCTGGAGGTTCGGGTCTGCCTGAATGGAGTCCACTCCGTTGATCGGGACGGAATTGATTACATCCACCGACCCGCCGAGAAGGGCCGCGATGCGTGCGCTGTTGTCGGGCAGGGCCTTAATGGTCACGGTCTCATAGGCCGCCGGCGCGCCGTAATAGCCATCGTTGCGCTCCAGTACGATTTCGACGTCCGGCGTGAAGCTCTTCACCCGGTAGTGGCCGATGCCGGCCGAAACGGCGCCGGAATTGAAATCGTTTGTCGCCAGCCAGTTGTCGTTGCCGCAAATCCCATCGTCGTATGTGAGCGTGGTGCCGGTGGGGTTTTCGACGATGCCGATATTGCTCAGGCTGCGCATCAGATTGGGGTCCGGCGCCTTCGTGGTGATCTCTAACCTGCCGTCTCCAAGATCGGCCACACTGGCAATTGTGGAGACAAAACTCGAGTAAAGCCCTGGGCTTTCCGGTACGTTTCGCACACGGCAAAGGGAGTAGATCACGTCATCGGCACCCAAGGCGTTGCCGTTGTCGAATGTGGCCCTGTCTTCCAGCGTCACGCGCCATGTGGTGTCGTCGACGATTTCCCAGCTTTTCGCGAGGCGCGGCTCAAGTTCACCCGTCACGCCACTTGCAAAGGCCAGAGCGTCCGAGATGTTTTCCCGCAGATCGAAGTTGTAGCCAGCGCGGTGAAAATGCGGGTCCGCCGACGTCGCGATAGCGGCGAGTCCAACCGAAAGGTCCTCGGCCGCCGCCTCGTAGGCAAGAACCGATGCGGCCACCAGCAGACTGGTGCCGAGCATTGTTTTGATGGTCACCTTTTCCTCCCTAACCACCTTCTGTTTTCTGCAGACTTTAACGGCCTCGGTGGGGCGGAAAATCGAAAGTTTCTGAAGTCGATTGAATTTTTCTCAACAATCCGCTACACCCCTCTCGGGAGATCGCGATGTCCACAAAATCCGGGGACAAGGGGAAACGGCCGCTTCCACCGATGACCGCATTGCCGGTCTTCGAGGCGGTGGGACAGAACCTCAGCATCGCGCGGGCGGCCGAAGTGCTGCACCTTACCCCCGGGGCAGTCAGCCGGCAGATACAGAACCTGGAAGGCTTCCTTGGGCTGAAGCTCTTCGAGCGCAGCCATCGGCGCATCGTGTTCACGCGCCAAGGGGAGGAGTATTGGACTCGCATCCACGGCGCCCTGGGCGAGATTCGAGACGCGACCCGGATCGCCTCGACACACGCGACCGACACACCTCTGACCATCGCGACACCGCGCATGTTCTTGCAACGCATCATCATGCCGGAATTGGGGAAGCTCTATGCGCTTCACCCGGACATGAAAATCACGTTTGTGACCTCTGGTACCAGCATGGGGGCGGTCGATGGCACAATTGCCATCAGCCCGGAAACCCGTCCGGGTTATTCTTCAGATGTTCTCGGCGAGGCCAATCTCAGCCCGGTTTGCAGCCCCCAGTACCTCGAGAATGCTCCACCGCTGGAGCGGCCATACGATCTCGCGCGCCATACGTTGCTACGCTCGCAGCAATACATGCGCAACTGGTTGCGCTGGCTTGGCGCAGATGCCGAGCATGTCCTCTCACAGGCACGCTGCATTGATTTCGAAAGTCCCGGGTTGGAGTTGACAGGAGCGCATGAAGGCGTCGGGATTGCGGTTGTCCGTCTGGCGCTGGTTCGGGATGAACTTCTTCAAGGTAAGCTGGTCGCCTTGTTTCCCGAGCGCATCGTGCGCGAGACATATGAATTTACGTTCGCGAATTCCAAGATTCTATTTCCGATGTTTCAAAAGTTCCGGCGCTGGATAAATAAGACGGTGCAAGCATCGGCGATCGGTGAAGGTATCTCCAAGTAGGAGCGACCCGCCGCTTCGGTTTACACCCCTTTGTCGACGGCCTTCAGTTGGCCGGCAATCTCTGCGACTACGTCGAGCTCGGGTCTTCCGACAGTGCTTCCTCGGCCTTGTCGAGGAAGCGGATTGTCATGTCCCTGAGCGAGACAATGCCGGCGAGATCTCGACCTCGGAGCACCACACAGTGGCTTATGCCGAAGCGCGTCATGTATCGGATCGCATATTTCAGCTTCATTTCGGAATCGACGGCGGGCGCCGGCTTCTGCATGATTTCATAAACTTGGATACGCGACACAGGACGGTTGCTTTTGGAAACGCCGCGGGCGATGTCCGAGATGAGCAGCAGAGCGTGTTCGTCTTCATCATCCCGGCGCCCTACCACGAGCGAACTGATGTTCCGCTCCCGCATGATCGCCAGCGCCTCGCTGACCGTGGCCATGCCGTCGATGGTTGCCGGGTTGACCGTCATCACCTCGCCGACGCGAAGATCGGGTCCCTTCGTCATATCTCTTCCTCGATCTTCTTTGAGATCTCACGGATCTGCGCGGACATACCGACGGCGTCCTCCACCGCCAGCTGGATAGCAATTCCAGAGCCCGGCTTGCTGTCGAACTCTCCGGCCGCCGCTATCCGATCGAGAATGCTCGAGCAAAGGTTCTCCTCGACGATGAACAGGACGATATCGTGCGCTGCGGTTAGACTAAGACCGAGAAACGTCTTCTTCGGGACCATTCCTTCACCGCGCGCGCTGCCGATGACGGTCATACCGGTCGCTCCGGCCTCGCGGGCAGCCTTCATAATCGGCTCGACTCGATCTTCCTCGACGAGCGCCAGGATCAGCTTGAAACGCACTAGTCACCTCCTTTGCGCCTGCGGTCCAGTATCAGCCGGACCTGCGCAAAAACCAAGAGACACCCGATCGGTGCGAGCAATGCCAAGAGAACCAATCCGAAACCATCGGCAAGCGGGTCGCGACCAGGCAGATGTCGGGCCAGGCTCGCGCCAAATGCGGCGATAATCGGTACCGTCACCACCGACGTCGCCATGGGGCCGCTGTCGAGGGCAAGAGGCACGAGCGATCGAGGTGTCAGCACTGCCGCGATGGCGATCAGCCCAAGCAGCGGCACCAGGAGATAGGTATAGGGGAATCCCATCAGGATTCGAGTCGTCCCGAGCGCGAGGCCCGTGGCCACGCCGATGGCCACCACAAGCCGGAAACTGAGGGGGCGCAGCCCTCCTCCGGTGAGCTCCTGCACACGTTGCGCGACGCCGGTCAAAGTAGGTTCGATCATGGTCGCAGCCAATCCGAGCAAGGCGGCGAAGGCGACCAGCCAAAGCGCGTTCAGGAAGGTCGAATGATCGGGTGAGGCCACCCTCCGCGCCAGCCGCAATGCCAGGTCGTCACCCATCGGGATGAGGGAGAGATTGAGGCCGGTGCGAAAGAAGGCGATGCCAGCGATCATGGCCGCCACTCCTACCAGTATTCGTCCCAAATGCGGTGGAGCCCGCCGAAATGCCAACAGCTGGAAAGCGCCAACGACAACGGCGATCGGAAGCACGTCGATTGCAGTCTGGAGAAAGTTGTCGATGAGAAGGCCGGCAATTGCTGTCACAGGCTCATCCGAACATTGATGCGCCGACCAGGATCGTGATCATCGGCATGGCCGAGGCCAGCGCGACTGCCCCGAAACCATCCGCCAGCGCCGAGCGGCCTTCCAACACCGTAGCGAGCCCGATGCCCAGTGCGGCGATGAGGGGAACGTTGATCGCGGAGGTTGCCGCCGCACCGGCATCGAATGCAATGCCGCTCATCGGCGATGGTTGCACGAGGACAAGAGCGCAGGCGATGCCATAGATGGCGAGAATCGGAGCCAGAGCCGGCCAGCCCAGCAGAATCCTGATGCAGCTGAGCGCCACGGAGAGCCCGACGGCGCCAGATGTTGCAAGGCGAAGCACGAGCGCGATCCGGGCGACTTCGTCTGGTGCATCGGTAGGGCGCATCGCTGCTGCTGCCTGTTCCGTCACTGCAATAAGGGCCGGCTCGGCCACCGTGCTGCCGAAGCCGATCGCAAAGGCGAACGAAAGGAGCAGCCAGAGATTCGCTCGCTTCGCGAACTCCTCGGCCAGCCGCTCGCCCAGTGGGAACAGGCTGAGGGAGAGCCCGGCCAGGAACAGAGTTAAGCCAAGGAGCACGAATCCCAGTCCCACGATCTTTTCGGTGAGATCCGGAACCGTTTCCTGCACGATCGCGAACTGGAAGAATGCGATCACCAGGATGATCGGCGCAAGATCGCGGCCGTTCTGAATGAGCGGAAGGACGATTCTCGACAACAGATGGAGCATTCTGGCGACCAGACTCGACGAACAGGGTGGTTCCTGGCAACGATAGCCCTGCTACGGTGAACAACACCACACTCGAGAGCGGCAGATGAAGCGGATACTCGTTGCGTCGGATCTATCGGAGCGCTCACAAGGCGCATTGCAACGTGCGATCTCTCTGGCGAAGCAGTTCGGCTGGGAGCTTTCGGTTCTGCACGTGGTGGACGACGACCGTCCACGGACACTCATCGACGCGGAACTTCGCGCAACCGAGGTAGCCCTTCGCGACGCCCTTAGCCGCGGGGCCGTTGGTGAACTCGTGGGGGAGCCAACCGTTTCGGTGGTGCCGGGCGATCCATTTCGATCGATCGTCGACGAGGCGAATCGATTCGAAGTCGACCTGATCGTGATGGGCTCGCATCGAAAACGCCTCCTTGGAGATATCTTTACAGGGACGACGATCGAGCGTGTGACGCGCCTGGGCGGGCGCCCCGTCCTGATGGTAAACCGCGAAGGAGTTGCGCCGTATTTAAAGGTGCTCGCCGCGGTCGATCTGTCCGAAGCGTCGGCCCACGCGCTCAAGACTGCGCAAGGTCTGGGGTTGCTCGATCTCGAGCGGGATGCAGCCATACACGGCTTCGTCCCGCTCGGAGAGAGCATGATGTACTACGCCGGCGTGGAACGCGAACGTGTGGATGAACATGTTGAGGTAAGCGCGAGCCAGGCGCGGGCGGCGGTGACCAAGTTCCTCAGCGACAACGGCTTCGACCGCCTTTCGAATGTCCTCCTAATCGAAAAGGGAACCCCTTTCGAGGCCATCGAAGCAGGCATCAGTCAGCTACAGCCGGATCTGCTCGTGATCGGCACCCGAGGGCATGGCGGGCTCAAGCGCATCCTGCTCGGAAGTGTGGCCGATCAAGTCCTTCGACGCGTGGAGTGCGACGTTCTTGCGGTTCCGCCGGAAGCCGATCCGTCGGGAGCAGACCTCTAGCAAGGCAGGAAATATACGGCCAGTTGGTCTGCCTTCGAAGCGAACATGGCAGCAAAGCCTGCTCAATGCGCTCGCAGGTCGGCGATTGCTGACGGGTGGCAGCGCCTTGGCAATCATTGACTGCGGTGCAGGTGCTCCGGAGTAGCTTCTGAGGGGAAAGTTCGGCGCGGATGAAGAGGACGACCGCGCGAAGGCGATACGCGACGGTTCTCTGGAACGGACCCGGCTTTTTGTCCGGCATCCCGTGACACTTCTAGAAATGGCAACAGCTCTTGCCGGCCGGAGGCATTGCGCCAGCCGAAACAGGCTCGAGCATCGCTTGGCAATCGCAATTGCGTTGTTGATCGTGCCTGTGGGCCTTCGACTTGCGAGAACAACAAGATGACAACCGTTACCGACCAACGCCTGCTTGAATTACTCGACCGCGAGGAACTCTTCGATCTGGTCAGACGCGAGCGGTTCGCCCGCGACCAGCGGCGGTTCGATGTGATGCGTGAATGCTTTCACGACGACGCCTATGTGCGCACGAGCTGGTACGACGGGCACGGCGGGGAAGCCTATGTCGAGGCGACGCGCCAATGGATGAGTCGGGCCGGCAATTCCAAGCATTGGGTGTTTCCGGCTTATGCCCGCGTCGCGGGTGACAAGGCCACCGTCGAAAGCCCGGCCATGATCTTCAACCGCGCCCGACTCGAGGGTGTGGAAGTCGATTTTCACGTGTTCTGCAGGTTCTTCTCGCGCGCGGTCAGGGTCGAGGGCGCGTGGAAGCTGCTTACCTTTGAGGTTCTGTTCGAACGCGACATCATGCGCACGGTCAATCCCGCCGAGGCGCTGCCGATCGAATGGCGCGTTCTGGAGACACTGCGCCCATCCTATCGCTTCCTCGCCTACCTGCAGCGGAGCCGCGGCGTGACGGTGAACCCGGATCTGCTCGGCGATGACAGGCCGGACCAACTCGACGCATTTCATGCCGGTGAGGAGGCGTGGCTTGGAGCAAGGTAGACCGGCTAGGTGGCGTGCCCAACCAGAATTGCGTTGGCCACGGCGATCCATCGGAAAGTCCGCAGAGTGCTGACAGCACGTTATGAGATGCCTCCGTTTCGACTGCCGAAACGAATTGGTATGAGGAACCGCCGGACTGTCCGTTGCCCATAAAGTCGGATCTCGAGAACGTCGGCCGCGAAAGGCAACGGCGGCACATCACCTAGGTTATCGCAGCCGTCGTTGCGTCCGCGAGGAACGTGGGCGCGTTTGGCGGCGTGGCCGGAAGAGCCACGCCCGGGGGAATCGCATTGGAGGGAAAGCGATGAGGATTTTCGCCACGCTGGCTTTCGGCACCGCATCTCTGTTCTCAGGATGGGCAATGGCCGATGACGTCAAATTGCCCAGTACACTGGCGTGGACAAGCTTCGACACCGGCAGCCTTGGCTACAATCAGTCAATCGCCGTCGGCAAGGCATTGGAGGACGCCTACAACATCTCGCTGCGCGTCCTGCCGACGAGCACCGATCAGTCTCGCCTCGCGCCTGCGCGAGACGGCCGTGTCCCATTTGCGCTGTCGGGCAGCGACGTGTTCTACGCGTTCGAGGGCGTCCTCGGATACGCCTCACCGGATTGGGGCCCGCAGCCGCTGACGGCGCTTAATCTAGCTGGTGCCAAGAACTGCCTTGGGATGGGCGTAGCGGCGAATCAGAACATGAACACGTTGGCGGATCTGAAGGGCAAGCGCGTTGGCTGGGTCGTGGGCTCGCCTGCCCTACAATCGAACGTCCGCGCCTTCCTTGCTTTCGCCGACCTGACAACAGACGATGTCCAACTCGTCGATATGCCGAGCTATGGAGGAGCCTGGCAGGCTTTCGTCAACGGTCAGATCGACGCCATGACGGCTGTCACGAGCGGGAGCGGTCTGCTCCAGCAGGCGGCCGCATCGCCACATGGCCTGAAGTGGCTTCCGACCCCGCTTGATGATGAGGAAGGCTGGCAGCGCTTGAAGGAAAAAAGCCCGCATTTCACCCCCCGCCGGGCGACGGTCGGCGTCGGCTTCGACGAGTCGAACCCGCTCGACTGCATCGGCGTGCCCTATCCGGCGCTGGTAACCTATTCGGCCGATCCCGAACTGTCCTACAATGTCATCAAGGCCATCAACGAACAGGCGCCAGCGTATACCAAGGCGCAATCCGGTACGGAGGGGTGGACGGCTTCGGCGCAGGTCTATGACTGGGTCGTTCCCTACGATGACGCTGCCATCAGGTACTATAAGGAAGTCGGTACTTGGGATGAAACCAAGCAGAAGCGCAACGACGATCTGGTCGCGCGCGGCGCGGTGCTGCAGGAAGCGTGGAAGAAGATGGAAGGCGTTTCGGCGTCCGGTGAGGAGTTTGCCAAGCAGTGGATGAAGGTCCGCGCCGAAGCGCTCGAGGCCGCCGGGATGCCGGCATATTTCGAGTAGGAACCGATGTCTCAGGTCGAGAGCACCTACCACGACGGGGAAACGGCACCTTCGCGCGATATCCGCGGGGCCACGACACTGGTGGTCCGCGTGC
Organism: uncultured Hyphomicrobiales bacterium; assembly: GCA_964462985.1. Lineage (GTDB taxonomy): Bacteria > Pseudomonadota > Alphaproteobacteria > Rhizobiales > Stappiaceae > CAYXAA01. The sequence continues at coordinate 157,728 of CAYXAA010000002.1, read as the reverse complement.
TGACAATTGCACTGCTGTTGCTGGGAACCAATCAAACCTTCAACTTCGGGGCGATTGTCCGCGTGAGCGTTCTCGAGAACCAGTACCTCTATGCGGTTCTGGCGCTTTCCATCCCGCTGGTCTTTCTGCTCCTTCCGGGCGGCAAGTCTGGAAAGGGCAAGGGACCGGGTGTTCTCGACTGGGCCCTTTGCGTCGCCGCCTTCCTTACGCTCGGCTATTTCATTCTCAACGCCTACGACATCGTCCTCTACGGCTGGGAGATGTCCCCGCCGGTGATGGCGGTGGTCATGGGCACGATTCTGTGGCTGATCATGCTGGAGGCAGGTCGCCGTGCCGGGGGCATGATCCTCGGCGCGATCGTGCTGTTATTTTCCTGCTATCCGTTGTTCGCGGATAAACTGCCAGGGCCGATTTCCGCCTTTGCCTCGCCCTTCAACTACGTTGCGGCTTACCACGCGATGAGCCTGGAGAGCATTCTGGGCATTCCGCTCAAGGCCTTTGCCAACCTCGTGTTTGGCTTCATCGTATTCGGTGCCGCGCTTGAGCACACCGGGGCAGGGCGCTTCTTCATCAATCTTGCGTTCGCGTTGCTCGGCCACGTGCGGGGCGGTCCGGCCAAAGTGGCGATCGTCTCCAGTGGTTTGATGGGGTCACTGAGCGGAAGCGTGGTCAGCAATGTACTGACCACGGGCGTGATGACGATTCCTGCCATGAGGCGGACCGGCATGCGCCCGACTGTCGCGGGCGCGATCGAGACCTGTGCGTCGACCGGAGGCGTGCTGATGCCGCCGGTGATGGGCGCCGCCGCGTTCGTCATGGCCGACTTTCTTCATACGCCTTATGCAACAATCGTGCTCGCTGCAGCCATCCCGGCCATTCTCTATTACTTCGGCCTTTTCGTTCAAATCGACGCCACTGCAGCGCGTGAAAATTTGCGCGGTCTCAATCGGGATGAACTGCCCAGGGTTTCAACAACGCTGAAGGAAGGTTGGCACCACATCTTCGCCTTCGTTCTTCTCACCGTGATGTTGCTCGTCATGCAGAAGGAACAGTACGCTCCCTTCTATGCAACGGCTGTCCTGCTCATCGTCAACCAGATCGTCTCCAAGACAGACCGCTGGGGCTGGCGAGAGGTCGGTGGCTTCATCGACAGCCTCGCCCGGCTGTTCGCCACGTTGGCTGCCACATTGGGCGCCGTGGGCATGATCGTCGGTGGCCTGCAGCAGACCGGGCTCGCCGGCACGCTGGTCAACGACCTGCTGAGCATCGCCGGTGGCTCGCCATACCTGCTGCTGATCATGGGCGCACTCACCAGCCTGGTGCTCGGCACCGGCATGACAGCCACGGCCTGCTACATTTTCCTCGCGGTCATGTTGGCACCAGCGCTGATTCAGGTGGGGCTCAATCCGCTCGCCGTTCACCTATATATCTTCTACTGGGGCATGCTGTCCTTCATCACGCCCCCGGTTGCGCTCGGCGCATTCGCCGCGGCCTCGGTAGCGCAGACTTCGCCTATGAAGACGGGCCTCGAGGCGATGAAGATCGGAAGCGTCATCTACTTTATCCCGCTCTTCTTCGTGTTCGATCCGGCGCTGATTCTGGAAGGCACGTGGGACAATATCCTGCTGTCAACGGTGCTTGCCTTCTTCGGAGTGTGGATGTTCGCGAGCGGCATCCAGGGATACCTTGCCGGCATCGGACCAGTGTTCACGAGCGGGAGGCTGGGATGGGTTCTCCGGCTGCCGATGCTCATTGGTGCCCTTTTGATCGCATTGCCGGGTGAGGCAATCCCGGGATTTGACGATTGGCAGCTGCTCGGTATCGGGCTGCTCGTCATGGCGCCAACCGTGATCGCGGCATTCATCCAGAATCGCCGCCGTGCCCCGGCGATGCGGCCCGCCTGACGGGCCGCTGGACCAGCCTCGGACGTCCGCCCTATGCTGTCTCGCGTCAGTACCCAACCCCGGGAGGACGTGGCAGTGAAAGACGGTGCTGGCGACGAGGGCGAGTACATCCGCGCCGCCGAGAGGACCCTGCAGATCCTGGCCTGCCTGAACAGGCGGCCGAGTTCGACGATCCAGGATTTGCACAACGATACCGGCCTGCCGAAGCCAACCCTCGTCCGCTTCCTGAAAACGATGGTGCGCGCCGGCTATGTGACCAACGATCAGCGTCAGGCCGGCTACCAGTTGACCGCCTTGGTCAGTTCGCTGTCCAGTGGCTATCACGGCGACCCGATGGTGATTGAGGCCGGACGACCGTGGGCCGTTCAGCTTACGCGCCAGCTGCATTGGCCGGTGTCGATCGCGGTGCTCGACGTCGATACGGTCGTGGTTCGTCTTTCGACCGTGGCCGACAGCCCTGTTTCGCCCTTCCATTCGACGATTAACATGCATCTGAGCCTCTTCACCAAGGCGCTCGGTCGGGCCTATCTCGCCCATTGCGAGGACGACGAGATCGAGGCTTTCGCGCAGCGCGCCGAGAAGAGTCCGGATCCGATCACGGCCCAGATCGCCGGTGATCGCGATTATCTCTTTACTCTGGTGCGTTCGATCCGCCGATCGGGCTACGCGCTTCGGGACGTGCGGGCAGAACCGCGCAACTCCAATACGCTCGCGGTTCCCATCTATCTAGGCGGCAGAGTCCGCGCCTCGCTCGGCATGACCTTCTTTCGCTCGGCGGTCAGATCGAACGAGCAGTTTCGCGAATATGCTAACAAGCTGAAACAGGTGAGCGCGCAGATCACCATGGACACGGAGCGGCTGCGCGACACCTATTCGCAGGAAGATCTGCTTCGGCAGGCCAAGGCTCAGAAGCCGTAAAGCCGGGCGGGATTCTCGACCAATACCCGGTGGCGAGTTGCGGGGTCCGGCACCAGTTCGGCGAGCAGGTCGACGAGTTGACCGTCATCAGGCATCGGGCCGGACAACACTGGATGCGGCCAGTCAGTGCCCCACAATGTCCGGTCGGGAGCCGCTTCGACAAGTGAGCGTGCGATTGGGATCATGTCCGTGAAAGGCGGCCCGGCGATCGAGCCGCGCTCGGCGCCGGATATTTTGATCCAGGCGTTGTCGCAGGAGGCCATGAGATCGACCAGCGCCCGGTGGTAGGGGCCATTGGTCTCGTCGGCGTGGAGGCGCCCCATGTGGTCGATGACAAAGGGATAATCAAGTGTCCGCATCCAGGTCGCTAGCTCAGGGATGAGGTGCGGGTCGAAATGAAGGACAGCGTGCCAGCTGAAGGTGTGAAGGCGCTCCATCAGCCGGTCGATCTCGTCTGTCTTCGGCATCGGCATGATGCGGGTCATGAAATTGAACCGCGCGCCGCGCACACCGCCCTTGTGGAGCCGAGCGATCTCGTCGTCGGAGCATCCCATCCGGATCTGTGCAACACCGCGGCTGCGGCCCGGATCGGCGGCCATCGCATCGAGCATGGCCGAATTGTCGAAGCCATGGCAACTCGCCTGAACGTATACCGTCCGTGAGATTCCCAGAAAATCATGCAGGGCCGCGAGGCGCTCCTTCGGCGCGTCCTCTGGGGTGTAGGCGCGGTCTTCCGCGAACGGAAACCGGGAGGCCGGCCCGAACACATGACAATGCGTATCGCAGGAGCCGTCCGGCAGGATCAGTCTGGGGCGGCTCGGGTTTGCAAGCGGCGGCGGACAGGCGCGCATTGCTCCTCCATCTGTTCAGAACGGGCGCAGAGTAGGCAGACGAGCAATGGGATAGGGCACTCGCGCCTGCCTGTTCCGCCAAGCGAAACAGACCCTCGATGGCTTTGATCGCCGGCGTCAACCGCCAGACAACGTAACAGTTGAACCGTGCGAGACGACAATGGCAGACAAGAACTGGCGAGAAGAAGCGAAGGCCGTCATGGCTGGTGCCGACGAGGCCGCCGTGACCGAGCTAATCAAGGGTGCAGTCGATCTGCATGTCCACTCCGGCCCGTCAACCATGCCGCGCATGCTGGATCACCTTGAGCAGGTAGACGACGCCGCCAAGGCGGGCATGCGTGCCGTACTGTTCAAGGACCACTACTATTCCGTAGGGCCTATGCTGCCGATGATGAGGCGCCTCAACCCGCATAAGCAGGTCGAGATGTATGGCTCGCTGGTTCTGAATACGACGGTGGGCGGCCTCAATCCCTACGCGGTTGACTTCAACCTGAAGGCGGGCGCGAAGATGATCTTCATGCCCACTGCGCACGCGGCCAATCACATCCGGAGCAACCACCGCAAGACGCGGCTTGCCACCAATGTGCAGCTGATGAAGCCCTACATGATTACCGTTGTGGATCAGAATGGCGAGCTGCTCGACGTGGTCAAGCAAATCCTCGACCTGATCGCCGCGCACGACGCGATCCTGTCGTCTGGTCACCTGCATGTCGCCGAAGCCTGGGCGCTGTTCAGCGAGGCCAAGAAGCGCGGCGTCAAGCGCATGATCATGAACCACCCGACCTATGGGTTACACAGCGAGCTGGCCGATATCAGCGACCTTGCCAAGCTGGGTGTTGTTATGGAGCAGTCGGCCTGCCTGTTTGTGGACTCGCGCTTCAACGTATTCCCGCCCGAGCACCTCAAGGAACAGATCGACGCAGCCGGGCCCGAGAATTCTTCGATCGGCTCGGACCTCGGCCAGGTAGACAATCCCAGCCCTGTCGAAGGCATGAAACAGGCGATCCGGCTGTGCCTCGGGCTCGGCTACACGGCGGACGAGATCCGGATGATGGTCAGAGACAACCCGGCTCGCCTTGTTGGACTGGATCCAGAACAGAATTCGATAGCGGCCGAATAAGCCGACTCGACCCAGCACGCGGGAGCAATGTTCATGAAGTTTGGCACCATTCGGCGCAATGGCGAGGCTGTCCTGATTGCCCGCCGGTCTGACAGCGAGGCCGTCGTACTGGCTGACGCATATGCTGCGGCCGACCTGGGCGCAGCCCCGGCAAGCCTGCGCGCCCTGATCTTGAACGGGCAGGAAGAGCTGAAAAAGGCGAAAAAGGCGATTGCCGTCGCGGACAGCGGTGCGGTTGCTTCCGTATCACTCGCGAATGCCGACTGGTGTCCGCCGATACCTGATCCAAGCAAGATCCTCTGCGTGGCCCTGAACAACAAGGGCATCCGCAAGGAGGCCCACAAGGAGCCGTCCGTACCGAGCTACTTCCTGAAACCGCCGTCCTGCCTTCTCGGCCACAACAAGAAGGTGGTGATCCTGCAGAACTACGGAGAGACAATTCCAGAACTGGAACTTGCCGCTGTCATCGGCAGGCGTGGCAAGAACATCCCGGTATCCGAGGCGCTCGACTACGTATTCGGCTACACCATTGTTAACGATGTTACCTCGCATGGCATCAAGTTCGGCATGGACTCTCTGGCCACGACCCGGGCGCCGCACCTGACGAGGCCGCACCATTTTTCATGGCGAAACCGCCATGGACCCAACGACAACGACATTTATTTCGTCTACCACACGCGCTCCAAAGGCTCGGATACGTTCGGTCCTATGGGGCCGTGGATCACCACCAGTGACGAGATCGCCGACCCGAACGCGCTCGAGGTGTCAGGCACCTTCGACGGCGAGCCTTTCGCGATCGACTCGACCTCGAATTTCCGCTTTACCGTGCAGGAGGTTATCGCCGACGCCAGTCAGTGGTTCACTCTTGAGGCTGGCGATGTGCTGTGTTTCGGAACGACTGCGAAGGGCGTGGGCAGGTATCCGGACGGCCATCGAGGCATCAATATGCACGAGATGAAAGGCGAGATTGGCATCACCATCGAGGGCCTGGGCACACTTGTGCATGGGATTGCACACAGTTGGGACGAGGCATAAGCGATCGGTATGAAGGCGATTGCCATCAGCCGCCCTGGCGGCCCCGAAGTGCTAGAAATCGTCGAACGGGAAAAGCCGGTACCGGGTGACGGCGAAATCCTCGTCAAGGTCGAGGCCATTGGCCTCAACCGGCCTGACGTGCAGCAGCGACGCGGACTTTATCCGCCGCCTCCGGGCGCAAGCGACCTTCCCGGGCTTGATATCGCCGGCACGATCGAGGCCGTGGGCAATGGCATTGATGCCGCCCGCATCGGCGATAAAGTGTGCGCGCTTACAAACGGGGGTGGCTATGCTGAGTACTGCGCCGTTCCGGCGCTTCAAGCCATGCCGATTCCCAAGGGCTTGAGCATCATGGAAGGTGCTTCCCTGCCGGAAGTCTTTTTCACCGCCTGGAATAATGTGGTGTGGCTTGGGCGGCTGGCGAGGGGAGAGCGCCTGCTGGTTCAGGGCGGTACAAGCGGCGTCGGCATCGCCGCCCTTCAGATCGCGCGCCACCTGTTCGATGCGGAAACCTACGCCACCGCGGGCACCGAGGAGAAGCGCGCGGTGTGCCGCGAGCTCGGCGTTCGGGCCGCGGTCGACTACCACGACGCCGACTGGCCCGATCAGGTCAGGGCGGCAGCCGGCGGCAAGGGCATGGATATCATTCTCGACGGTCAGGCCGGCCCTTACACGCAGAAGCAACTCGACCTGCTCGATTTCGATGGCCGGCTGGTGCTGATCGCAAGCCATCTCGGCGAGGTTTCCGAGGTCAACACACGGTTGCTGGTGCGCCGCCGGCTGACGCTCACCGGCTCAACGCTTCGCCCGCGCCCAGCCGAATACAAGGGCCGGATCGCCGCCGAGCTCGTGCAAAAGGTCTGGCCGCTGCTCGAGTCAGGCGCGATGGCCACGCGCATCCATAAACTCTTTCCTTTCGAGCAGATACGTGAGGCCCACGCCATGCTCGACCGCAATGAGCAGATCGGCAAGATCGTCGTGACACTCTAGGAACATCACGGAGGTCAATTGATGGTGATTGTCGAACATGCGCTCGACCTGCAAGCCTATTCAAGCAAGGAACTCGGGGTGTCCGAGTGGGTAACGGTCACGCAGCGCGACATCGACGATTTCGCGCGGCTGAGCGGCGACGACAACTGGATCCATGTCGATGTGGCCCGTGCCGCCAAGGAGATGCCCGGCGGAAAAACCATCGCACATGGTCTCCTCGTGCTCTCCTACGTTCCTGCGTTGCAAAGGCAGATCTATCAGATCCGCCAGCGGGGACGTGGCTTCAACTATGGCTATGAGCGGATCCGGTTCCTCTCGCCGGTGCCGGTCGGAAGTCGGGTCCGGTTGCGGCAGACGATGGTTGGAGCCACACGCCACGAAAAGGGTACGCGCATTGAAATTGACGGCACAATGGAACTCGAGGGATCTGAGCGGCCGGCCATTGTCGCTCGCAACATCATCCTGATTGAGAACAAATGAGCACATCCGTGTCGGCGGGGTACGAGGAAGGGCGCCTGCTGGAAAGGCTGCTCAGCCATGGCCTGAAGCGTCCGTCCAGCGACGCGCTGATCTGCGGCAGCGTTCGACTGAGCTGGGGTGAACTCCGCTCCCGCGTTCTTTCACTCGCCGGCGCAATCCGATCGGCCGCCGAAGGGCCGCAGGCGCGGGTCGCACTGATTGGCGACGTCGGGACCGATCTTGTCGTCGCCTATCTGGCGACCATTGCCGCCGGCCATTGTGCCGTACCACTACAGACCTCGCTGAAGCCTGACACGCTCGCCGGGATGATCCGTGACTGCGAGCCTGTCCTGGTCTTTGCCGCATCCACCTGGTGCGATACGGTATCCGGCGCCGTGCCAGAGCAGACCCACGTGTATGGTCTGGACGCTCTCCAGAAGCTTGCCGAGAGTGCTGAGCCGCTCTCCGAAGCGCTGGCGGTTTCCCCCGAAGCGGACTTTAACATCATCTACAGTTCCGGCACGACGGGTCGCCCGAAGGGCATCGTGCACAGCCATGCCATGCGCTACCGCCAAGCCGTGCGCGACGTGTTCTCTATCACGCCCCAAAGCACGATGCTGCTGGCGACGCCGCTCTATTCCAACACCACGCTAATGCCATTGTTGATGGGGCTGGTGCATGGCGGCCGCGTCGTAATGATGCCGAAATTCGATGCGGAGGCCTATCTCGACCTTGCCGAAGCCTTCGGCGCGACGCACACCATGCTGGTGCCCGTTCAGTACAGGCGCATTCTCGACGCTGAAAGCTTCCCGCGGCGCGACCTGTCGCGCTTCGTCGTCAAGCAGTCGACGGGTGCGCCGCTCTCCGTGCAGGACAAGCAACGTATCGCCGCCGACTGGCCCGGCCGCATGATCGAGGTTTATGGCCTGACAGAGGGTGGATGCACCTGCATGCTCGATGTCACCAATTTTCCGGAAAAACTGCATACGGTCGGAAGGCCGGCGCCAGGCAATGAGGTCCGGATCATTGATGAGAAGGGCGACAATCTGCCGGTGGGCCAGCGCGGCGAGATCATTGGCCGATCATCGACGATGATGTCGGGCTACTTCCGCAACACGGAAGCTACCGAAGCCTTTCGCTGGCGTGACAAGGACGGCACCGTCTACCATCGCACCGGCGACATCGGCGTGTTCGACACGGATGGCTTTCTCACCCTCGTCGACCGCAAGAAGGATGTAATCATCTCGGGTGGCTTCAACATCTACGCTTCGGACCTCGAAGAGGTCCTGATGCGGCATCCGGCTGTTGCCGACGTGGCGGTGATTGGCGTTCCGAGCGAAAAGTGGGGCGAAACGCCCCTCGCTCTGGTGGTGAGGAAGCCGGGCGAGGCCGTTTCGCCTTCCGACCTGCTCGACTGGGTAAACGGCCAGGTCGGCAAGATGCAGAGACTTTCCGCCGTCGAATTCCGGTCCAGCTTGCCGCGCTCGGCGGTCGGGAAGGTGCTCAAGCAGGACTTGAAGAGGCCCTATTGGGAGGGGAACCAGTGATGGAGGATCTGCGACTGCCCCACCCGGAGGTGGCCCTGATTACCGGCGCCAGCAGTGGCATCGGCCGCGCCACGGCGATCCGGCTCGCCGCACTCGGCTCCAGGGTCGTCGTCGGTTACAACAGCCGCCGCGATGCGGCCGAAGCGGTCGTTGCCGAACTCGCAGGCGAAGGCCACATCAGCCTGCAAATCTCTCTGGAGGACGAAGCCTCCATCGCCGCCGCCGTAGCCCACGTCGAGGCCCGTTTCGGGAGGCTGGACGCTCTTGTCAACAATGGGGGCAGTACAATTCCGGTGCCGCTCAACGATCTCGACGGCTTGACCAACGACATCTTCGATGGTGTTGTCCGACTCAATCTGCGCGGCCCCTTCGCGATGGTGCGCGCCTTCCGCGCCCTCTTGGAGAAGGGCAGCAATGCCTCGATCGTCAATGTCTCGTCACTTGCCGCTCAGAAGGGCGCGGGCAGCAGTCTTGCCTATTGCGCCGCCAAGGGCGGGCTGGACACGCTGACCATCGGTTTGGCGCGCCTGCTGGCCCCGAAGATCCGGGTGTTCTCGGTTTCCCCAGCGGGGGTCGATACCGATTTCGTTCCGGGCCGAAGCCGCGATCAGTTGGAGGCAATGGCCGCTAGTATGCCGCTCCGCAAGATCACGTCGGCGGACGATGTGGCCCGGGCCATCGTGGCAGCGATCACCCATCTGACCAGTTCGACGGGAATCATCATCACTGTGGATGAAGGCCGGCATCTGTAGCCGGGCTCCGGAAGGGAGGTCTGTTCCGTCGCCGGCGCTGCTGTCTTCTGCGAACGTCGAGGAAGAATGGGGCAGCAACCGCGTCCTTAGTCGGCGTCGTTCTCACCAGCCGGTCGCGCCGGCACTTGGCCGAGGGTAATCATCGTCAAAACGACTTCTCGGTCCTGATTGGTCATGGTGACCTTGGTGCGGATCGTGCCGACCTGCGGGCGCCTGATCGATCGCGCGGCGCCGACCACCTCACGTGTCACGGTCAGAACATCGCCGGGCCTTACCGGCTTGCGCCAGCGCAACTCGTCGATGCCGAGCCCGATCATCGGCGTATTGCCATAACCGCCGCTCTCGACGAACAGCCGCATCGACAGCGCCGCGACTTGCCAGCCGCTGGCGATGACCCCGCCGAACCGACCCCCTGCCGCCGCTTCCGGATCGGTGTGAATGGGCTGCGGATCATATTGTCGAGCATATGTGACGATTTCTTCCTGCGTGATCTCGTAGGGGCGGCTCGTCCAGGTTTCGCCAATCTCAAAATCTTCCAGATAGCGGGGCATTGCTCACTCGCTCTTCATGTGGGGCGCAAGATCCGTCGGCGCATGCCGTGCGGCCTCGAGTTCCTTAAGGATGTCCGGCAACCGGTCCCTGGCCTGCTTCTGCAACGCCTGGTACATGGAGTTGCCGTGCGCATCGATGGCGACCGTGACCGGGCCGAACTGCTCGAGGCGGAACCGCGCCAAGCGGAACTGCTCGATTAGGTCGTCCCAACCCGTCGCCAGCCGCTCCACCACGCCCTTGCTGAGCAGTGGTGAAGCGCCCCCGGGCATTGAAAAGTAGACGCAGCCGACTTCCTTCATCGCCTGGACGCAGGCCGCGCTCATTCCCCCTTTCCCTCCAGTCGAGGTCAGTCCAAGTCCGCGGATGATGTCCGGCATGAAGGCGTCAAACCGAGTGGACGTGGTGGGATTGACATAGTTGGGCAGCCAGCGCCCACACTCCTCCCGGCACGAGCTGCCCAGATGAAAGACTGCGCTGCCGGTAAGCGGAAATGGCAACGTCCGGTGCCCGTCCAGCGCCTCGATGATGCGCTGATGCGTAGGGAATCCGGCGGTGGCGACGATTTCTCCACCGAGCATGACGAGGTCGCCGACACGCAGGCTCCGCGCCTCGTCCTGGGTCAACGGCAGCGTGAGTTGCCGCAGTTCAGCGCGATCAGAACTATTCAAGGCGCGTCACCGTGCCGTCGTCGGCGATGTGTACGGTCGTCCGACGGTTGATCCAGCAGTTGAAGCACACGGCAACAGGCACAAAGCCATGGCCGTGAGCATAGTCGATGTGGACTGCGAGCGCGGTGGTGTCACCGCCGGTGCCCATGGGTCCGAAGCCCGTCTTGTTTACCGCTGCGAGCAGCCGCGCTTCCATGTCCCGAATCAGCGGATCTTCGTGCAAGCTGCCAATCTTGCGGAGCGTCGCCCGCTTGGCCATCTTGGCGGCGTGGTCGAAGGAACCACCAATGCCGACGCCGATCACCACCGGAGGACAGTGCTGAGAGCCGGCCTCCAGCACGCATTCCATGAAATATGCCTCGATCTCGCCGACCGTCGGATAGCTGAAGACCTTCAGATCGGCCCAGCGACCAGAGCCAAGGGCCTTCGGCGAACAGGTGACTTCCATGTAATCGGCACCGTCAATCACGTCGAATGACAGGATTGGCATGTCCCGGCCTTGGTAGCTGCGCTCGAGCGTCAGCGGGTGGGTGATGAATTTCAGGATCGGGGGCTGAATCGTCTCGACAAGGTCGGAGAAGCCGTCGACGAAGGCACGGCGAATGTCGCCGTCGAGGCTGAGCCTTGTACCGATCTTCACGAAATAGGTTGGAAAACCTGCGTCCGAGCAGGCGTGCCGGTCTTCACGCTCGGCCGCCCGCGCCGCCGCCTGCATGAAGTCGAGCGTCTTTTGCGCGGCTGGACTGGTTTCCCGAGCACGCGCGGCTTCCAGTGCCGCCAGCGTGTCGTCCGGCACCTTCTTCAGGGACCATTCGTAGAGATCGCGCGCCGTTTTGCGGATGACGTCATAGGTGATGGGCAAGCTCTTCTCCCCAGCGGACACCGCCCTCTTAGTCTCTCCGCAAGTCGCAAGCTGGCAAAGCGACTGCCCGACCGTTTCGTCTATCGGAATATCGCTCACTCAAATTCCGCCGTCCCTGCTGGCTCTGTAGCGTTGCCGTGGCATCTTTCGTGGGAGAAGGCGATTGTCGCATCAAGGCAGAGCGGTCCGGAGCGGCAGGGAACAGATGGAACGCTTCGTTGCGCGGCTGTTTGAATTGGCCGGCGTCGAGCAGAGGACGGCTGCGATCGTTGCCAGCGCGCTGGTCGAGGCGGAATTGGAAGGCAATCCCTCGCATGGGTTATTACACGCCCCGCTCTACATTCGCCGTATCCTCGCTGGCACGATCAGCAGAACAGCAAACCTCACGGAAGTTCATCGCAGCGGTGCGATCTCGGTCTTTGATGCCGGGCTAGCGCTCGGCCACGTCGCGGCGGAGCAAGTGGCCAGGATTGCCATCGATCACGCTCGAGAGCATGGGCTGTCGGCGGTTGCCGTCCGCCGTGCCACTCATTTCGGCGTTGCAGGGCGTTACGCGCGCATGATCGCTGAAGCGGACATGGCCGGCATCGTCATGTGCAACACCCGGCCGATGATGCCGGTGCCGGGCGGCCGCCAAGGTACCGTCGGCAACAATCCTCTGGCGATCGCCGTCCCATGTGCAGGGCAACCGCCGATCGTCTTCGACATGGCGATGAGCGCGGCTGCGATGGGGCGGATCCGTCAGGCCGCGCAGAAGGGGGAGCCGATACCGCCCGATTGGGCGGTCGATGCCGAAGGCCGTGAAACGACAGATGCGGCCGCGGCGATCGCCGGAATGCTGCTTCCGGCCGGCGGCGCGAAAGGATTCGGACTTGCGCTGATGGTCGACCTGCTCTGTGCGTTCTCGGGCGGAGCCGCGGGCTCGGAAATCGGCACCATGCACGGCGACCCGCAGGCACCATGGGAATGTTCCTGGCTGTTCCTGGCAATCGACGTTGAGCGCTTCGGCCTTTCGATGCCTTACGCCGCGCGCGTCGCCGAACTGGCTGCGGAAGTCCGAAAGGCCGCACCCGATCCCTCGCTGGCGATACCTGGCGATCGCAAGCGCGCAGCACGTGCGCGCGCTGGCGGCGTGATAACCCTTGCGGCAGGTACGGCTGCAGGTCTGGAAGCTTTGTCTCGCGAACTGGGCGGGGGACCCATTCCGCGGGCTGCTGACGACGATAACTCATGACTGCCGGAGGACGAGCGCATGCTCGATACGACACGCTTCTACATTGACGGCCAATGGGTGAAGCCGGAGGGCCGCGAACAGCTCGGCATCTTCAATCCCGCGACGGAAGAGGAAGTCGCCAGGATCAGTCTCGGGACGACCGAGGACGTCGACCGTGCCGCCCGCGCCGCTCGCAGAGCCTTTGCCGCCTACGCCGACACCAGCCGCGAGGAGCGCCTCGGTTATCTGCATCGCATCGTTGAGGGATTCCGCCGCAGACTGCCCGAGATGGCGCACATGATGACCCAGGAGATGGGTGCACCGATCACCTTCTCGACCCAGCGGCAGGCCACGGTCGCTCTCTTTCACTTCGAGGAAGCGATCCGGGTGCTGGAGAGATTCGAGTTCGAGTGGCCGGAAGGCGCGGGAATAATCCGCCGCGAACCCATCGGTGTCTGCGGCATGATCACGCCTTGGAATTGGCCGCTCAACCAGATGGCGTCCAAGGTTGCTCCCGCGCTCGCGACCGGTTGCACCGTCGTTTTGAAGCCGAGCGAGATCGCTCCTCTGAGCGCCATGATGCTGGCGCAGGTCATTGACGAAGCAGGCGTTCCGGCAGGCGTATTTAACTTGGTCAACGGTGCCGGCGTGCCGGTTGGCGAGGCGATCGCCTCCCATCCCGAGATCGACATGGTGTCGTTTACCGGCTCGACCCGGGCCGGTATCCGGGTCGCGCAGCTCGCCGCCGAGACCGTCAAGCGCGTCGCCCAGGAACTCGGCGGCAAGTCTGCCAACATCATTCTCGACGACGTCGACATGGCCAAGGCCGCCGCGGAGGGGCTGCGGGCCTGCTATACCAATGCCGGCCAGAACTGCCAGTCGCCGACGCGCATGCTGGTGCCAGTCTCTGCGCGCAAGACCGTGATCGCAGCCGCCAAGGCTGCCGCCGAGTCGGTCAGGATCGGCGATCCGATGGACAGCGAAACCGACCTGGGGCCGCTGGTCAGCCGCCAGCAGTTCGACAAGGTCCAGACTCTGATCCAGTCGGGCATCGACGAGGGGGCAACGCTTGTCGCAGGCGGCCTGGGACGTCCGGCCGCGTTCAATCGCGGCTTCTTCGCGCGCCCAACGGTCTTTGCTGACGTGAAGCCGGAAATGCGTATCGCACGAGAGGAGATATTCGGTCCCGTTCTGTCGATCATGTTTTACGAATCCGAGGACCAGGCCGTCCAGATTGCCAACAACACACAGTTCGGCCTGGCCGGCTTTGTCCAGTCACGCGATCCTGCCCGCGCCCGCCGCATTGCCAACCGTATTCGCGCGGGCCGAGTCTATTACAACGGCGCTCCCTTCGATCGGGCGTTGCCCTTCGGCGGCTACAAGCAATCCGGCAACGGACGCGAGTTCGGCCGCTTCGGGTTCGAGGATTATCTTGAAGTCAAGGCGCTGATCGGTTTTCCCGCTGCGTCGTGATCACTGTCGGACATTTCGTACCTTGCCATGTTGATCGGGACTTGCAGGATTGCCGCGGGCGCGCAAAGAATTTCTGCCCTCGGGGGAGATCTTTCATGCTGCGCATCGCCTTGCTTATCTTCATGGCCTCATCCGCTGCCCAGGCGCAGGACGGCGACTATATCGACGACCGCTCCGGCCCGGCGACGGTCGTGCACTCGCTCTACAACGCGATCAACCGGCGGGAATACGCCCGGGCGTGGAGCTATTTCGCTGTACCGCCGGCACCCGACCTGGATACCTATGCCGAGGGCTATGCCGATACTCAGATGGTCGAAGTGCTCACCGGTTATGCCAATGAGGAGTACGCGCCCGACAGTACCTATTACGAGCTGCCTGTGGCGATCCGGGCCACGTCCGGTGACGGTTCGAAGACGGTGTTCGCAGGCTGCTACACGCTGCGTCTGCCCGACCCAGGCCGCAAATATACTCCGCTTGCGATCGAGCGCGGTGCCATGCGCCGTTCGGATCTGCCGCTGGAGGAAGCGTTACCGCGGCGTTGCGGCGATGGTCCGGCGCCGCCGGAACACGATGCGGTGATGGAGAAGGCGCGCGCGGCTGCGTTTCTAAAGCGGTGTGATACCGCCGGTCCGGATGCGGACGCACCGGAAAGCTACGATCTCACCTTCCGCCGCGCGTACGAGGATGACGCGGCTCCAGAGCGGACCGCGCGATTGTTTCGCTTCCTGTGCTATCGCGGCGCATACAACGAGAGCCACGTCTATGTTCTCGTCGATGACGAGGGGGAGGCCACGCTGCTGTATTTCGCAGAGCCGGATCTCGACATTCGCTATATCGAAAAGGGCAACGACAAGCTTGAGTCAGTCACCGTTACGGGCTTCATCACCCGGCCGGAGCTTGTCAATTCGCGCTTTGATCCTGCGACACAGACGATCGAGGAATTCACGAAATGGCGCGGCATCGGAGATGCTTCGTCTTCAGCCCTCTGGTCGTTCGAACACGGCCAGTTCCGCCTCGTTCGCTATGCTGTCGATCCGACCTATGACGAAGAATACAATCAGGAAATCGTTGTAGACTTCAGCGGAGTGCCCTGATTGTCGCGTGTGTGGCCACGCCCCACACCCGCCGAGCTTGGTTCAGTCGGAAGATGTCAGGCGAACGAATCCTGAAAGTCGCGGCACTTGGGTGGCGCAACCGTCCTCAAGCATCTCGCGCATGCGATCCATGACCGTGCTGTTTGGTTCGCCATAGATCTGAATGTCGATGACGGCGCAGTGCTTCATCACCTCGGCGATATGGGGATCGGCTAACCGCCAGTGCTCCAGAATGACGTTGGAATCGCGATAAAGCTGATACCTCACGGCCAACATGCGTGCCGCGTCAATGAAAGTCTGCACCATCAACTGCGGGCCGAATCTTTCCGCAAAGTCGACAGCCGCCTGTATCGCTTGCTTGAAATTCTCCAGATTTGAGGGACATTGGTCTTCACCTCTTTGTCGGCCGTAGATGCATAACGGCCGCTCATCGATCAGATCATACTGTCCACTGCGGTCAGCCATTCCTGGTCGGAAGTGCCAAAGAGCCCCAGTGCTGACGATGAGAGCAGCACTGCGCCGGGGCCTGCTGTCCATCCTGACGGGTGTTCGCCGGTAGAGGTAATGACGCTGCCGATCCTGCCGCCAGCTCTCGTGGAATCAGAGGCCGCCTGTCTGGTCGACGACGCCCTTCATCTGGGTCCGCGATGATTTCGAAGCGCATCGCGGGCCAATGAAGATCGCGCTGTAAACGGCGAACTCCGCGGCACCGGCCGCCACGGCGGGCGAAGGAGGCTCTCTAAAAGGCCATCTGGCTGCGTCTGGAGTCGGTGTCACCAGTTCGCGATGCGCCCATCCGGGAGGATGGCATCTATGGCCGGGATGACCTCGGGCTTAAAAGGATGTCGTGCGGCCGCCGTCTCGTCAATGTCTATGCCAAGGCCCGGCGCTTCCGAGATGGCCCAGGCCCCGTCGGTCAGTCGCAGAGGGAAGTCGGAGCAGATCTCTTCAAACCACGGCACGATGCCAACGGCCTCCTCCTGAATGACGAAATTCGGCGTGGCGACGTCGAAGTGGAGCGCCACTGCGCCAGCGACCGGACCCATCGGGTTGTGCGGCGCAATCCCCATGTGGGCCGCCTCGGCGATGGCGGCGATCCGGCGCCCGCCTGAAAAGCCGCCGCAGTGTGCCAAGTCGGGCTGGACATAGGCCACGGCCCGGTGCTCAGCGAGTTCGGCAAATTCTCGCGGTGTGAACAGCCGTTCGCCGGTGGCGAGGGGGCAGTCGACGCGGCGGGCAAGATCGGCGATCGCGGGTGCGTCGCCTGGCTGGATCGGTTCTTCGATGAAAAGCGGCCTGATCGGTGCGATCGCGTCAATATAGGCCTTTGCGGCATCAATAGAATCCGGCCGTCCGTGAAAGTCGGTCATGATGTCCACATTATCGCCGACCCTTTCACGCACCGCTGCTGCGAGTTTTTCGACGTGGCGCAGCGCCGGGAGAGGGGCATCATAGCCGGTATAGGGCACGAAGCCGAGCTTGATGGCGTCATAACCCAGCTCGACCGTCTCCTGCACGGCATCGCAGAAAGCGCTGATATCGGCGGTGGCGACGTGGGCATCGGCCTTGGCGCGATGGAGATGGGTATAGACGCGAACGTGGTCGCGAACGCGCCCTCCGAGCAGCTGCCAGACGGGAACGCCTAGGGATTTGCCCTTGATGTCCCACAGCGCCTGCTCGATGCCGGAAACAGCCGTCAGCCCGATGACACCGAGCGGCCAGAAGCTGAAATGCGTCATGCGCCGCACGATATGTTCGATGCGCTGCGGATCCTCGCCGATGACGAAGGGGGCAAGATCTTCAATGGTGGCGGTGACGGCGCGCGTTTTCCACTCGAGCGTCGCCTCGCCCCAGCCATAGAGGCCAGGCTGATCCGTCAGGACCTTTACGAAGATCCAGTTACGGAGGACTGCATTGACGACGACCGTCTCGATGGCGGTGATTTTCAACTCGGCCTCTAAGCTTAGGGGTTGAGAAGTTCGGGAAGCCAGGTGGAGAACTCCGGCACGAGGCAGAGCAGTACCACCGCGCCAAACTCCGCCAAAAGGAATGGTGCAAGCGCCCGAAGCAGCGGCAGCATGCCGATGTCCCCGACGCGCATGACCACGAACAGCACGACGCCGACCGGCGGTGTCACCAGCCCGATGGCCAGTGTGAGCATGACCACCATTCCCATCTGCAGGGGGTCGATACCGAGGGCGTAGGTCGTGGGCATGATGAGCGGCACGAAGATGAGGATGGCAGCGCCAATATCCAGGAAGGTGCCGAGGACCAGCATGAGCAGCGCAATCGCGAACAGGAAGGCGAGGGGCTGGCCTTCGAAGATCACGGTGGCACCGCGGACCCACCCGGCAATGCCGAGCAGGTTGAGCGCGTAAGACAGGACCGTGGCTGCTGCCACAAGAAGGTAGATCGTCGCCGATATGCGGGCGGCCTTCACAAAGGCGTGCCATAGGCCACGAAGATCGAGTTGGCGGAACACCACCGTCGACAGGAAGATGGCGTAGGCGACAGCGATGCCGCCACCCTCGGTGGCAGTGTAGATGCCAAGTACCATGCCGCCGAGGATGATGAGGGGCAGTGAAGCAACGGCGATGCCTTCGATGATAAAGCGCCAGGGCGCGTCTTCCATCGGACGGATCCGAGGCTTGGGAAGTCGGCCGCGGAAAGCGTCGAAGGCAATGACAAGACAGCAGGCGGCGCCGAGGAGCAGGCCCGGGACCACGCCGGCCAGGAAGAGATCGATGACAGACAAGCCCGACACGGCTGCCATTAGGATAGCCAAACCGGACGGGGGAATGATTGGTCCGATGATGGCCGACGCGACCGTCACGGCGCCTGCATAGGGCCTGGAGTAGCCCTCTTTCGGCATCTCGTGCATGAAGACGCGTCCAAGGGCGGCTGCATCGGCCACCGCCGAACCGGAGATCCCAGCGAACATCACCGAGGTGCCGACATTGGCGAACGCGGTACCGCCGCGCAGCCATCGCGTTGCGTGCGACGCGATCGAGATCAGACGGGTCGTTATACCGCCCTGGCTCATGATCTCGGCCGCGAGAATATAGAACGGAACGGCGAGAAAGACGAAGCTGTCGACCCCGGTGAAGAGACGGGTTGCCACGATGGCAAAGGGAATGTCGGCGATCCAGACACCGACCAGTCCGGCCAGTCCGAGCGCGAAGGCCACCGGCACGCCGATGAAGAGAAGGGAAAGTCCGACGACCGCAACGAGGATCATGCAGCTCCCCCGGGGTCATCGGCCGATCTGTCCGGCTCGAAGCCGACGATCCATGATAGAGCAATCTGCACCAGCATCAGGAACGCCCCGACCGGCAGGGCGAGATAGGGCAGAATCATTGGAATGCCCGAGGCCGGCGCCACCTGCGCCGCGTTGCGCAGCGCGAGCGGCCAGCCGTAGACCAGAACGAACAGGCAGAAGACGGCGGCAATCGTATAGAGTGCGGATCGTGCCAGTGATGCGTGGCGAGGGTGGACGAGGCTCTCGACGGTTTCAACTGCCATATGCTCGACCCGGAATATGCAGGCGACCGAGCCCAGCATCATCAGCCAGATCATGAGGTAACGCATCGCTTCCTCGGTCCAGCCGAAGCCGGTGCTGAAGACGTAGCGGCCGGTGACCTGGGTGAGGTTGAGCGCGGTTACGATAATAAGCAGCACCGTCGCAAGGGTCTCCGTCGACCTCGCGAGCAGACGGGCAGCGCGGAGGGCTATTGCACGCATCCTTGTCACCTTGCAGCTGCGGGAACAGAGTGCGCCCCCGCAGCCGTGTCGGAGGACCTACTGGTAGAGCTTGGCCTTGGCGGCCTCGACCTCGGCGAGAAGCGTGTCGACAAGCTCGTCGCCGACGCGGGAGCGGATGAAGGTTTCGACCGGCTTCTGCGTGATCTCCTTGAACGCGGCCTTTTCCTCCGGTGTGGAGACGTGGACCTCCATCCCGAGTTCGTCACGCAGCTTCTGCGAGAAGCGCCAGTCGCCCTCGGTCTTCTGCAGGTTTTCGGTCCACGCCATCAAGATGGCGGCATCCTGAATGATCTGCTGGTGACCGGGTGAGAGGGACGAGAACCACTTCTCATTCGCGATGATGACATGCAAACCAAAGACATGCTCGTTGAGCGTGTAGTATTTCTGCACCTCACCGTGGCCGCCGCTGTAGACAACGGCGGGCGGGTTTTCCTGGCCGTCAACGACGCCCTGTCTCAGTGCCATGACCACCTCGGCACCACTGATTGGCACAGCGGTTGCACCCAGCGCGCTCACCATCTCCATGAAAACCGGGCTTTCCATGGTGCGGATCTTCATGCCGGCGATGTCCTCCGGATTGATGATCGGCCGGATGCTGTTGGTGAAGGAACGGAACCCGTTCTGCGAGAAGGCCAGCGCCCGGATTCCGGTCTTTGCCAGGATGTCTTCGCGCATCGCGTCGCCGAATGGCCCGTTCAGAACCTCCCAGGCGACCGGTGCGCTCTCGAACAGGTAGGGAATCGACCACACCTGGATCGGCGCATAGAAACCGGCCATTGCACCGTCTGCCGGGAGAGACAGTTCAAGGCCGCCTTGCTGTACCTGCTCGATCATCTCGCGCTCGCCGCCAAGCTGATTGCCCGGAAACAGACGTACCGTGATCTCGCCGTTGGTCTTGAACTCGACGTATTCCTTAAAGCGGACGAGGGCGTTGTACTCCGGATAGTCGCCCTCGGCGACGCCGATGCCAAATTTAATCTCGGCCGCCTCGGTTGTCGGCGCGCCGACGAACCAGCCGGCGCATGCCGCGACCGTGGCCGCTAGCCAAATATGAATCCTCATGGTCTCCTCCCTCCACAGGTCTGATGTGGGCTGGCCTTATGTTAAGCGCGGATCGACCGTTGCGGGTCGCCGGCATCGCCATTGAACGGAGCATTGCAATCTTTAGATCATATGTAAAGATAGAAGTTGGAGAAGCTGATGAACGAAGGCCCGACGTCATCGCGGCTTAAACTTCCCATCGAGCTGACGTCGTCGCTACCGACCGGCGCGACGAAGAAGGTGGTTGAGGCGCTCGGCCGACGCATTGCGAATGACGAGTATCCGCAAGGGGAGGTGATGCCGACGGAGGAGGAACTCGCCCACTCGCTCGGCGTCAGCCGCGCGACGATCCGGGATGCGATCAAGGTTCTTTCCGGCAAGGGATTGGTCAAGACCGCCAGACGATACGGAACCCGGGTGCGGCCGATCGAGGAATGGAGCCTGCTCGATGTCGATGTCGCTGCCTGGCATGCACCGGATCATCCGCGGCTCCGGCAGATGTTTGCGGAGACTACCGAACTGCGCTGCATCATCGAGCCGGCCGCTGCGGCCATTGCTGCTATCCGGGCGACCGATGACCAGATCCGGATGATCCTCGAGGCGGCACACGCCATGCATCCCGAAGAAGGAGACGTGGCGACTCTGTTTGCGTCCGACTGCCTGTTCCATTCGACAATCCTGGAGGCGACCGGCAACCTCATGATGCGGCAATTACGGCCGATCATCTTGACCGTACTGCAGATTTCCTACGAATTTGGTGTGGAGGCCATCGACGGCGAGCCTGTTACACGCGAAGGGCATATCCGTGTCGCAGAGGCGATACGTGCCAGGGACGGACAGGCGGCGGGCGCTGAAATGGAACGCATGCTCGAACTCAATCGCCAAGCGGCATCTCAGTACTGGGACAGCCGCGAGAGGGCGTCCGCACTGAAGAAGCCGGCGAAACGGTGACCGCCTCGCGTTTGGTTTCCCGCGTATGATGACCCCAGTCGTCTCTCGGTCAGGCCCCGGTGTCGGCAATGTGCAAGATCTGACGATCAGCAAGTGGGGCGACCGCTCGGCTAGGAGGCCCGTTTCCGTCTCACTGATGTCGAGGTTTTTCCTTCAACCTGCACCAACAGCCGCTCCCGGATTTCCTGCATGATCGGGCCGCCATCCGTAGGTGAGCCAGGCTACCCCGTGCGTGATCAGATCGATGGCAAGCAGGAGGCCCAGCACCCACAGCCCTGTCATCGGCCATCCTGAGAGGATGATCCCGCCGGCCACGATGCCGAAAAGTCCCGAAATCGTCATGATCCATCCAGACTCCGCCCAGTGCCTGACCCCGACGATGATGCGGACGATCCCGGAGGCCAGAAACACCAAGCCCAACGTCAGGGTGAGCACCAGGACGCCCGAAAGCGGCTGCCGAACCACCATCAAGCCGAACACGATGTACAGGGCTCCGAGCACAATCTGCCAGACGAAGCCACCCCAACCTTTCGTCCAGAATGCATGGACGATTTCAAAGCCGCCCACGACAATCGCGGTGTAGCCGATGAGCAGGGCGCTGACGAGGGTCGCAAGGGCGATGTCCCCCAGCACGAAAACGCCGCCAAGGATCAGGACGATTCCCAGCAGAATGCGAAGCCATCTAGGCGGCACATAAGAGCCTACAGCCCCTCTGGTGTCGTAAGTCGTCATGCTTTCCTCCTCTGTTGGGACCTTCGCTCAGCAGCGATGCTTGCCCGCCGCGTGCCCCATTCCGACGCCCATTGCACAGCCACGAACAGGGTCGGGATGATGAAGAGGCCGACCGTTGTCGCCCCCACCATTCCGCCAAGGATGGTGACGCCGATCGCCTGGCCGGCGCCGGCGCCAGCGCCGGTCGCCATCGCCAGCGGAAGAATGCCGAAGATGAAGCCGAGCGCCGTCATCAGCACCGCGCGGAGTCTCTGCTCGGCACCGGATCGTGCGGCCTTGGCTATCGAAAGGCCCTCTTCGCGGCGATCCTTGGCAAACTCGACGATCAGGATCGCGTTTTTCGAGGCAAGCCCTATCAAAAGCACGATGGCGATCTGCGCATAAAGGCTGTTCTGCAGGTCGAAAAGCGCAAGGGCTGCCGTGGCACCGAAAAGAGCGGCACCGAGCGACAGGATGACCGCGAATGGCAACATCCAGCTTTCGTATTGTGCGACGAGGAAAAGATAGGCGAACAGGAACGCCAGCGCGAAGATCACCGGCTCCTGACCTTGGCTGCGCCGCTCCTGGAAGGAGAGACCCGACCACTCGAACCCGTACCCGGGGGGTAGTTCCTCAGCAGCCACGCGCTCAACCGCGTCCATGGCCGCGCCCGAGCTGCCGCCGGGAGCCGGCTGTCCATTGATCGGCGCCGTCACGAAGAGGTTATATCGGGGGATCACAAAGGGCGCGAGGACGATGTCCGTCGACACTGCGGTCCTGAGCGGGACCATTGCGCCGGTCCGGCTGCGTACATGAAGATTGAGGATATCTTCGGCGTCCGCCCTGTGCCGGGCATCGGCCTGGAGGTTGACCTGAAAGACGCGCCCCTGAAGGGTGAAGTCATTGACGTAACGTGATCCGAAGCTTGCGCCGATTGCCGAGTATATATCGGCGACGCTAAGCCCAAGTGCCTCGGCGCGGGTACGATCGACGTCAACATAGACTTGCGGCACGTCCGCGCTGAAGGTCGTGCCCACTCCACCGATTTCCGGCTGCTGGTTGATCGCGGCAACGAAGGCGCGTGCGACCTGCCCGAGCTCTTCCGGTGATTGCCCCTGCTGCGCTTGGAGGCGGAGATCCAGACCGCCAACTGCGCCAAGTCCGGAAATGGCAGGCGGGGCAAAGGCGGAAATGGTCGCACCGGGGATTGTCGCGAAACGAGCACGCAGTCGCTGGAGTATCGCGCCAAGTTGAAGTTCGGGAGCAGTGCGTGCGTCCCATGGAGCCAGCGCTGCAATGGCCATCGCTCCGCTAGGGGACAGCGTTCCCTGCAAGATGCTGAAACCGGCGACGGAAATGATGTTCTCAACGCCTTCGGTGTCCGACAGGATGGTTTCGACGTCGGCGAGGATCGCCTGAGTGCGGTCGATGGATGCAGCGTCAGGGAGCTGGATGTCCAGGAACAGGGCACCCTGATCCTCATCGGGCAGAAAGGTGGCGGGCAGGCCGGTAAAGAGCCAAAATGCGCCGGTGAAACAGGCCGCAAGAACGGCAATTGGCACGATCCACAGGCGCAGGAGAAAGCCGACAGCGCGCCCGTAACCGTCTCGCGTCACCGTGAGCACGCGGGCGAACCAACCGAGGGGGCCACGCCGGTAGCCGGATTGTCCGTGTGTCAGCAGGACAGCGCTGAGCGCAGGGCTGAGCGTCAGCGCTACGATCGAGGATATGACCAATGCGGCCGACAAGGTGACAGCGAACTGACGGTAGAGCTGGCCGTTTATGCCCGGCAGGAACGCTGCCGGTGTCACCACCGCAAGCAGCACCAGCGTGGTTGAGACGATAGGGCCGATGATCTGGCGCATCGCCTTTCGCGTCGCGGTGGTCGAATCGATATCCGGCTCGTCTTCCATGACGCGCTTGACATTCTCCACGACCAGGATCGCGTCGTCGACGACGAGGCCGATCGCCAGCACCAGGGCAAGCAGCGAAACCGTGTTGATGGAAAAGCCGAATGCAAAGAGCGCCGCCATCGCGCCGAGCAACGATATGGGGATTGCCATGGCCGAGACCAGCGTGGCGCGCCAGTCCTGCAGGAACAGAAAGGTGACGAGGAGCACGATGAGAAAGGCCTCGACGAGGATCTGGGCGATCAGCGACAGGCTGGCCCGTACGAACTGCGTCGCGTCGTAGACCACCTGGAACTCAAGCCCAGGGGGAAAGCTGCTCGACAGTCGATCGAGTTCGGCCAGAACGGCATTGGCAGTCTGGATGGCGTTGGCGCCGGGGGCCTGGCTGATCTGCAGCATCGCGGTGTCGTGACCGCCGAAGCGGGCTCTCGCGGCATAGCTTTGTGCGCCGAGTTCGATGCGGGCAATGTCGCGCAGCCGAACGATCGCGCCGGCGCCGCCAGTGCGCACGACGATGTCGCCGAACTCTTCAACGCTGACGAGCCGGCCCTGCGCCGCGAGTGTGTACTGCAACTGTGTGCCTTCCGGGTTTGGCGGCGCGCCGGCTTGGCCCAAAGATGCCTGGATGTTCTGCTGTTGAATTGCCGTAGCGACATCGTCCGCCGTGATGCCAAGAGCATCCATTCGTCTTGGATCGAGCCACACGCGCATCGAGTACTCGGACGCACCGACCACAGTTGCCTCTCCCACGCCGCTGATGCGCGAAAGGGCGTCGACGACAACGGTTGACGTGAAGTTGGTGATTTCAAGCGTGCCGAGCCTGTCGTCGGGCGAATAAAATGCGATACCGAGCACGAAGTCCGGTGAACGCGATCTTACCGAAACCCCTTGCTGGGCCACCGCAGTCGGCAACTGGGATATAGCCAGCTGCGCCCTGTTCTGGACGTTGACCTGGGCAATGTCCGGATCGGTCCCGACCTCGAACGTCACGGCAAGGGAATACTGTCCGGCGTTCGAACTTGTCGATGACATGTAGATCATGTCAGGTACGCCGTTGATCGCGGTCTCGAGCGGTCCGCCGACGACGTCGGCAATCACCTCGGCACTGGCTCCCGGGTATGTGGCCGAGACGGAGACAGTAGGCGGCGTGATCTGAGGGTACTGCTGCACTGGCAGCAAAAACACTGCGATTGCGCCGACGATCGCAATCACCGTCGAGACGACGATCGCCAGCCTGGTGCGAGTTATGAACAGGTCGGAAATCATGACCCGTCGCCGACGGGCTGGCCTTGGCTCGGCCGAACAGTCATTCCGTCAGCCAGGCGCTGAATACCTTGAACGATGACCTTCTCGCCGCCTTTCAGACCCTGAAGGACAGCCCAGCCGTTGCCGACCCGCGCCCCGGTCTCGATGCGTTGCTCGGAGACGATGCTGTCGGCGCCAAGCAGGTAGACGAAGCGTCCCTCGCGGTCCTGTAGCACTGCCGACTGGGGCACGATCGGCCGCTTGGGAACATCCTTCTCGCGGACGTATAAGGTGACGAATTGCCCGGGAAGCAGGATGCCGTCGGGGTTGGGAAAAACGGCACGCGCGGTGACTGTCCCGGTTTGCGGATCGACCTCGTCCTCCACGAAATCGATCTGACCAGAATGGTCGTACTCAGATCCGTTTGGCAGGCGCAGCGAGAGTTCCAGCGGGCTGCGCTCGTCACGGGTGCGGCCAATCTCCTGCTGGCGCAAGGTCACGACCAGACCTTCGCTCACTGCGAAGGCCACGCGGATGGGATCCAGGCTGACAATGCGTGCCAGCGCGCCGCTGTCGGGGCTGATCAGATCGCCTTTGCTGAACACGGCACGCCCGATGCTGCCGGAAATCGGCGCTTCTATCCAGGCATAGGAAAGGTTGAGTTCCGCAGTATTGAGTGCCGCTGTTGCCACCTGCACGTCAGCGACAGCGATGTCGAAAGCTGCCTGAGCCTCATCGAGCCCCGCCTGGGACACCGTGCTGCGATCGAACAGCGCCTGGTTGCGCGCGAGCGTCCTTTCCGCCGAGGTGCGGACTGCCTCCGCTCGAGCGACTTGCGCCCGTGCGGAAGCCACCGCGGCCTCAAGCTGCTCGGGCTCAATTTCGAACAAGGCGTCTCCGGCCTGGACGGTCTGGCCATCCCTGAAATTCACGGCGCGCAAGAAACCGGTCACCCGTGCCCTGATGTCGACGGCCGCAATGGCTTCAACGCGGGCAGTGAACTGGACCGGGCTGCTTACCTCTTTTACCGCGATTTCCTCGACCACCACTGCCGGCGGTGGAACACTCTCGACGGGGGGCTGCTGCGCCAGGGAAGCGCCCGCAGCACAAAGCGTGCCGGCGAAGACGAGGCTGACCAGGGGGAGGAATGACGAATGCTCCCGACGCATGATCGGCGCATGTTGTCGCCAGGACCCCATTGTTCGACGTGTCATCGCCGCGCCCTCCGCATCGTCAGAGCGATCGCCGCATAGGCGCAGCCGGCGACAAGAAGCGCACTTCCTACAATGATGCCTGGTTCAACGTGCCGGATGTGAGGAAGCTTCACGATAAGAAGAACTCCGGCGCCAGCGGCGACCATACCGGAGAGGAGGAACCAGAACCGGCCATCCTGCTGTCGCACGCGGTATGCCAGAGCAATCGTCAGAAGACCCTGCACCAAGAATACCATTGCCAGAAGAAGGGAGATGGCCAGGGCGCCTTTCAGCGGATTGAAATAGACCAGAATCCCGCCGACCAGCTCGACCGCACCGGTCAACTCCTGCCAGATGAAGCCATTCCACGCCTTGACCCGCAGGGACTGGATCATCTTGGCCGCCCCGGCAACCATCAAGGCAATGCCGAGAACCATGCTGGTTGCGACGGTGGAAATTGCGGGAAGCGCGACGGCCAACGCCCCGCACAGTATGAGGACGACGCCAAGTGCGAGGAACCATCCCCACTTCGATTGCAGCAGCGTGGCGCGATCGAATACGGTGGTTCCTGCCGTGAAAACCTCGCTCATGTCGATCACCTCGCGGGGAGATCGTGGGGCCCGGGCCGCTGCGGTCGTCTGCCGCCTCTTTCGCGAACAAGCACCGAAGACGCGGTACTGATTTTCTCGTTCGGCAACGCAGTCGGATGATCCGCGTGTCCGAGCGGCGATATTTCAGTAGTCCACTGGATCGCGAATGATGGGACAGGTCATGCAATGGCCGCCCCCACGACCGCGGCCAAGTTCCGCGCCCGTAATGGTGATCACCTCGATGCCGGCCTTGCGAAGAAGTGTGTTCGTATAGGTGTTGCGATCGTATGCGAATACAACTCCAGGTGCCACGCATACGAGGTTGGCACCGCTGTCCCACTGGGTACGTTCCCGAATGTAGGCGTTACCGCCGGTCTCAACCACGCGCATCTCCTTCAGCCCAAGCGCGTCGCGGACGGTTTCCACCAGCGACCCTTCGTCTCTGTGGACCTCGAAGGGCTTCGTGTCGCTTGGGCGGAGCGAGAAGGTCTCGATCTTCTCGACGATGTCCGGATAAATCAGAACGCAATCGCGGTCGGCGAATGTGAAGACGGTGTCGAGGTGCATGGCCGCTCTCAACTTGGGCATGGCGGCGACGATGACACGCTCCGCTGCGCCTTCCGCGAACAGCGCCGCTGCGAGTTGTCCGATCGCCTGCCGGGAGGTCCGTTCTCCCATGCCGATCAGGACATTGCCCTTGCCGATCGGCATCACATCGCCCCCCTCCAGCGTCGCCAGGCCCCAGTCCCGGGTTGGATCACCCCACCAGACGTTCACCTTGCCGGCGAAATCAGGGTGGAATTTGTAGATGGCTGTGGTGAGGATCGTCTCCTCGTGGCGTGCTGGCCAGTAAAGCGGGTTGAGGGTGACGCCGCCGTAGATCCAGCAGGTCGTGTCTCGGGTGTAGAGTGTGTTGGGCAGTGGCGGCAGCAGATATTCCGCAACACCAACCGCATCGCGGATGAGTTGCAGCGTCTCGGTGCTGGCCACTTCGGGAAAGTCGTCTGTCGATAATCCGCCAATAAGCGTCTCGGCGAGTTTGCGGTCTGACAGCCCGTCGAGATAGCTGTGCAGTTCGTCGAGCAGCAGCATTCCGATCTGGTTCGGCACGATCTGGTGATCAAGGATCCATTTTCGCGCTTCCGGGACCGCGACGGTCTGGGTCAGGAGGTTGTGCATCTCGACGACATCGACGCCGCGGTCGCGCATCTTGGTCATGAAGTCAAAATGGTCACGCTTGGCGACATCAACCCAAAGCACGTCATCAAAGAGCAGGGCGTCGCAATTGCTCGGGGTCAGCCTCTGATGGGCGCGACCAGGCGCGCAGACCATCACCTTGCGGAGACGGCCAACCTCGGAGTGGACACCGAGTGGAGTTTCTGCGGCCATCGCTCGATACCTCCCAAGTCGGGGTGCGGGTTTATAGATTCACCGCCTGGCTGCAGAGCGGGGCAGGTGCGGAGCTTGCCTTGATGACGATCTCCATCAGATCTGCACCACGCCGGTGGCGAGCAGAACGATGCCGATCGCCGCAAATGCCAGGACGAGCAAGAAGATCACGAGCCCCGACGTCGTGAACACTTGTGCTTCCTGTTCCCGTCTCGCGATGAAGTACAACAGGGTCGCAGGGGCGAGCAGGATGCAGGCGAGGAAGAGGAACGTGTATCCCGCAGCCCATATGAGGAATAGGGTATAGACCGTCGAGACGATCGCGATGAGCAGTTCTCGTCTCCGCGTGCTCGAGGGCAGCATCTCGTATCCGTCCCGGAGCCATGCAATCTTGAGCGCATAGGCGCTGGCGAGTGCAAACGGCGCAAGCGCAAGCGCGGCAGTTAGATCGAGAGTGAAATCAAGGGCGTAGTCGACAAACTGCACTGCAAAAAGGATCACGCACACCAGCACTGACGTCCAGAAGACCGCTGTCTCTGGCACCTCCTGGCTGTTGAGCCTGGCAAAGTAGCTGGGCATGTCCTGATCTTTTGCAGCTGCGTACACCACATCGGCCGCCAGGAGTTGCCACGCAAGGTAGGCACCGAGCACCGACACGATGAGGCCGACCCGAATGAATGCCCCGCCCCACGGTCCCACTGCGGCCTCTAGGACGCCGCCGACGGACGGTTGTGACAGCGCCGCGATCTCGGCCTTGGGGAGGATGCCGTACGAGAGGATGGAGATGGAAGCGAACAAGGCGAGCACACCGAGGAAGCCGAGCACCGTCGCGGTGCCGACGTCCTCGCGCCTTTTGGCATACCGCGAGTAGACGCTCGCTCCCTCTATGCCCAGGAAGACGAACACGGTAACGAGCATCGTACCCTGCACCTGCAGGAACAGCGACTCTCCGCCGGGGACGTCGTAGCCGCCGGTGAGGTTGCCGATGAAAACCTCTCCGTTGAAAAAGAAGAGCACAAGCACGAGAAAAAGCAGAAGGGGCGCAAGCTTTGCGACCGTCACGATGTAATTGATCCATGCCGCCTCTTTGACGCCGCGGCGGATAAGCAAGTAGTACCCCCAGACGGCCACCAGGGAGGCGAAGAACGCCGGCCAGGTGTCGCCATTGCCGAATATCCCTCCCAAGCCTGGAAACAGCTGGGAGATGGTGGTCATGATGAGCACCCAATAGAAGGCATTTCCGGCGCAAGCGGAGGCCCAGAAACCGATGGCCGAAAGGAAGCCTGGATAGACGCCAAATCCGGCGCGCGCATACACATAGACCCCGTTGTCAAGCTGGGGCTTGCGAACCGCGAGTGTCTGGAACACGAACGCAAGGGACAACATGCCAAGGCCGGCAATCGTCCATGCAATGAGAGCGCCATAGACGCCCGTTTCACCTGCGAAGCGCGCCGGCAGCTGAAACACCCCCGCGCCGACCATCGAACCGACGACCATTGCGGTCAGGGCCGGAACGCTCAGTTTGTCGTGCATTTCCTCGGCAGTGTCAGCAGTCAGCGGTCGATCAACAGAGGCCATATGGCGACCCTCCGGTTATCGGCGTCCCACGCGCGGGAGATGGTCTTGAGCGACGACATCCATGCTCCGAGAGACCAGGCGGCCAGCGCCATGAGCCACTGAGGAGGTATCGCCGGCCATTTCATCCCCGCTTGCCCGCGACGCGTGCCGGAGGTGCCATCCCGTTGACAAAACTGTAACGTGCAAATGAAACTAGGAGAAGAAGAAGCTCTCAGGTTAATCAAGATTCAGTAAGCAAAATTGATAATTTTACGCAGGGTAAATTATACATTTGTGATTTTTACGTAGAGTGCAAACGCCCACAGCTAGAGCCAATGACTCGCACCTAGTCCAGTCTAGGTGTCCGCGAGCTTGAGGTTGGAACCGAATTGATGCGTCTCTGACCGTGCCTTGCCAGGGGTTCAAGCCCTACTGGTGCGCTGCGCGTGTTGTCGCTGATCGCTCGCGGTAAGTGTAGAGGCAAGGCTGGGTCCCGTCGGCACATGTCGCGATCTGTACGGCACACGGATCGCTAGGTCGATCTCGGCGGCACGCGCGCAGGTGGTGCATCTCTCGCCGACCCACAGTTGCAAAAATTAATCTCCAGCCGTTCTCGCGCAGAAGGATCAGTGCTAAGCTTCCTTTGTGAACGCACCGGCGGTAGCTCAACGGCTCGCCATTGGGCCGGTTCAGTCCTGAGGTCTGTCGGACGGCGCCCCATCATCTCAGATATGGAAGGGGCAAGTGTTGCACCGAGTCGCTTGGATCTTTGCTTTCGGCGTATTGGCGGCCGGTGTCTTGTCGGCGTGCCAAGTGGACGTGGCCCCAGCCCCGGTTCCGGGCCAGCCACCACCGATGGCTTGCACGCGCGAGTTTGCGCCAGTGTGTGCCAGACGCGATGGCAGGGTGCGAACCTTTGACAATGCCTGCCTTGCCCGCGTAGCGGGGTTCCGGATCATTCATCGAGGCCAATGTCGTGCGACTGGCCCTGTGTCTCCGATACCGCCTCGGCCATCTCGTCCGATCGCCTGTACGTTTGAATACGCCCCGGTGTGCGCACGACGTGGCTCGCGGATTCAAACCTTTAGCAACGAATGCCTTGCGCGCGCCGAGGGGTTTGTTCCCTTCCGGCGCGGACCTTGCCGCTGAGGAACTTACTGACGGTCATTTCGTCCGGCCTTCCGGTTGACCTGATCGGCATCCGCTGGCGCACGCGGTGTCGCCGCAGCGGGCGACCAGTCGTGCACCAGCCACGCCAGCCCATGAGACATGATGTCGAAGCCAAGGAGGAGGCCAAGGAGCCAGAAGGTGGTTCTTGGAAACCCCGACAGGATGAACAGGCCGGCTGCCACTCCGAATGCTCCGGACAGAATCATTGTCCAGCCTGCGTCCTTGTAACGACTGTAGCCAACCAGCAGCCGAAGGATTCCTGACAGCAGGAAAAGCAGCCCGGCGACATAGGTGAGGCGCAGGTCCGAAAGCGGCTGGCCCGCCAGTACGACACCGAGTGCCACATAGAGGATGCCCAGCGCGACCTGCCACGTGGAGCCAGCGCGGCCCCTCGTCCAGAGGACATGGACCACTTCGAAAGTGCCGGCAACAATCGCAACAACCCCGACGAACAGGCGGCTGAACAGGGCGGCCAGCGCAACGTCGCCAAGGATCAGCAATCCTGCCAGGATGAGAACGACTCCAAGAAGGACGCGGAGGCTGGCCGGCTGCGCTGCCAAACCGTCTGCCTCCTGGCCCGTCGGTTCATAACCACGCATCGTCGCCTCCCGCTCGGCTAACGCGCCGAGATCTCGGCTTCTTCAGAAGGTTTCGTGGCCGAGTGGTCGCCCGGCTGATGATGCTTGTCGCGCGGATTTGACCTTAAAGGTCAAGTTATAAGGTGTATGGCTTACTTGTTAAATATGCGATTCATGCGGAACGTCATTTAGGATGATACACAGCTTTCACTTTGGTCACCGACGTGGGAGCTCGCCTCGTTCCGTCCCGCTCATGGGATGCGCATCCGGCACCTGCGCGGCATGGATTGGCGCCCGGCAAGGCCCCCTGTTTTGCGTCGACGGGTTAGCATTAATAGGTATTTCCAGTTGCTGCCAGGGGACTAGTTCATCTTGGAACGGCAGACTGTCATAAGTCCTGGCGTCGGCAGTTGTTGCCGCCAATCTCTGTTGAGGGAGGCTCCTGCCAATGACCGTGGCCGCCGCTATCGATTTTCCCAAACCCACCCGCGCCCATGCCGAGCGAAGGAGGGCACTCGCTCCGGAGACCAACGACGCTTTCAGGGCGTTCTCTGAGGCCGTGTTCGCCAATGGTGCGCTTGACGTGCGCACGAAGCAGTTGATCGCCGTTGCGGTCGCTCATGTGACCCAATGCCCCTGGTGCATAGAGGGGCATGTGAAGGCCGCAAGGCGAGAAGGCGCCTCCGCAGAACAGATCATGGAAGCCATCTGGGTCGCAGCGGAGATGCGCGCCGGCGCAGCGTTTGCCCATTCGATCAAGGCGCTGGATCTTATGGATGACGCGGAGAACACATGAGTGGGAGGCCCCAGATCCGGATCGCGCGCGTCTACGATAAGTGGGACGGAAACGCGGAGGCAAGGCTCCTGGTCGACCGGGTCTGGCCCCGCGGCATCCGCAAGAAGGACCTGCGCTACGACGAATGGGTGAAGGACGTTGCGCCGAGCACCGAACTGCGCAAATGGTTCGGACATGATCCGGGCAAATGGTCCGAATTCGAGGCTCGCTATCGCGCAGAACTCGACGCAAATCGCAGCGCTGTGGGACGCTGTCTCGACTGGTGCCGGAAGGGGCCGGTCGTTCTGCTCTATTCAGCGAAGGACCGCGACCATAATCAGGCCGTTGTCCTTCGCGAGTATCTGAGCGAGGCGCTGTCGCGATAGACACGCGCATGAGGCGCCGAGAACTGTGCCTGCGCATCGTCTTACGGGTTCCGGCGCCGACTCTCGCGGGCCCATGCTCGTGCCACGCGGAAGGACACGTTTTCAGCGTGTTGCCAGCTGAGTGTGCGTTCCCCGCAGATTGCGCAAGTTCCTCACTTCCCTAGTCGCCCCCTCATCTTCGCCATCGTCTTTCCAGGCGAAAGGTCCGTGCCTTACGCGCGGCGGTGTAAGTCACGGCGAGCCGCGTGCCGCGAGGAAGAGGGGCGGTCGAATGGAGAATGCGATCTGGACCAGATCTCTGCGAGATTTAGGTCCAAATGGAATGAAACATGCTATTATGGTCCAATCGTTGCTTTCGCGAGGCCGGCAACGTAGCGTCGCAGTCCGGCGGGCGGTTGTCGCAAGCGGGAGCCCGGCGGGATGACGCAGTCACTGCTGACGGCAGAGAGCCTACTGGCGTCGCAGCGACGAGGCGTTGGAGTTGGAGTTGGACGATGACGCGGTGAAGGGCCGCGAGTTTGGAGGAACGTCTGATGGCGCTGCGCCGGATAACGCCGATCCTGAAGACACCTTTGGACATGTTCGCGGCGGCACGTGCCGTGATGGCCGAGGTTCAAAGACAGCAGGCAGCCGCGGAGGCCTCCTCGACACAGCCACGGGCTATAACGCCAACGAATAACGGGCCGACCGCAGCTGACGTCGGTGACCAGAGCAACGTCACGCCGGCGCTTTATTACAGCCCGCAAAATTCCATTGCGCCGCAATTTTTCGTCACGCCGACAAGTGCCAACGAACAAGCCCATCCCGATCAGACGGGAGCGCAGGAAACCGCAGACGCAATTCTGGAGGCTGTGGACGCGGGCAGGAGCATCGATCTCATTGCCGAGGAGCAGGGCAAGTCACGCGACGAGGTGATCGCCGAACTCGAGGCTGCCGGCTACACGGTGGAGACGACCGACCCGGTAAGCGACAACGGAGATGTGCGCACAACCACGATTACGGATCCGCAGGGCAATCGCACGGTCACCGAATATTACGACTTTCACCATGGCACCTATCATACGGCGGTCACGGAGAACGGCGGAGAGGAAGTCCATGGACCCCAGCGCGACGGGCGTGGCTGGAAGGTCGAGGAGCATTACGACTCAGATACCCGGATAACGACAACCCGTTACGAGGACGATCTCGGCGACGGGACTGTCGTGGAGGAGACCAGACTTCCGAGTGGCGTAGTGACGCGGGAAACCACCACTGCAGACGGGGACACCACAGTCGTCGTCATTTCGGATGGCCAGGAGACTGAACTCAGCCCGGATCAGGATCCGACGAGGGAGGGAACCGCAAGTATCCTCGAAGATGTCATCGCCGGAAAAAGCATTGCGACCATTGCCGAAGAACGGGGGCTTACCGAGGACCAGGTGATCGCCCAGCTCGAGGCGGCCGGCTACGAGATCAATCAGGACAGCACGACAGACCAGAGCGGCACTTCGACAACGACGGAAATCGTCGACCCTGAAACCGGGAAAGTGGTGGCAGGCTACTATTTTAACTCGAGTGTCTTCATCGGCCCGGTTGTGGACGAAAGCAGCCGGCCGGGGAGTGAGACGCGCACGGTCCGCTACGTTGACGAGAACGGCAGCGAAGTCGAGCGCACCACGTCCAGCAACGGCACGGTCACGGAGACGGTGACCGACACCGAGGGGCGTCGCACCGAAACGACCACGGTGCCCGGAGCAAACGGTGACTCCCAAGAGACCGTCGAGGTGACCTTCAACGGTTACACGCTGACCACTGAACCCGACGGCGGAATGGTTCTCAGGGACAACGAGGACGGCACGGAAATCGAGATTGAGCCGGGCAGTCTCGACGAGACGCTGGCACGCACGCTTCTGTCGATCAACCCGCAAAGCAGCAATCCCGCACAGGCCGCCGAAGACGAAATCGTCATGACGGTCATCGAGGGCATGTTCTCCGGCAAGACCTATGAGGATCTCCTCGCGGAAGCCGGCGAACTTCGGGCTGCGACCGAGGCGGCGATAGAGGAGCACGGCCTTGGCCCGGAGGCCCAGCCGACCATCGAGACGGACGAAGATGGCAACGTCACCGGCATCAACTTCCAGGGCGAGCCGCCGGCCGGGCTGGATCCCACCGTAGACTGGGTGCCGATGAAGGTTGAGGGCACCTGGCGTTGGGTCCATCCTGAAGTTGCCCGCGCAATCGCGGCCGAAAACGTGGTGCTCGGCGAAGTGATGACGCTCCAGGCCGAGATGGAGCGAATTCAGGCGCAACTGGATGTGTGGGCGCTCGATCCGGCTGTCGAGGAAGCTATGGAGGCGGCCGGGGCAACCCTGGACGAGGCCCTTGGCGAACACGGATACCGGTGGGTGCGGCCCGAGCCCGAAGGCGATCTGGCGGCTGCGCAACAGCGGCTGTCTGACGCCAATGGCCGTGTGACGAATGCGCAGGACGCGCTGGCAGCCTACGAGGAATCGCAACGCTTGCTCGGGGAGGCGATAACCAAGCAGGAGAACATGCCATTCTACCCCGATGGGGAGACGCCGGTCATCACCTCTGCCGACAGCAACTACAATTATCAGGAAGAGTACAGAAAGGGGCAGGCTGCGCATGCGGAAGTCGATGCGCTGCTTTCGCAAGCCAATTATCAGCGTACCCTGGGCGACAGCTTGGTCACCGATCTTGCGCTCTCTGATCTGGAGAGCCAGTTTGGAGACGGCGTGGAGGGGCTCCCCGAGGATGTCGAGCCGGTCGAGATCACGGTCGGCGACGAGACGGTCCAGGTCGCGCCAGAGGTGGCGGAAGCCTATGAGGACGACGGCTTGGCGGCGCTCACCGATGGCGGGCAGCCGGTCGCCATCCAGCGTGATACCGATGGCGACGGCACACTCGAATGGCTGTGGATCGACGCAGAGACGGCAACCAGCTGGCTTCAGTTGAAGGTCGAGCGGGACGCGCTCGGAAGGCAGCTCGAGATCGACGGAGCCTATGCCGATCTCTACCAGGCGCGGAGCGATCTCGCTGCTGCCCAACTCGAGTTAGGGGACATCAGCCAGCGGCTGCTCGCCGAATACAATAGCGATAATCCGCAGCTTTTCGAGAACAGCTCCTTCCAGGGCAATGAGATTATTGATGAGGATGGTCAGCTATGGGTGGTCAATCACTTTGAACACGGCGAGACCAAGTACCAGCTCACGTGGGAGAACCCGAACGAAAATTATCGCTACTATTCGTTCAGCGAGGAATGGCAAACGTTCCAGGGCACACAGCCGAATGCGGACATCTGCGTTGCCGGAAATCGGCTCGAAATCCTGCAACGAGCCGAACAGAGCGCAGGTGAGACGGTCAATCGCACGCTTGAGGAGCAGCTTGACGTCCGAATCGAGGATCTCGGCAGCCAGATCGACGAGCTTGAGGCGGAGTACAACAATCTACTGGAAGAGCACGGCACCGGCACGATCGAGCCCCCTGGGGGAAGCTTCCCGGACGGTGTCGAACCGGTCAGGATCGATATCGGTGATCGGTCGATTTACGTGCATCCCGACGTCGCCGACGGATATGAGGCCAATGGCCTGGAGGCCCTGACGGCAAGCGATGCGCCTGTTCAGGTCGAGATCGACACCGATGGCGACGGCGAAGCCGACCAAATGCGCTGGGTCGATCCGTCACTGGCCTACAGCTGGCTCGCGCTGGAGCTGGCGCAGGACATGTACGATACCCTTGAAAGCACCCGGGACATTGCAAGGTCAGCGGCAGACTGGCTGGCATTCCAGCGCACACAGCCGGTCGCACCGTTCAATGAGACCGGACGGCGAGAGCATCTTCAGGGCCTGGAGAGCGCCTATTTCGAGGAGCGCCGGGGCGATGTGCTCGCCAATGTCCAGCAGCAGATCGGGTCGCTTTACGATCAGGGGTACGACGAGACCTTCCGTCCGTTCAGCGACGAGACCATCATAGAGGCGTTGCACCTGGATACCTCCACCGAGGAAGGCCGTGACGTGCTCGGCAAGGTCACCAGTGAGATCCGTGACATCGGCGGCGACGATGCCAAGGTCAGGGTGGTCCCGGTCTTCTACGTCGATCCCGAAGACGGCATCCAGCAAATGGCGCTATTTGCCGTCAGGAACGGTGATGGCGACGTGCGCTATGTCGATGTTGCCGGCAAGGTGTTCGACAGCGTGGAGGACTTTCAGGACAACAACAGCCTGTTTTCCGAGCACGGTCATCTGATTGTGCCGACGGGCTTCCAAATGACTCCGGGGTCCGACGGTGAGATCGCGCTGGACGTAGTCAAGGCCCGCAATGTGACGGCCTGGGACAAGGTGGTTGACCCGCTCGTTGGCATCGGCACCGCGGTTGCTTCCTTTGCCTCCCTCACGCCGGCAGCGCCGATTGCTGCTCCACTCGCGATCGCCGGCGGCACGTATCTCGGCACGCGGGCCGCCATTCGCCAGTATAACCACATCCAGCATGGCGGCGAGTGGGGTGAGACAGAATCGCTTATGAACATGGCGATGATTGCGACGACGGCATTGCCGATGGCCTCGGGCGGTCTGCGCAGCATTGGCATGGCACGCAGCCTCAACCTGACCAAAGGGCAGGCCTTCCTGGCCGGAATTGGTGCAGTGCGTACCACCGGAACGATCAACGCCGCCGCCAACAGCACCCGCCTCAGCCGACTCTGGCATTACGCCCCGCATATGCGTCAGGTCAGCGGCTATATGAGGAGCACCGAAGGTCTCAACCTGGCCGCCCTTACGCTCGACGGGAGCGCTATGGTGATCGGCGCTCCGCTTATGTACGTTTCGGCCAAAGATCTCGCGCAGAACTTCCATCAGATGTCGGGGCTTCAGATCGCTGACGCAATCACCGGCCTCGCAACAGGGCTTGCCGGCACGGGCATGGGCGCGGCGGGCTTTGCTTCTTACGCAAGGGCAAGGTCCCAAGGAATCCCCACCTTCCGTTTCACCGACGATGATGGGCACACCATAAGCGCCTTCGCCTACGGCGAGCCGCCGACTAGCGGCGATCGGGTCTATATTCCACCGGCGGATGGTTCGCGGTTGCGCGGCGACGATCCGAGTGTGGCCGGCAAGACGCATATCCTCGTGCGTGATGCCGAGACAGGCGATGCGGCGGTGGTTCCGTGGATCAGGGGAGCATCCAGCGAGCATACGCCGCCGCCTTCAGGGGCGCAGCCACCGGCGTCTGCGCCGACGGCACGCGAGGTGAGGGGATTGACGCTCGCTGAGATCCCCATGCTGACGGACAGCTATCTCACCTCGATCAAGCCACGACATCTGTCGCAACTGAGGCCCGACCAGATCGAGGCGCTGACGCCAGCACAGGTTGGAAAGCTCACCTACGACCAGATTGCATCCCTTCGGCCGAAACAGTTGCGGGCGCTGGGCACGGAGCAGCTGCAGGCGATCTCCCCGAGCCAGCTTGAGGCGATCGCGCCCGGAAGAATCGCCCAATTGAAACCGCGGCAGGTGGGGGATTTCACCCCCGAGCAGATTGCCGCGCTTACATCTGATCAGACGGCGAAGGTCACCGTCGATCAGTGGAGGGACATGGACGGTGCTCAACTGCAGAGCCTCTCGTCGGAGCAACTCGCCACACTGACGGACAAGAAGGTCTCACGGCTGTCCTCGGATCAGGTCGCAGCGTTCCTGCCGCAGCAGCTCGAAGGACTGACTCCGAGACAGGTGGGCGCTTTCAAAGCTGAGCATTTCAACGCGTTGAGCAAAGAGCAGTTGAGAGCCTTCACGGCAGAACAACTCCAGGCGATCTCCCCGGCAACCATTCCGGGAATTGACAGAGCAACCATCCGCAAGTTTGCGCCGAGGCAGATTGCCGCTTTGAGTCTGGCTCAATTGAGAGTCTTTACCTCCGATCAGGCGGGCGGCCTCAGGCCAAGCCAGAAGCTCAGGCTCTCACCCGAGCAGACCTCGGCCCTCAGTATCATGGAGCCGAAACTTACCTTCGGTTACACGGCGGCCTTGATGGGGACTGCTGCATTCCTCGCGATGCCGCCGCACATCCGCGCACCCATTGCGGCAACCGCCTACGGCCTTCGCGGCGTAAGCATGATTTTGAGGGCAGGGTACCCTGACAAGACCCGTCCCAATCAGCCTCTTGGCCGGACGTTGCGAGGTGTGGAAGCCGTCACTTTCATGCCCAACATTGCTTCTGGCATCGCTGATTTCCCGAACGCCCCATTTGTCAACGGGTCCTATCAGATCGGCAACGTGATGTATGCCGGCAAGGCGATCGAGGAACTGCGAACCGGCAAGAGCGCTTTCCCTGAAACGGACAAGGTGGCACTTCCCCTGTACGTGGCAGGAAGTGTCGAGTATCTGCGTGGACCCACTGGCGAAGTCATCGGGGACGTATCCGCATTGCCTGGCGCCGCGCCGGACCTCGTCGGCGGCGGCTTGTTCGCCTACGGCTCGGCCCACCTTCTCTATGATGCCTGGCGTCCGTCAACGACGAAGAATGGCAACCCGACCCTTGGACCGCGAATCGTCCTTGGTGTCACGTTCGGCGGGGGACTGCTCACCTTCAGTGCGATGGCATGGGCGAACGTGCTCGCAGACGATGGGAGTACCCCATCGCCAACCGACGATTCGACACCGCAGGAACCCTTACCGGCCCCGGAGGAAACACCAACCGGACCTGAATCGGAGGAAACCCCGGGCGTTTCCGAGCCGGAGGACTCGTCAACCCAGCCCCAACCGGAAGACCCGCCCGCCGAGACCGAACCGGAATCTTCACCGACCGAGCCCGAGGAGCCGGAAACGCCGGCACCGCAGCTGGTCGTGATTTCGGACGAGGGTCTCAACCTGCGCGAGGGGCCTGGAAGCGAGTCGGAGGTGATCACAGTGCTTCGTTCAGGGGCGCTTATCCAGGAAACCGGTGAGCGCAGAACGGACAAGGATGGTCATGAATGGGCGGCAGTCACCGGATTTGGCCCCGACGGCGAGCAGCACGAGGGCTGGGTTGATGCGTCCTTCGTCAACCCGCATGCCGGAGGAGCGCAGGATGCGAACGGCCGCTTTAACCCGCAATTGGAAAGCGAAGGCTACGCCTGGGTAATCGTGGAGCCCGGTCAGAGCATCGGCAGCATAGCCCGAAGCCATCAGAAGGACGTGGCCGACACCGTCGTGTTGAACATGGATCACATCCACAATCCGCACGTGATCTTTGCGGGCGACAGGATCTACCTTCCGGGATCGGCAGCGGCCTGATCGTGACGTGGGAACAATCCTCGAGCCGTTTCTGCTGCGCGACTGGGTACGTGGCTATTCTTGCGTGGTTTGTCGGACGGGGCGGCGTAGGGAGGGGCTAAACCAACTTCAGTCGCACGAGATGTCGCACGAGCGGAGTGAAGTGATCCGGATCGACGTATCCGCCGGGCCGTGACGTTTCGAACAGGGCGTCGGCAAGCACGGCATCCTCTACAATTGGAGTTCCCTGATCGCGTGCAGTCGTCAGCAAGGCTGCCACGGCTTCATCCCGCGCGGTGCCAACGACCACCGGTATCGGAGTTTCGTCTTTCACATAGCGCAGTGCGACCACACGGTTACGGCTTGCGACGACAAGAACGGCGTTGTGGAGACCGATCCAGGTCGGCCGTGCAACTGCGTCCTGCCGCTGCCGCCGCAACTCCTGCCGAATTTGCGGGTGACCTTCAAGGTCCTTCTGCTCGCGCCGGAATTCTGTTCGCGTCATCCTCATGTCGCGGCGGAACAGCCAACGCTGGATCGGGACATCGAGAATGCCGATGACAATGAACGCCAGTGCCGCTGCCGCACCAACAGGAGCGAGCACGGACAGCACCATAGGGCCGATGCAGGTTTCACCGCAGCCTGGAGCCTCCACCATCGCCTGGAGCCATGCGAGCAGCACGGCGATGAAAAGACATGCAAGAAAGACGGTTTTGACGAGTCCC
Organism: uncultured Hyphomicrobiales bacterium; assembly: GCA_964462985.1. Lineage (GTDB taxonomy): Bacteria > Pseudomonadota > Alphaproteobacteria > Rhizobiales > Stappiaceae > CAYXAA01. Next base: position 117,063 of record CAYXAA010000002.1, on the reverse strand, counting down.
TTGATAAACTCGACGAGATTGTGCAGCGACGCGAGGCGTTCAATCCCTTTTCCCGGATTGATGCGCTCGAACTGGGGTTTAATCGTCTCGAAGGAGAACACGGGACCGCGCGTCGCAATCATGCCAAACAGGACGGTGGCTGTGATCAGGATCGCCACCAGCGGGGCCGACGTCAGCAGGATCGTGGCGAAGACCTGCCGAATCGCACGGGTGAGGAGCTCCGGCGAGAGGGGGCCGGACACGGTTTGAGCCAACTCTATGATGCGATCCGATAGAACAGGCCACGCAACAAACAGATAAAGCAGGGCGGCAAAAAGCGTGAAGCCGGCGACGAGATCTCGACTATGCGGGACCTGCCCCTTTCGGCGCCCCTCGCGCAGCTTTTTTTCGGACGCTGGTAGTCTTTTTTCCTCGCTGTTGTCCGCCATGTTTCAACCGGCCAAAGAAACCGCAAAATTGCCCGAAATAACCGCAGAATCCGTTGAGCCGTGACGATTCTGACGATTGAAAGCGGAGGCATGCAGCTGCTGTACAGGATGTTTGTCGCCGCCGTCTTGACGACGGCGCTCGCCGGCTGCTCGACGATGTCGGGTACCGACGGGTCGTCCCAGGCCGCGCACGACGCGGATGCGGCCTCGCAGTCGGCACGCCTGCTGAAGCTCGCTGCCGACCTGGAGGCGCACGGCGACGACGGAACGGCGATTGCGCTCTATCAGCGCGCCGCCGCCGCACCGGATGCAACCCCTTCGAATCTCCTCGCAGTCGCCGATGCCTATGCACGGGCGGGCTACACTGCCGAAGCGATCAAGACCTACAACACCGTCCTCACGAGGTCGCCCAAAAATGGACTGGCGCTCGTCGGACTCGGCAGCGCGATGGTCCAATCCGGCGACGTAGAGGCAGGGATCCGGGCCCTGACCGAGGGGGCACAGATCGTCAACACCGGTTCGGCTTACAATCGGCTGGGGGTGGCTCAGATTTTCGGCGGGCGGCTGGAGGACGCCCAGGCCACCTTCGCAAAGGCGCTCGCACTGTCGCCGAATGATCTGGACTTCCAGGTCAACCTGGCGCTCGCCTCGGCTCTTGCCGGTGATCGCGACCGCGCCATGCCGTTGATCCAGACAATTGCCGCGGCGCCGGCAGCACAGCCTCGCCACAAACGCAACGCCGTCATTGCCTACGGCCTCGTTGGCCAAGCCGAAGAAGTTCGCGCCGCACCTCCTACCGGGTTGACGACACGTGAGATCGAAACCCTGCTGGCCCAAGCCAGGACCATCCTGTCGAAGTCGACGCCGCAGGCGCGCGCTCAAGCTCTCGGCTCGATCGAGATCTAGCGGGGCTTTGGCAACACGGCTATTTGCGGCTGTACGACGAGCGAACCCACTGCGAAGTCGGTGGATTGCTGTCTCCCTGAAATTGCAGGGCGTGATCATGGCACAGGGGTTGTCGCCGAGTCGGTGTTGTGGGCCCCCCCAAGCGCAGGCTCTTCTCCATCGAGGTAGCGCCGCGCCGCACGAACGGACGGCGCCGCCGGTGCTGGCCCGAGCTGCCGTCCGACGACGAGATCGCGTTCCCTGACGGCCATCTGCTGCAGATTGTAGGCATTGGCGCACCCAGGCGGCAGATGCGGTCCCAGGGAAGGCACAAACGTCATGTGGGTCTGCGCCGGTTCCGGAACCTGATCTGCCGGTTCGGCAAGGCATGCGTCCGGCACCAGGACGGACCTGCTCGGCTCCTTCGCCGACGATGGTGCTGTCGCCACATAGCTGTAATGCGGCGAATAGTCTTGCGGCGGAGCCGCGCAGCCCGCTCCCATCAAGGCGGGCAGCACCGCGAAGCAGATTCGAACGCGCGCGGCCATGACGGGGCGTGCGCGATCGAAAGCCTTGCAATGCCGCCGTGCCGTGGGCGCGAACTGCTCTGACACCGTGATACGGGATACCGGACCGGCCATCAGCTCCTCCATTATTTGATGATGAAGCCCTGGGCGGATGATGCTGGTTTTCGCCGCACGGGCTTCTGCGCCGGGCGGTCCAGAGGCGTGGCCAGTTTGCGGCTCCTCACCGGCTCGACGAGATAGGGCGTGATCAGAATGACAAGCTCCGTCTCCTCTCTCTGGTAGCGCTGGGATTGAAACAAGGCGCCGAGGATGGGGACGTCTCCAAGCACGGGAAACTTCTCGAGGTCGGTCGCGTATCGTTGCTGAAACAGGCCGGCGATCGCGAACGTCTGGCCGCTTGCGACCTCCACGGTTGTGTCCGCCCTGCGAACCACGAAGCTCGGTGCGCTGAACCCGGCTATGTTGAGGTCCGTACCGGCGTTTGAGATTGCGCTGACCTCCGGCTGTACATGAAGCGCGATCCGGTCCTCAGAAATGACCGTCGGCGTGAAGCCAAGCGAAACGCCGAAGGACTTGTATTGAATCGTGACGGTGTTGTCAGAAGCCGGCACCGGGATGGGAACCTCTCCGCCGGCCAGAAAGCGGGCGGTGCGGCCGGTGACCGCCGTCAGGTTCGGTTCGGCCAGAATCTTGACAATGCCGTTGCGCTGTAGAGCCTCCAGCACGGCCTCGACGTTGACGCCACCACCGGAAAAGGCGATGCCGAGTCCTCCCGACTCCACGCTCGCTCCGCCGCTGCGCATGAGGCCAAAGCTGAAGTCACCTGAGGTCAGAAACACGTCCCAATCGACGCCATAGGACAGGAGCTCCGTCCGGGCCACTTCCGCGAAGCGCACGCGGATATTGATCTGATGGGCGCCCTGGACCGTCATGCCGTTGATCGGCGGCTGACCGGGGGGAGAATAGATGCGTGCCACGCTGTCGGTGTCGAGCGCCTCGTCGATGTTGCGTGCATTCCCGGTCGAAACAATGCGGTTGCCAAAGATGGTCAGCTCAGTCGTTCCTGTCGGCTGCAGCTTGCGCATGGCGCCCTGTGCAGGTCGTACGTCCGCCGTGACGCGAAATTCTGCCGTCGCCTCGACTTGGCGGTCCGCCGTGATTGCCATGAGGTTGGTAAGGCCAGGCTTCAGGCCGAAGACGTAGACAACGTCGGGTGAAACGACTTGAACATCGGCAATGGTCGAATCTGCAATGAGTACTGATTCCACAGGCTGGTTGAAGCGGAAGATCCGCCCTTGACCGACCGGGAGGTCAATGGCCGGCCAACTCGGAAGCGGGGAGACCTCCTGCGCCACCCCATCTCCAGTGGAAGCGACCAACGTGAGGCACAAGGCGAGAAGCGCGAAGCACCACCAGCGCATGACCCAGGCCCAGGCCGTCCCTGCGGCTGGTGCCCTCATTGCCATACCATCATCGACCCTCATCCGTTTCCTCTTCAGCCCATGGGAATACGCCGTCTCCGGCCGACAAAAGTTCGTTTCATGAGGTCATCCTCGGCTGTGTCGAATTGCCGGCCGCGGGAAGAGCCGGAGCAGTGGGACGTCGTGGTTTCTGCCGATCCTGCAGGGCCGTGATTGTGGCCAGCGGCTGGACGTTGAACTCTGGAGCGATGTCCTGATACGAGAGAACCGGTAAGTGGACGCCGGTGTGCAGCAGGAGACTGCGAACATGACGGCGTACGTCCGCCGCGGCCAGCACAACGGGTGGCGTGTCTGCGGCGGGGCCGGCGGGGGCCTGTTCGATCTGGCGTGCAATCGCCCGGGCCTCTTCGTCCGAAACATTTATGAAGACCCCTGACGATGTCGCTTGCACCGCGCTGCGTAACATGTCCTCGGCGGACGGCTGCAGTACGTAGGCCGCGATGATGTGGTTGCGATCGGCCACACGGAAACTGATCTGGCGCTTCAAGGCCGCCCGGACGTGCTCCGCCAGGAGGACCGGGTCCTTCTCGCGCTCACCCCATTCGATCAGCGCTTCCAGGATGAGTCGGAGGTTGCGGACCGGCACGTCCTCTGCGACCAGCCTGCGAAGGACCTCAGCGATCCGATGGGCCGGGACGACCTCCTGCGCTTGTTTGGCTAGTTCCGCGTTCTCGGCCTCCGCTTGCGACAGAAGGCGGCGGGTCTCCGGCAAACCCATGAAATGTCCGGCGTAGAGGCGGAGCACCTCCGCACTCCAAAGATCAATGACATCGACGGCGGTATGGAAGGTAAGACCTGCCTGCGCCAAAGCGTCTGCGTGATGGTCCTCTACCCAGAGCCCTTTCCGCTGGGCGGCGACAGCGGCACCTTCTCTGTAGGCGATGCCCAGGAGGTCGAGATGTGCGCAATCTTGGGTTATGAGCAGGCAGCCCGCCGGTATGTCGCGGTCCAGGATTGGTGCACCATCGAGGTCGACGCGAAGACGGCGCAGGTCGAGCGTCTCGTCCACAACGATGCCGATCGGCGGAATATCAACGCCTAGGTCGTCTTGGAGGTGACGGCGAATCCGCTCCATCCGCTGGCCGACGTCGGTCTCCGGGCCTTCGGCAAGCCCTTGACCGAGCCGCACCTGCACGCGCTGTGACAACACGGCCGTTCGGCCGCTTGCATCTGCTGGAAGGGCAGCAGCTCCGGACGGTTGTTCTGGGGAGGCGTCTGGAATTTCGTTCTCGCCCTCTTCGTCCCGCGTCCTGCTGCGATGAAGTCCAAAGGCCGCGGCAGCGAGCGCGGCGCCGAAGGCCAGAAAGACGACGGACGGAAAACCCGGAACGAGGCCGAGTCCGGCCACGATGGCAGCGGCAAGAGCCATCACCCTCGGATCGCGCCCGAGCTGGGTGGTGATCTGGCGGCCCAGGTCGCCGTGACCTTCTGTCCCCGCCACACGTGTGATCACTGTTCCTGCCGCGACGGACACCATGAGCGCGGGAATCTGTGCGACAAGGCCGTCGCCGACCGTGAGAAGCGAGTAGCGCGCCGCCGCCTGGCTGAGCGACATACCGTGCTGCAGCGTTCCAACGGCGAAGCCGCCGATCAGGTTGACGAGAATGATGACAATGCCGGCAATCACGTCGCCCTTGACGAATTTCATGGCGCCGTCCATGGCGCCGAACAGCTGGCTTTCGCGCTCAAGCTGGCGCCGCAGCCGGCGCGCTTCCGCCTGATCGATGTCGCCGTTGCGCAGCTCCGCATCGATGCTCATCTGCTTGCCGGGCAGGGCATCCAGTACGAAACGTGCGGCGACCTCCGCCACTCGCTCTGCACCTTTGGCAATCACGACGAACTGAGCGATCGTGATGATGAGGAAGACCACGAGGCCGACGACAATGCTGCCGCCCACAACGAAATCGCCGAAGGCGGTCACGAGGGTGCCGGCATCCGCCTGGAGCAGGATGAGACGCGTGGTCGTGATGGTGATCGCCAGGCGGAATAGGGTGGCAATCAGGATGAGCGATGGCAGAGAGGACAGTTCAAGCGGGTGTACGATGTAGATCGCCGCGAGCAGGATGAGGATGCTCATGGTGATATTGGCGACGATAAGAACGTCGACCAGCGTGGTGGGCAACGGAACGAGCATCATGACGACGGCGACGAGCATCATCAGGGCGATGGCGAGGTCGCTGCGGCGCGCCGTTCCGGCGAGAAACTGCAGGATGCGATCAGACATGCTGGCGGGATCCACGCTGGGCGAGAAAGTCCTGGAAGGTGCGACGTGCTTCGGCTCTGCGTCCCGCGGCGCTGAGAGCTCGACTCTTCAGGAGGAGGAGCCCAGGCTCTTCTCTGCCGTCCAGCCTCTCAAGATGGGCGATCGTCGCGAGCGCCTTGTCCGCCTGACCATCAAGGGTGAGGAGGTGTGCAAGGGTTCGCAGCAGACCCGGGTTGGCCGGCGATAGCTGGGCGGCTATCAACAAATAGGCCGCGCCCCGCTTCGCCTGACCGTGGGAGCCATAGAGGAAGCCGAGGATGTGCAGCAGTTGCGCCGCGTCATACACGGTGCTCAGCGTTCGCCTCCCTGCATTCGTTCGAGAAGTGTGCGATGACGCTGGATCTCATCCTCGATGAGGGTCGCCGCGAGGTGACGCAACTGATCGCCACCCTCAAGGGTCGGAAGCACATTGTCCACGCAGTGTTCAAGGATCGACACCGAGCGACGCAGCAGAGACGGGTCGTCGATGCGCGGCGTCACCAAGTCGAGCAGGACGTCGTCGAGCGACTGTCCGCTGGAAGCTGGTGCCTGCAGGGAGCTCGCGTCCGCGTCCTGCGCAGGGGAATTGGCGTCTGTGTGACGCGCGCGATTGGCCGCTCGGCGTGTGCTGTCGAGGCGTTGCCGATCGAAGGAAGGCGCGCGAAGGGCCTCGGCCTCCGCAAGTTCTCGACCGGTTACCGGCCGCGCGGCGTCGAAGCGAACCGCGTCCAGCCTACGTGTCATCGATAGGTCAGCGTAACGGAGACGCCGCCCTTGGCCAGCAGAATCCGCTCCTCACCAATGTCCTTGACGGACCAGCCGTCCCCGACGAACGCGCCTTCGTAATAGCGGCCACCGTCGGCGGTGATGATGTAAGGCCGCTCGCCGTACCAGATCGCCTGCAGGGCAAGACGCGGCGGACTTTCGCCCTTTTCGGGTGACACCCGCGCTTCGAGCGGTACGCTACCACCGTAGGTCCGATCGAACCACGCCAGTACTTTCCGCCAAGCATCGTCCTGGTGCGGAGACAGGCTTCCGCTGACGGCGAGGTGCCCCGGACCGGCCTCCACCTGGAGCGTGTCGAGACCAGACGTCGTGAGCTGAGCCCGGAGAGCTTCACCGGCTGCAGCTGCGTCCGGCCGTTCTGTCGATTGTACGCCGGCGTGCGGAGACGTCAGGCTGCGATCTGCGTTGGCTGCGGTCCACGTTACCTTCGCCGACTGCTGCGCGGACTCGTCAGTCGACAACAGCGCATAGGATGCAATCGACAAGGCGATCGGCAATGCGAGAATGGCGCCGATCGCGCCAATCGCGAAGACCACCGTTCTTGGGAAGGCACTTGACGGATTGACGCGCGCAACGCGCGTCAATCTTATTTGCGCTTCACCCGCGTGGATCTCAACGGGCAGGGAACAGCGCCGTCCCACACCTTGTGGAATGGTCTTTCCGCCGCCGAGCGTCAATTCTCCGCCGAGGGCCTCAAGTTCGACGCGCCGACCCGTGCGGCGCAGCCGCACATGGACTTTAGCAAGGCCGGGATCGCGCAGGACGATGTCGGCTTCCGTGCTGGATCCTATCGTGTAGGCGGCATTGTCGAGATCGAGTTTGGCACCACTGTGAGCGCCTTGCGTCACTTCGAGCACGACGCGGTCCCCGGCCTTTCGCTCGCCGGCCTGATTCGTGCCGTCGGTCCCCGGTTCAAGACTCCTACGATATCGCAGGAACGGCCTGAGCGCTGTGTCGAGGCCCCGGCCAATGACAGTCGTGGACATCTCGCTTCACCTCCGATGGCGGAGCGCAGCTGCGTCGGCGAGCCAGCAAGAAAGCTCGGGCCGCGAGCCGCGCCGCCGGAGGACGTCCGGCGGCGTGCGACGCGAACGAGGCATGGTCAGGCCTTCTGAGCCGAATCTCCCATGGCCCGAGCCTGGCTCATTCTCATGTCGTGTTCGGAGCGGTTCATTTCCTTCACGATCTCAAGGCTGAACATCCGCTCCTGATGCTTGATCATCTTATCGAGGTTTTCCTCCGGGGACAGATTCGACGCGGACGTCACCGAGGTGGTCGAAGTCGACATGGGTCTTTCCTTCTGACTCAATTGGCGTTGGCTCAGCTGACGAAGGCTTGCGGCCACATGCACCCGCAAGCCTCGGGAGAAAGGTAACGAAATCGCGACAGGAAGTCCATTTGGAATCATGGTGAATTTCATATTCCATTTGTTACATGCGCTGGTGCCGATAACCCAAGCTTGACAGGAAGGGGCCGGTCGACCGCAATGCTTGGCCGGGGTAGAGGGCGAATGACATGGAAGCGGGCCCATTGGCCGAATTGTTGATTGAGAAGTTCGAGACGATGCCACCACGGTTGCAGGTGGCAGCGCGCTATGTGCTGGAACATCCCGAAGACGTGGCACTCATGTCGATGCGGGAGCAGAGCCAGCAGGCAGGGGTGTCGCACAGCACCATGATGCGGTTGGCGCGTTCACTCGGTTTCGAGAGTTACGAGGAATTGCGTGCGCTCTACGCGCAGGCGCTGCGCGACCCTGCGCGAACGGCAGCGCGCGAGGACGCAACCGCTTGGTCTGGCGACGATGGCAGCGCGCTCTCCATTGTGGGGCGTTCAGCTGATTCGCTCGCTGCTCAGGTTGCGCGGATCGGCGAGTATTCCAGCGCCGAGCAGCTGACCGCCGCCGCCGACAGTCTTGTTGCAGCGGGGCAGATCTTTGCTGTGGGCTTGCGGACGGAATACGTGGTTGCCCACCACTTTTCATACACTCTGTCATTGTTGGGCATGCGTGCGACGCTGCTCGAAGGTCCTGGCCATTGCGGCCCGGAGACGCTCCGGCAGGCTGAAGCGGGTGACGCACTCCTTGCGGTCGGCCTTGTCCCCTATTGCCGAGCAACTGTCGAGATCGCGCAACTTGCTGCAAAGCGGGGCATGACAGTTGTCGCCGTTACCGACAGCAAAGTCTCGCCCCTCGCCCGTCTGGCACGCGCGAGCGTCATTGTGACGGCAAGTTCGCAAACCTTCGCGCAGAGCATCGTACCGGCCATGGCAGCGACGGAAATGCTGGCCGCCCTCGTGGTGGCAAGGTCCGGAGTGGACGTCGAAAGCCTCCGAAAGGGTACGGAAGAGCAGCTCGCGCAGCTTGGCGTCTTCTGGAAATCGGCATAAGCGGGTCCCGCAGGTGAGAATTGGTGGGCGGCCCAGCGACGCGAGCCGTTCGTTTCAGTGCCGTACGATCACCTGCGCGCCGATCTGCACCCTCTCGAACAGGTCGATGACATCTTCGTTCGTCATACGGATGCAGCCGGACGAGGTGGCCGTGCCGACCGTCCAGGGCTGGTTCGTCCCGTGAATCCGGTAAAGGGTCGACCCGATGTAAAGGGCGCGCGCGCCGAGGGGGTTGTGCGGCCCGCCGCTAACATAGGCCGGCAGGGCGTTTCCGCGTGCGGCCTCGCGCCGGATCATCTCCACGGGTGGGCGCCAGTCAGGCCATATCCGCTTGGCGGAGATCCGATCGCGACCCGACCAAGCGAAACCCTCGCGTCCGACGCCAACCGCATAGCGGAGGGCGGTGCCATCGCCCAGCACGTAATAGAGCCGCCGTTCGCCGGTATCTATGACAATCGAGCCCGCGGGCTGTGCCTCATGGAAACGGACGCGGACGCGGGGAATCGGTGTCCAGTGCGGCGGCGGGGCATAGTCGCTCGCTCCGTCGTTGGCCGAGGGCGGGATCACCATGCCGGCAACCGCATCGTAGTGCCACGTCCTCGGATCGTAACCGCCGTTCGGCTGTGCCTGCACCTCAACTGAAACGGCGCTGAGCATCATCGCCAACCCGGGGACGACGATGTGTCGCCAGCCGGTCATGCAAGTGAGGCAACGGGTCAACGTTGCAGCCGATCCTGGTGTCATCAGCCAATTCTCCGTCGGTGCAAGCGTGAGAATAGCTTCCTTAGTTGGCGATGCAACAAATGGATCGGATTGAAGATATGCGTTCCAAGCGGACTTTCATTCCCTGAGGGGGCGTGCTAGCTTCGCGTTGATCGGGGATACGCAGGCCGGCGCCTCGGTAGACGAGAGTGGTGGCAGATGGCGGAGACGGGCGAGAGGTCTAAATGCGCTTCCCGGGGCGCGGGCGGTTTTGCTTTGGCCGTCGCGCTCTGTGTTTGCGGGCCTGTGGTCATGGCGGCCGAGCTGCAGTGGCCGGCAGGAACCTACAAGTACATCACGGTCGACCAGTCGGTCAGCGATGCGCTCGTCGAACTCGGCCGCAACATCGGCACCCCTGTCAGGGTCAGTCCTAAGGTCAGAGGTCGGCTGACGGCAGGCATGCCGCTCGGCACTGCCAAGGATTTTCTCGAATGGGTTTGCAATCGCTATGGGCTTGTCTGGTTCTTTGACGGCTCGGTGATCCATGTGTCAGCCGAATCGGAAATGCGTACGGAGGTGCTGAAGATCGAAGGGCGCGATGCTGAAGATCTCGCCGCGCGTCTAGCCTCCCTGGACGTTACCGATCCGCGTTTCCCCGTCCAAGCACCGGCGGGTGGAAACTTGGTCTCGGTATCGGGACCACCAGCTTATGTCGACCTCGTCAAGGGCACGCTCGGCATCCTGACCGGACCGGCCAATTCCCGCCTTACCGAAGGAGCGCAGGATGCGGCCGCCGTGCGTGTCTTTCGTGGCCGTAGCGCCACGGCCCAAACCGTTCCAGCAGCCAGTCAACCGTGAATGGGAGTGATCCAATGCGCGTCGACACGCTCAACCTGAATCATCTGAACCGTACGGGCGCGACATCGGAGTCCAGGGACTCCGAGCTGCAGGCGCAGATGCAGGCGGCATTTGAGAAAGTCGGCGCAGCTCAGGTGCCGCAGGAGAGCGCGACGAAACTCGACGACCTACAGGCATCCAGCGCAGAGATGGACTGACGTCAACGGCGTTCTACGCTCGCTTTCAAGTAGGAGCTGATCATGCAGATCACGCCCGCTGCTGCCGACATTCCGGGTCGGCAGTCAGATGCGCAGCCGGTTCAGGTCGCAACCGAGCAACGGTTGTTCGACTACCTTGCCGAGATGGAGAAGAGCCTGGGCCAAGTCGGCTCCGGCGACCCCGCCGCGCTCATTGGCGACGGAATGCGTTCGCTCGAGGGAATGCTCGATAAGGCGCAACAGGCATTTGCCAAGGTTGACATGTGGCGGCCGGGTGCGTCGGGAAGCGCGCCGACGCATGGCGCAGCAGCGCCTACCGCCGGCGGCGGTGAATCCGCGCCTTCCGGCTACGACGGCATGGTGTTTAACCTGCAGCAGGCGGTCGAGGTGATGTGGGCCACCTTCAACACGTCTCTCGCCGTCAACAGTGTTTCGGCAGCGACGGCCTCAGCAAATACCCTCATAAAGCAGCAGTGAACATCAAGGAGTGTCCCTGCGTGCGCACGGGAGTGATGCTTGCGACTTCAAGGGGGCGTCGGGCCGGCCGGCTCGGCGCCGTTCTGGCTGCGGTCATACTGCTGCAGGCTTGCTCTGTCGAGCTCTATACCGGTCTCGATCAGCGCCAGGCCAACGAGATCGTCGCCACCTTAATGCGCTATGGTATCCCGGCCGAACGCGAGGCGGGCGGTGACGGCAATTTCCTCGTCAAGGTGCAGAAGGAACGCTTTGCCGACGCCATGGCGGTGCTAGAGGAGCATGGTCTGCCACGGCGTGAGTTCGCAACCCTCGGAGAGGTGTTCAAACGCGATGGTCTCGTGTCCTCGCCGCTCGAGGAGCGGGCGGCGATGATCTACGGACTCAGCCAGGAGCTGTCTCGGACCATTTCGGATATCGACGGTGTCCTGTCGGCGCGAGTGCACCTCGTGCTGCCGGAGAACGACCCGATGCGCCGTGAAGCGGTTCCGTCGTCGGCCTCAGTCTTCATTCGGCACCGAGCGTCGGCCGCCATGCAGGAACTTCTGCCGCAGGTAAAGATGCTGGTCGCAAACGGAGTGGCAGGACTGGATTACGAGCGCGTTTCGGTCGTTCTCGTCCCCGTTGCCGGCACGCAGACACTTCCAGCCACAGGCGACGTCGGAGCCAGAAACTTCCTTGGCATATGGCTGCTGCCCGGTAGCGTCGAGCGCGCGATGTGGCTGTTCTTCGGTCTCGTCGGCGCCGTCGTCGCACTGGGCGGTCGGCTGGCTTATCTGCAGTGGCGGCAGCGCCGCGACGTCTTCCCGATCGACACGTCATTGCCTGTGAAGAAGTCATGATCCTCGGCGCAGACACCGTCGCGGTTGAAGCCGCCTGGCACTCCTTCTTGGAGCAACCTGCCGACTACGCCGATCCGGAGCGTCTCGCGTCTTGTTTCGGTGGGACCATCAGTGCGGCGGCTTGCGCCAAGATGCTTGCCACCGAGCGATTGCGTCCTCGCCTGTCTAAGCTGCTTTGCGACCATTATCAGCTCGCCTACCCTGCAGATCGGCTGCCGAGTGCTGATGAGGCGATCGCCTTGTCCCCCGCCGAGCGTTTCAACGAAATCGCCGCCCGCGCTGGCGCCATTTACTGGGCAGATGCGATCGCCGGCACGATTCTGGGTCGGCAGGCGGCCATTCTGCAAGAACAACTAGGCGCCTCGCTGTGTCAATTCGCTGTCGCCAATCGTGATCTGGCAGGACCCGTGCGAACCATTGAACCGATCGAGGGCCTGGGCGAGCGCGTTCGCATGGACGGGTGGCGATGTGTTGCGGCGTGGTGCCATGCACTTCCAGCATCTATCGGGCAGCGCATTCGGCTTAAGCTCCCGCCGCTGGAGTTGCTGGACGGGACGCCGGAGCCGCCCTTCCTCGAATGCGGTCTGGCGATCGTGCGTCGGGCGGTCAGAGAAGAGGGTTGACGCCATGGCGGCAGACGCCAACCGCCACGCTGTTCTGCCGACGCGTCCGACCGCGCGCATCCTGCCCGCAGCCGAGGCCCGTGCCTGGCAAGATGGCTTCGTGCTTCTTGAGACGGCTCGCCGCGAGGCGCAGCAGACGCGCGACCGCGCCCGGCATGCCTATGCGAGCGAATACGCGCGCGGCTACGATGACGGCAAGGCCGCAGGCGATGCTGATGCGGCGCGTCTCGTCGCCGAAACCGTCGCCAAGGTCGACCACTATCTCGCAGGGCTCAAGGCTGAGGTCGCCGGTCTCGCCGTCGACATCGTCAAGCGGGTCCTCGGCGAATTCGAAGTGAGCGATCTGGTTGCCCATGCCGCCGATCGCGCCATCGCCGATATTCGGCGCGCCAGGTTCATCCGGCTATCAATTCATCCCGACGTCCTCGACGCGGTTCGCTCCCGGCTCGGACCTATGCTGGAGAACAATCGCTTTGGTTTCGCCATCGAAGTGAGGGCGGACGGAGAACTTGCGCCCGGCGCCTGCATCGTTACCACTGACTTCGCCGTCGTCGACGCCAGTGTGGACACGCAGATCGATACGATCGCCGCCATCCTCGCAGCAGAGGACGAGGAGCGGCAATGACTGGCACGCGCATGCCTATCGGCATAGAGGCCAGGCTTGATGCCATTGTCCCGGCTTTGCGGGAGGGGCTGCGCGAGGCGGCGGAGGCGCCGCGCAAGGGGGGGCGGGTTCGCCGCGTGGCCGGTTCCGTCATTCATGCTGCGGTTGATGAGGTCCGGCTTGGCGAAATCTGCGATCTGGTCGATCCCAAGACCGGCCGGCGCCGCAAGGCAGAAGTGGTGGGCATCTCTGATGATGAAGCGGTTCTTGTGCCGCTCGGCGATATCGACGGCCTATCGAGCCTGACCGAGGTTGTGCCAACCGGGCGGGAACTGCAGGTGACGGTGGGTCCCGGTCTTCTCGGACGGGTGATCAGCCCCCTCGGTGCGTTTCTCGACGATGGCCCACAGGTGCCAGAAGGACCGACCGCAGTCTATCCGGTTCACGCCGACCCGCCGCCACCGCTCCAGCGCGCCCTGATCAGCGAGGCGATGCAACTTGGTGTGCGCGTGCTCGACGGCCTGCTGACCTGTGCCCGCGGCCAGCGTATCGGCATCTTCGGCGAGCCGGGGGTCGGCAAGTCACTGCTGCTCAGCGAGATCGTCCGCGGCACAGACGCCGAGGTGGTCGTCGTCGCACTGGTCGGCGAGCGAGGCCGCGAAGTGCGCGAGTTTGTCGAGCATCAGCTCGGATCGGCGGGACGTGCCAGAACCGTCGTCGTCGCCGCGACATCGGACCGGCCGGCGATCGAGCGCCTGAAAGCGGCGCATGTCGCGACGACCATTGCCGAATATTTTCGCGATCAGGGCAAGCATGTCCTTCTGGCGGTCGACAACCTGACGCGTTTCGCGCGCGCGCAGCGCGAGATCGGCCTTTCCTCGGGCGAGCCGCCAACGCGCCGCGGCTTTCCGTCTTCGCTGTTCGCTGCTTTGCCAAGGCTCGTTGAACGCGCGGGATCGGGGGCGATAGGCTCGATCACGGCCCTCTACAGCGTTCTCATCGAGGGCGACGGGACACTGGATCCTGTCGCCGAGGAACTGCAGGCACTTCTCGACGGGCACGTTTATCTGTCTGCAGAACTCGCCGAGCGCAACCATTTTCCGGCGGTCGACGTCCTGCGCAGTCGCAGCCGTTTGATGGAAGCGGTGGTGCCGGCGACGGATCAGGCCAACGCCGCCCGGATTCGCGAGCTGCTCGCCCGCTATCGCGACGTACGCATGCTGGTGGAGATCGGCGAATACGAGCGGGGCAGCGACCCCCTCGCGGACGAGGCCATCGCCAAGATGGATCGGATCAACGCCTTCCTGCGGCAGCCGACCAATACGAGTGCATCGATGCAGGACACCCGAACTCTTATGCGGGATATCATCCATGGACGACAAGACGATCGAACGCCTGCGCGACCTACGGGTGCGCCGTGAACAGCGCGCAAGGGAGTCCGTCCTCCGCCAGCAGATCTTCACCCGCGTTGCGGCGGCTGAAGCCGAAGCGGCAGGGCAGGCGGTGACCGCCTGCCTCGACGGAGCGGCCAATGAGGCGGATGCGGCCTTGAGCGATACGGTCGGGCGTCCGGTACCTTGGCGACAGCTGCAGGCGATCCAAGCCGATTACGCCCGGGCGAACCGCACGGCGGACGGTTTGCGCCAAGCCGAGGCGGAGGCATCGGCACGTGCAGCCGATGCCGTGGCGGCGCTTGGTGGTGCGCGCGCCGCCTACTGCGAGCGGCGTCGATCTGTCGCGCGGCTCGAGAGACTGATCGCGGATAGGACAAGGCGCTCGGCGCGGCGGCGTGCGGCTCTTGATGAGCTTGCTGCGGCCGAGGACAATTGAGCGGTCACGCGCGACCAGATCCAGAGGGTGGTTCCGAGGGTGCGTGATCCGATGCTCCAGTCTGTTGCGGCGTCCGGCACCACAAACAGTCCTTCGGCTGCCGGCCTAGCGGGCGCGGAGGTCGACACAGCGGTGCTCGAACTTCAATCGGTCGCCCCGGAGCGTATTGCGGCGCTCAATGCGTTTTATCGACAGCGGTCGCCCGTCGAATTCGTCGTCCGCGGTGAGGTCGTCACCGCCGCGGCCTGCTGGCCGGCCGAGGAGAACGGCGCGCAGGGTGCAATCGTGTTCCGCATCGGGGAGGAGACGGGGGAACTACGTCTCCCGTCAGCCTGGATACAACGGCTCATCTCTTGGGCCGACCCCAATGCAGAACCCTCGTCTCTTGCGTCAGAGCACGCCGCGTTGCTGCTCGAGCATGCGCTGAGCGACGAGCTCTCCCGGCTCGAAGCGCATTTGGCGCGCCGCATCGAGCTGGCGCAGGTCGAGGTGGTGTCGAACCCGGGGCAGGAGCCGGCCCCCTTTGTCCTCGCCCTCACTCAGGGTGACGCGTCCGCCACCTGCAGCTTGCGGGTGACGGACGGTGTCGCGATGCAAGTCGGCGAGCTTCTCGACAGGAGAGGCGTGGCACCGCGTTTGAGGACGGACCTGCCCATTATCGTCAGCTTCTGGAAGTCGGCGACGAGCCTTGCGGTTGGCGAAGTCCGCAGTCTGCGGCCGGGCGACGTGGTGATGACCGACGAGGTCGAGGTCGACAAGGAGGCGGCCTGGGCGGTTTTCGCGAACCGGCTCGTTGCGCCGGTCGTAGTGGCGAGGGAAGGCGCGCGCCTTATCGCCGGGCCAAGCCCGCTGCGTGCATCCAGATGGGAGTGGACAATGACTGATACGACCGAGCCCGATGTGGCCGCGCTCGAGGATGCGGCGCTCGAGGACCTGCCCATCACCGTGGTCTTCGAGCTTGGTCGCAAGGCGATGTCGCTCGACGAGGTGAGCCGTCTTGCATCCGGGGCCGTTGTGCCCATCTCCGATCTCGACCGGGAGGCGGTCGATCTGCTTGCCAATGGCAAGCGCATCGGATGCGGCGAGCTCGTCCGCATCGGCGACGGTTTGGGGGTGCGCATCCTGCGCATCTTCGCGCATGGTTGAGGGGGCTCCGAATGTGTTCGGTCTCCTCGTCGCCATCGGGCTGGTGGGCCTCCTGCCACTTGCCGTGGTGACAATGACGGGCTTTCTGAAGATCTCCGTTGTCTTGTTCCTGGTCCGCAACGCCTTGGGTGTTCAACAAACGCCACCGAACCTGGTGCTCTACGGCATCGCCCTTGTGCTGACGGTCTACGTGATCACGCCCCTGCTTTCGGAAATGTCGGGCCGGTTGCAGGAGGCTCAGATAGAATTTCAGAATGCCGAGGAGCTGATGCGCGCGGCTCAGATCGTGGAAGCGCCGCTGAAACAGCACCTGCTTGAATTCACCCATCCCGAGGAACGGCGCTTTTTCCTGGACGGCACGGCGCGGCTGTGGCCGGAAAATGCTCAGCAATCCGTGCGAGACGATGACCTCTCGATCCTCGTGCCGGCCTTCGTCGCCTCCGAACTTACGCGCGCCTTCGAGATCGGCTTCCTGCTTTACCTGCCGTTCTTGGTGATCGACGTGGTCGTCGCCAACGTGCTCATGACCCTCGGCATGATCATGGTGCCGCCGGTCCTGATCTCGATTCCCTTGAAACTGCTCCTGTTCGTGGCCATCGACGGTTGGTCGCGCCTCCTGCATGGCCTGATCCTAAGCTATGCCTGACCGAGACGACCGATGTCCTGGGCGAGGAGATCAGACGGATGACCGACGGCTTCGTTCTCGCCAAGATTCAGGGTGCCCTGATGATGGTGCTCGTGGCATCGAGCCCTGCGATCGTTGCGGCGTTGGTTATCGGCATTGTGGTCGGCCTCGCCCAGGCCCTGACTCAAATCCAGGATCAGAGCTTGCCGCAGACGATTAAGCTGCTGGTGATCCTGGTCGTCATCATGGTGTTCGGGCCACTTATCGGCATGCAGATTGCCGAGCAGGCGTCGCGGGCGCTCGACGAGTTTCCGCTCGTGACGCGCTGAGACACGGCCATGCTCCTGGATCAGCTCTTTTCTTCACTCGAACGACTGCAGCTCTATCTCGTGGCCGGCGCCTTCGCCTTGGCGCGATTTGGCAGCCTGATCGCCATCATGCCACTGTTCTCACGCAGCCGACTGGTCGGTTTGTTGCGCAATGGCGTGGCGCTTGCCTTTGCGCTTCCGGTCCTGCCCCTGATTGTCGCGTCACTCGAGCGCAGCGGTGCCACCGGCCCCGCGATGGTGGCTCTGATCTTCAAGGAGGCTATCGTCGGACTCACGCTCGGCTTCCTGCTCGGGATCACATTCTGGGCCGCCGAAGCGGCCGGCAATATCGTCGATCTGCAGCGCGGGAGCACGATGGCGACCCTGATCGACCCGATGATGACCCATGAGACGAGCGCGACGGGCACCTTGCTCGCCATCATCATGGTTGCCGTCTTTCTCGTTGCCGGCGGACTGGAGCTGATGCTGACCGCCCTTTACGCCAGCTACGAGGTCTGGCCGGTCGATCGGCTCATACCGGTTTTCAGCCCCGAAGCGGCCGGGATCTTTCTAGATTTGCTGACGCGCGTTGTTCTTATGGCGCTCACGCTGGCCTTCCCCTTGATTCTCAGTCAGCTTCTCAGCGATCTCATCCTAGCCTTTCTGACCCGCGCGTCGCCTCATCTCAATATTTTCGCCCTGTCGCTTGTGGTGAAGACCTTCGCGTTCAGCTTCGTCTTCGTCCTCTACGCTACCTATCTGGTGACCTACATGGAACGTGATATCGCTTTTCTGCGCGGTATCGGCGAGCAGATCGAGGCGCTCGGCTGCCGGAACTGTCTCTAGTGGCGCTTCCTCATTGTCTCCTCATTGACCTTCTATGGAGGACTACGGATGCTCAGCTCGGGAGGACAGCAGCTGACGCGTTCTCACGCGGCTGGCGCGTGCACGCCCGGTTGGGCGGCCGAAGGGAGGGGACATGGCATCGAAATGGCATTTTCCGGTCAACGTTCGATGTGTCGCCACGTTTCCGCCCAATTAAGTCAGCAATCTCTGGTGGTGACGTGAGGGATATTCTTCCCTAGCGTAAGTATATCTGCTGCGCATAACTTTAAATGTTGGAAAGTTATGCAGATTTTTGTTTTCGGCGCAGCGCATTGGAACTTAATGTCGGGGCGGTGCAATGGTAAGATATCGGACCTTCGTTCGCGCCGAGCCCATTACGGCCGCTCTCGATCGACGGGCGCTCTTCTGCCTTCAAGTGTCGCATTCTCGCTCGCGTATCCTGATTGACAGGCCGATGATGAGTCCACGGCCAGGGCAGGGTCGCATTCCGACGCGCAAGCATTGCGCATCGTCAGGCCAATTCTACACCTACGGCCGAGCTTGCCGACCAGGTGCCGGGGCCACAGAGGGCCAAGCGAGACCACTGGCAAATCAGTTCGAGCGGTGATGACGGGGATGTGGCAGGCGACGCCGGAAACAAGCACTGCCGCGACTCCGGTTGTTTGCAATCGAATGCCGCCGGAGGACACCGACCTGCGAGGCTGTGACGCGCGGGATGTGCGGATGCTGGTGCGGGAGGGGGCTTACAATGGGCCGACGGCGGGGCTCGGCAGGGGCAAACTGCAGGTCGGGATTGCCATCTTGCCCAGTTGCCATGCCTCCGATTTCATTGCGTTCTGCCGGGCAAATCCCAAGCCGCTGCCGCTCGTCGGTGTCGGCCGCATCGGCAGCCCGCTCATTCCCGACCTCGGAGCTGTCGATGTCCGCACCGATCTTCCGCGATATGACGTTCTGAAATTCGGCACCTTGGCCGAGGTTCGGGCCGACATCACCGACCTGTGGCGGAATGACCTCATCGCGCTGGCATTCGGCTCCGCACTCACCGCTGATCAGGCCTTGATCAAGCGGGGCGTGCGACTGCGGCATGTGGCGCAGAGCAGGCCGCTGCCGTTATTTCGCAGCCGGATCACGACGGCCCCGGTTGGCGCGTTCGGTGGCGAAATGGTCGTATCGATGCGTCCCGTGCGCCGCCGCGATCTCGACGCCCTGCGCGTCATCACTGCGCGGTTCCCGCATGCCCATGGCGCCCCGCTGCACGTCGGAGACCCGGAAGTTATCGGCATCCAAGATCTTGATGAGCCCGAATGGGGACTGCCGATCGCCGTCGAGTCAGACGAAGTGCCAGTCTTCTGGGCCAGCGGGCAGACGGCCGGGATGGCCTTGCAACGGGCCAAACTGCCGTTCTTTGTGATGCAGTCTCCCGGCCACATGCTTATCACCGACATCGGCGACCAAGCTGGTATCGGGGGCTTCGAGGTGTTTTAAGGGTCTGGGGCTTCACTCCGACGTCACGGCTGGCCCACTGGCTTAATCTCGATCAGGTCCACCTCGGCGTTGCCGCCGGTGCCCACGGCAAAGACGATGGCCCGGGCGACGTCCTCGGCCGTGATCGGCTTGTAGGGGCGCGCATCGAGTCCTTGCAGGAAGGCCGGATGGTTGGTGTGGCGGAGGAAGCCGGTGTCACCGATCAGACCCGGCGCGATTTCCGTCACCTTGATGCCCGTCTTGTGGAGGTCGAGCCGCAAACCTGTCGTCAGTGCCCTTAATGCATGCTTGGTCGCGGCATAAACCGCCGTATTCGGAAAGACCGCTCGGGCGAGCGCGCTGGAAACGTTGACGATGTGTCCTCCGCCGCGAGCTGCCATGCCGCGGGCGATCAACTGGGTAAGGCGCAGCACGGCCGTCACGTTGGTGGCGATCATCCGTTCCCAGAGGTCGATGTCACCATCGAGGAACGGGGCGTGATGGGCGATGCCGGCGTTGTTCACCAGAATATCGACAGGCCCCGCGGTTTCCGCCAGCGCGGCAATGAAGCTGCGGTCGGTGATGTCGCCGGCAACAAAGCTGATCACTCCGGCCGGGGCGGCCTCGCTCAAGGCTCGCAGCTGATCTTCGCGGCGACCGGTCGCCACCACCTGTGCCCCGGCGGCAGCGAGCGCCGATGCCGTAACGCGACCGACACCACTGCTCGCTCCCGTGACGAGTGCGCGTCTGCCGCGAAGCGCCGTGCTTACATCCGTCATGCGCTCCTCCAAAATCAGAATAAAGTTTTTATATGTGAACAGAGATTGACGGTCAACCGCGGCGCCTCGTATGGTGCTTGCCGTTCATCTGACGGAAACGCCCTGTTCCGCGGATGGTGCACACGCCCAAGCACGGCCGAAGCGGAGTTTCGGAAAATGCCTGTTAGCCACCATCTCCTCACTGGGACTGTGGAAGATCTCATCGCTCGTGCGGCGTCGATCCGCGACACGGTGCTGGTGCCGCCCAACATGCTGAAGCAGGGGCGCATCGTCTCGAAGGTCGCCTATGGCCTGGAATCCAGCCTGATCGTTGCGACCCGCTTCCCAGGCTATCATTCGATCCCGCACACTCATGATGCGGAGCAATTGAACCTGGTTCTAGAAGGAGAACTTTACATATTCGTCCAGGATGACGGGTTCCTTGTCGGCGCCGGCGACTTCTTCCGAATCCCGCGCAATGCGGTGCATTGGTCATGGGTGCAAGGTGACGGGCCCTGCACGCTGGTCGAACTTCATACGCCGCCGCTGACCGGCGATCCGGGCGTTACCGACACGGCCTCAGCCCTGCTTCTGGCGAGCGAGGACCGCAAGGCGGTGCCTCATGTTCGGACCTATTGGCCGCAGTACCCGCAGGCGGCGGAAGTGGAGCGCCGCGTTCTGCAGCGTGTCAGCGGGGAGCAGGCTCCGGCTGAGGTTCAACCAACCTCATCGAGCTGAGAAGCGGCGGACGAGGTTCCCTGGGGAGGTGTCCCGCCGAGTCGAAGCGACGCCTCTTCGGCCGCCTGACGCAGCGCGCCTTCGATCTGTCGCAACTTGCGATCATTGAAGCGGGCCGTGGGCAGATTGACGGTGATCGCGGCGGCCGGGCGGCTCTCTTCGGCACCGAAGACGGGCAGACCGACGGCAATGATGCCGTGAACATATTCCTCCCGGCTGATCGCCAACGCTCCGTGGCGGATTTCGTCAAGCTGCTGGCACAGCATATCGGCCGAAAGCCGGATCGGCGCCGGCGATTGCTCCGGCAGAGCGCGCAACAGAGCCTCGATCTCCTCTTCGGGGAGGGAAGCCACTAGGGCCTTCCCGGCCGCGGTCAGGAGCGCAGGCGCGCGGTCACCGACGCGCATGATCGCCGACAGCGGGTGCCTAGCCTGTTCCTGATGGATGACGACGATCTCATTGCCGTCAAGTGTTGCCAGAATGGTGGCTTCTGCCACGGCGTCGCGTAGTCCGGCCGCGATAGGTGCGATCGTCTTGACGAGATCGAGCCGGCCGAGGAAGGCGCGGCTCAGGGGCAAAACCGCCGGTCCGATCGTGAACAGGCCGCTGATCGGATCAAGCAGCAGATAGCGCCGGATCGCCAGGCTGCGGAGGAGGTTGGTCAGGCTGCTCTTCGGAATGCGCAGCGCTTTCGCGATGTCCGTATGTGTCAACCCGTCAGGGGCGTCGGCAACGACCTCGAGAATTTCCAGCGTGCGGGTCGCGGATTTGACCATTTGGCCATGGGCCTCCGATTTCGAACCGTGTTCGGCGAAAGTGCGCCTGGTGCGGCGATATGATCAGGCAAAGGCAGGATTGACAAGTGGGCCGTGCTGCGATGAAATCAGAACATAGTTCATAAATGTGAACTTAAGGGAGGAGGCAGGATGCAGGTTCATCGAATCATCGCAATCGCGGCAGGTCTTTTGCTCACGATCGCATCGGCGGTCGCCGAGGATCTTCCGGAGCTGCGGCTGAAATACGCCACGCATGTTCCGGAGGACAACATTGTCTCCGAATCCGAAAAGTTCTTCGCCGAGCGGGTGAAGGAGCTTTCGGGCGGCAAGATCATCGTCGATGTCTACTGGAACCGGACCCTGGGCAAGCAGCAGGAAATGCTGCCTCTGATCTCGGCCGGCGCCGTCGACTTCACCACACTGGAGACGGCCCAGTATGGCGAGACGCCGCTGATGGGCTTCATGAACACGATCTATCCGGTGCATCGCGACGCGGCCAAGCTGGTCGAGATGTCGAACTGGCTCTATGACAATTCGTCCGGCATCAAGGCCGAGCTCGACCGGATCGGTGCCCGGGTTCTCTTCGTGCGTCATCTGCCGAGCTACTATCTGCTTTGCAGTAAGCCGTTCCGCACCATCGAGGATTTCAAGGGCGCCCGGCTGCGCGCGTTCGGTGCCTACGTGCCTGTGATGTGGCAGTCTCTCGGCGCCAATGCCGTCAACGTTATAACAACAGAGATGTACGACGGTCTCGACAAGGGCATCTTCGACTGCACCTTCCTGCCGGCTCCGTTCTTGCACAATCTGAAGCTCTATGAAGTCGCCAAGTATCTGATCGACATTCCGTTCGGCATGATCGAGTTCGCACCGACGCTTGTTCCGACGGCGGTGTGGGATACCTGGCCGGAGAACGTCCAGTCCCTCATTACCGAGGCCGGCCGGGAGACCGAAGTCTTTGCCTTGAAGAACACGGAAGCGAAATCCGGCGCGGCCATTCAGGCCTTGCTCGACGAGGGTGTCGAACTCGTGCCGTTCCCGCAGGCAGAGGAACTTCTTGCCGGACTGCCCGATCTGATGGCGCATTGGGAAGAGCGCCAGCGGGCCGAAGGCCGCGGGGAGGAGGCGCATCAGATCGTGTCCTATGCCCGAGAGGCGCTTGGCGTGCCGGCGCAATAGCTGAGGCCGAAAGGGGGAGGACAGGACCATGAGCGAAAATGGAACGACAGTGATACAGATGCCGATGGTGCGGTTCTGGAGTTTCATCGACGCCGTGGTCCGGTGGCTTGCCGAGCTGATGCTGGCTTGCTCCGGGCTCTGCCTCGTCGCCCTGTTCGTCATAGGCACAGCGGACGTGGTCGGATCGCAGCTGCTCGGTATCGCCGTGCCGAGCGCCTTCGAATTGCAGGAAGTGCTTATGGGGATGACGGTGTTCGGCGCGTTCGCGGCCATCCAGCGCCGCCGGGCCCATATCGTCGTCGACGTGCTGAGCCAGCAGTTCGGAGGCGCTGCCCGCAAGTTGAGCGATCTGCTCGCCCTCTCGTCGGGGACGATCGTGTTCGCACTGCTGGCGTGGCAGACGGGCAAGCTCGCCGCTCGGAGCGTCGCCGTGTTCGAGCTGTCGCCGGGCTATGTTGCGTTCCCGCTCTACCCGGTGAAAGTTTTCGTGTTCGCCTGTAACATGGTCGCCCTGCTCGAGTTCCTGCGTCAGCTGGTGCGCCGGGTCGTGCTGTGGGGGGAAGACGGTCGCGGCGTGCAGGGAGGCTGAACGACATGACGCCTCTTGCGACAGGATCGCTTGCCCTCGTCTCCATCGTAGTACTGTCGGGCCTTGGGGTTCCGATCGGAATTGCGACCGCGCTCACGGCCGCCGCGGGGATGTATGTCCTGGCCGGAGCCAGTCTGACGCTCGTCACGTTCCAGACGGTGCCCTACACTACGGCGGCGGAATACGCCTTCATCGTCGTGCCGATGTTCGTCCTGATGGGGAACATCGCCGCCAGCGCAGGCATGATCGAGGCGTTGTTCGAGGCGATCTCGAAATGGCTCGCACGTACCAAGGGCGGGCTGTATCTCACCGTCACGCTGGCTTCGGCCGGATTTGCCGCGGTTTCGGGTTCGACCGTGGTCAACGCCGCCGTCTTCTCGCGCATGGTGCTGCCGCAGATGGAGCGGCTCGGCTACCGGCGCGAGATGAGCGCGGGGTGCATCGCCGCCGCGGGTACCTTCGCGGTGATGATCCCGCCGTCGCTCGGCTTCGTCCTCTACGGGATCATGACCGGGGAATCCGTCGGCAAGCTGTTCGTCGCCGGCATGGTTCCCGGATTGCTGACGGCCGTTAGCTATGTCGCGCTGATCGCGATCATGGTCAGGCTCAGGCCTGACCTGGCGCCGCCGCCGCGGGAGCGTTTCAGCCTGCGCGAACGGTTGGCGGCGCTGGCGCCGCTGTGGTCGGTGTCGGTGCTTGTCTGCATCGTGCTCGGCGGCATCTACGGCGGGTTCTTCGCGCCTTCGGCGGCCGGTGCAATCGGGGCGGCCGGGGCGTTGGCAATCGCCGGCCTGCAGCGCCGGATCTCGGGCAAGGCAATCTGGAAGAGCCTGACAGACTCCGCGTTGCTTGCCGGCTCGCTGCTCTTCATTGTCATGGCCGGGTTCATTTTCTCCCGCTTTCTGATCACGTCGGGCTTCGTGCCGGAACTCACCGAGGCGTTGACGGCCAGCGGTATCGGCAAGTGGCAGTTTCTCGCCATCCTGGTCGCGCTCTACCTTGTTCTCGGCATGTTCATCGACGGCGCCTCGATGGCGGCGATCACGTTGCCTTTCGTCTATCCCATCGCGCGGGAGCTAGGGATCGACGGCATCTGGTTCGGGGTGCTCTTCGTGAAGATGGTGGAAATCGGGGCGATTACGCCGCCGATGGGGATCAATCTCTTCGCCGTCGTTGCGGCCGGTGAGGGTCGCGTCCGGGCGGCGGACGCCATCCGTGGAGTATGGCCGTTCGTGCTCCTGGAGTTGGCGATGCTCACCGTGCTGCTTGCCTTCCCGGCTCTGTCAACCTGGTTGCCCAGCACAATGTAGCGCACGGGCTTGACAGGCTGCATCTGGCTGCTGTGGGGAGCGGACTCTTCCTGCAGCGCGCCTTCATCCTTGCGAGCAGGCCCATCGTTCTAATGCCGAGCACTACCGAAGAGGCTTCAGAATAGCCGCGGCGGGCAACCATCTTGGCCCCTCGCGGCGCCGGATCCTTGAGACGACCACGAACTTGGCCGCGTTGGACATGCCGCTCGCTTCCGGCACGCCGCCATTAAAACCATGCAAGGCAACGAGCGCCGGCTGATCCTGCAACTCCTGTCGTCCTGCGGTGCGGGCCGAAGCTGAACCAGGCTCGATACCGACGCGGCTGGCAGCCCAAAGCCGGCATCGCCGAAGCGGGTGCCGAAGTCGGCGCGCCTGCGACAAAACGTTTGACCGCCGCCATGCGTTGGATCAATCTGTCAGATGTCAGACCAATTTGGACTGCCACCTGGAGCTGAAGGCAGAGTGGGGGATCAGTGGGGGACCGTCCGATCATCGAGCAGTTGCCCGCCCAGGATCGGGTGGAGCAGGTGTCGGAGGCTCTGGCGGCCTATATTGAGCGCGCCGGATTGAAGGCGGGCGACCGGCTCCCCGCCGAACGGGAACTGATGGCCGCCCTTGCCGTGGGTCGCTCAACGATCCGCGAAGTGATCCGCCGCTTCGAGGCGCTCGGGGTCATCGCCACACGCCGGGGCAGCGGCAGCTATCTTAGAAAGCCGGTTTCGGCTGCGACCATCCACATGCCGCTGTCGCTGAACACCGCTGATCTCCGCGACGCCCTTCTGCAGACGTTGGAGGTGCGTCGCGGCATTGAAGCGGAGGCGAGCGCGGTAGCGGCCCGGCGGCGAACGGACGATGACATCGCGGTCATCGAGGAAAAGCTCGAGGAGATGGAACGCGTACACCTGGCCAAAGGGACGTCCGGGCCGGAGGATCTTGCCTTTCATCTGGCCGTCTACGACGCCACCCACAATCCGCTCTTCCGTCAGCTTCTCGAGCAGATGCGCGAAGCCTTCGAACGCTTCTGGAAGCATCCCTTCGAACGCCAGGATTTCGCCCGCCGCTCCTTCCCGTTCCACCGTGAACTGTTCGACGCCATCTTGGCGCAGGACGCAGAGCGGGCACGGCAGAAGACACTGAAGATCCTCGAGATCGTCGAGGAAGACATCAAGGAAATGTCCAAATGACCGGCGGTTCCGACCCGCTTTCCCGCGCCGCGCTTATCGTCGCCCATGATGGAGCCAACGCCTTTGATGCGGTGGTGCCTCCCATTGTGCAGACATCGCTTTTCACCTTCGCGAGCTATGACGAGATGCTCGCCACCTATCGCGGCGAACAGATGCGGCCCATCTACACGCGCGGGCTGAACCCGACGGTGCGCATGTTCGAGGAGATGCTGGCAAGGCTGGAAGAGGGCGAGGACGCCCTCGGATTTGCCAGCGGCATGGCTGCGATTTCATCCACGGTGCTCAGCTTCGTTCAACCCGGAGACCGCATCGTTGCGGTCCGGCACTTATATCCCGACACCTTTCGCCTGTTCGGCACGCTTTTGAAGCGGATGGGTGTGGAGGTGACCTATGTCGACGGGCGCGATCACGAGGCCGTCGCCAAGGCGCTGCCGGGCGCGAAACTCTTCTACATGGAAAGCCCGACGAGCTGGGTGATGGAGACCCATGATGTCGGCGCCTTGGCCGCTCTCGCAAAGGCGGAGGGCGTGCTCACCATGATCGATAACAGCTGGGCAAGCCCGGTCTTCCAACGGCCGTTGACGCTCGGTGTCGATCTGGTGGTCCATTCGGCGTCGAAGTATCTGGGCGGTCACAGCGACGTGGTCGCCGGCGTGGTGGCCGGTTCGAGGGAACTGATCGGGCGGATTCGCGCCGAGGCTTACGCCTATCTCGGCGGCAAGCTGTCACCCTTCGATGCCTGGCTTCTGATCCGTGGCATGCGCACGCTTCCTGCCCGGATGACGGCGCACCAGGCGGCAGCGCTTGCAATCGCAAGGCGACTCGCGGACAGCCCATTGGTGGAAACGGTACGCCACCCGGGGCTTGCCAATGCATTGCCACCGGGCCTCGAAGGCACGTCGGGCCTGTTCTCCTTCGTCTTTCGCGAAGGGATAGACATCCGCTCCTTCGCCGACCGGCTGCGCCTCTTCAAGCTCGGCGTGAGCTGGGGCGGACATGAGAGCCTCATCGTGCCCGCCGCGATCGTCCTCAACCAGAAGGCGGAGCCAAATTCTGCGGTTGCGTTCGGTATCCACCCACGTTCGGTGCGTCTGCATGTCGGCCTCGAAGGCGTCGAGGCGCTGTGGGCCGACCTGGAAGGAGCGATGGCCGCTGCTTCCAGATCCTGAAGAAAGAGAGCCATGAAAGAGAAGAAAGGGGAACCGATATGAAAAAGCTGTTGACGGCGGCCCTGTTCGCCTCGCTGATGACGGGAACAGCAGCGGCCGAGAGCCTGAAGCTGGTCGAGGTGATCACCAGCCCGGCCCGTACGGAGACGCTGAAGTCCATCGTCGCCAGGTTTGAGGAGGCCAATCCGGGGACAACGGTGGAGATTATCTCGCTGCCTTGGGGCGAGGCGTTCCAGAAGTTTGCCACCATGGTATCGGCCGGCGAAATTCCGGACGTGATGGAGATGCCCGATACGTGGCTCTCGCTTTATGCCAACAACGGCATGCTCGAAAGCCTCGAGCCCTATCTCGAGACATGGGAGCACACAGACGGTCTGACGGCCCGCGCGCTGGAACTCGGACGGGACGTCGACGACACCGCCTACATGCTGCCCTACGGCTTCTACCTGCGCGCAATGTTCTACAATAAGAAGCTGCTCGAAGAGGCCGGTGTGGCCGCGCCACCAAAGACGATGGACGAATTTGTCGAGGTCTCAAAGAAGGTATCGGCCCTGCCCGGCAAGTACGGTTACTGCATGCGCGGCGGACCTGGCGGCCTCAACGGCTGGATCATGTTCGGCGCGACCATGGCAGGTGACAACACCTTCTTCAATGAAGACGGCACCTCGACCATGAACAGTGACGGCTGGGTGAAGGGGCTGACCTGGGTCATCGACCTTTACAAGAACGGCTTGGCGCCGAAGGACAGCGTCAACTGGGGCTTCAACGAAATCGTCGCCGGCTTCTATACCGGCACCTGCGCCTTCCTCGACCAGGATCCAGACGCCCTGATCGCGATCGCCGAGCGCATGAACGCGGACGACTATGGTGTGACGACCATGCCCAAGGGGCCGTCGGGCAAGACTTTCCCGACCATCGGCTATGCCGGCTGGTCGATGATGTCTGCGAGCAAAAACAAGGATCTCGCCTGGAAGCTGATTGAAACGCTCGAAGGCCCGGAGGGCAACGTCGAGTGGAACAAGCGCACCGGCGCCCTGCCGGTCCACACGTCCGCCGAGAACGATCCCTTCTATTCGAGCCCGCAGTTTGCCGGTTGGTTCGAAGAGCTTGAGGATCCAGACGCAGTGCCGACCGTCATGCCGACCCATCTTGAGGAGTTCGCCTTCTTCAAGGATTCGCTCGCGATCAGGACCGGACAGGAAGCCCTCCTCGGCGACATTTCGCCCGAGGACCTGGCCGAGCAATGGGCGGAATACCTGACCAAGGCGCAGCAGAAACACCTCGCCGGCAAATAATCCGGTAGCGGCGGGCAAGAGGCCTTGGCCAGCTTCGCCCGCCGCCCGCTCCCACCTCAGCATGGTGCGACACTCACGCAGCAAGCGAGATTCCGCTCAATGGCCACTGCCGTCTTTACAGATCGTCGGCCCAACCGCAGACCTCTGCTGCGGCGCCTTGCCCATGGCAGCGAGCCTTATCTGTACAGTGCGCCGGCGCTCATCCTCATCGTCGCCGTGATGCTGGTGCCGCTGGTGATCGGCATTTCCTATGCCTTCCGCGACGTACAGATCCTCAATCCGTTTTCCGGTGGTTTCGTCGGTCTCGATCATTTCCGGGCTCTGGCGGATGACAGGGCATTCCACAGGGCGCTCGCAAACACGGTGTGGTGGACAGGCACCTCCGTCCTTCTGCAGTTCGTCTTCGGACTGGTCCTGGCCTTGTTGCTCGATAAGCCGTTCGCCGGCCGCGGCATCGCCCAGGCCTTGGTCTTCCTCCCATGGGCGGTTCCCACTTTTCTCACCGGCCTCAACTGGGCTTGGCTGTTCAATCCCGTCATCGGCCCGCTGCCGCACTGGCTCTATGCTCTCGGCATCTTGAGCGAGCCGAACAACATTCTCTCCGATCCTCGGCTGGCCATGTGGGGGCCGATCATTGCCAATGTCTGGTGGGGAATTCCGTTCTTCGCCATCACGCTGCTCGCCGCGCTGCAGGCCATCCCGCGCGACCTCTATGAGGCTGCAGCCATCGACGGGGCAGGGCCGCTGCAGCGATTCATCTCGATTACGCTGCCGTTTCTGGCTCCGACCATCGCCATTACAGTGTTGCTCCGTACGGTGTGGATCTCAAATTTCGCGGATCTGATCGTCGTCATGACCAATGGCGGGCCGGCCGACCGAACGCAGATCGTCGCCAGCTACATCTTCACCCAGGCCTTCACGCGCCTAGACTTCGGCTATGCCTCGGCAGTGGCCATGGTGCTGCTCGCCCTGCTGCTCGTCTATTCGATGCTGATCGTGTTTTTGCGCCAGACGCTGCTGAACAGGGGATGAGGACATGAGAGCAGGTTCATTGATCCTCACCATCGCACACCGATTGGCGGTCCTTGCCTATGTCCTGTTTGCCCTTTTTCCGCTGTTCTGGCTGCTCAAGGTCTCGCTCACGCCCAACGACCTGCTTTATTCGGAAGGTGTGCGCATGTGGCCGTCGCGTGTCAGCTTCGACCATTTTAGCTTTGTCATCGCTCACAGCGATTTCCCACAGTTCTTCCGAAACAGCCTGATCGTGGCCGGTTCCACTGCCGTAGTGGTGACGGCCGTAGCGTCGCTGTCCGGCTATGCGCTGTCGCGTTTCAGTTTCCGGGCAAAGTACTGGATCGTGGCGCTCATGCTGCTTACCCAGATGTTCCCACTGGTGATGCTGGTCGCGCCGATCTTCCGGCTGTTGTCACCGCTGGGACTCACAAACAGTCTGACCGGTCTGATCATCGTCTATTCAGCCTTCAACGTGCCCTTCGCCACCTTCCTCATGCAGTCTTTCTTCGACGGAATCCCGAGGGATCTGGAAGAAGCCGCGAAGATCGACGGCGCGACCCAGTTCATGGCCTTCCGGCAAATCATTCTTCCGCTCACCCTGCCCGGGATCGCAGCAACCGTCGGGTTCGTCTTCACCGCCGCCTGGAGTGAGCTTCTGTTTGCGCTGATGCTGATATCCGGCAACGAGGCGGCCACCTTCCCTGTCGGGCTGTTGTCCTTTGTTTCAAAGTTCTCGGTGGATTTCGGGCAGATGATGGCGGCTGGCGTGTTGGCGCTGATTCCGGCTTGCATCTTCTTCTTCTTCATCCAGCGCTATCTTGTTCAGGGCCTGACGGCAGGCGCTGTGAAGGGCTGAAAGGGCATCCATGGCGTCTATAGACATCCGCGACATCCGCAAATCCTATGGCAGGATCGAGGTGCTGCATGGCGTAGACCTCGATATCAGAGACGGCGAGTTCATCGTGCTGGTGGGTCCGTCCGGTTGCGGCAAGTCAACGCTGCTACGAATGATCGCGGGCCTCGAGGAAGTTACGGGCGGCGACATCCTGATTGCGGGCAAACGCGTCAACGACCTGGCACCGAAAGACCGCGATATCGCCATGGTATTCCAGTCCTACGCCCTCTATCCGCATATGAGCGTGGCGCAGAACATGAGCTACAGCCTGAGGCTGCGCAGGACGCCGCGCGAGCGGGTGGCGAGCGCCGTATCCGCCGCCGCTGCCAAGCTTGGCCTCGAGCCGCTGCTCGAGCGGCGACCGAAGGCGCTCTCCGGCGGGCAGCGTCAACGCGTTGCCATGGGCCGCGCCATCGTCCGCCAACCCAAAGCCTTTCTGTTCGACGAGCCACTCTCGAACCTCGACGCCCGGCTGCGCGAGCAGATGCGCGCCGAAATCAAGAAACTGCATGGTGAACTCGGCGCCACCTCCATCTATGTCACGCACGACCAGATCGAGGCGATGACGCTCGCCGACCGCATCGTCGCCATGCATGGTGGCATCGTGCAGCAGGTGGGAAACCCGCTCGATCTTTACGATCGTCCCGCCAATCTTTTCGTCGCCGGCTTCATCGGCTCACCCGGCATGAACTTCATCGCGGCCCGCTATCAACCGGGTGAGAGCGGTGCTGCGGCCAGGCTCGAAGACGGGACGCTGATTGCGTTGCCATATGCCTATGCGCTTGAGCCGGATGCTCCTGTCACCCTCGGTATCCGGCCGGAACATGTGGTGATCGACGACGCGGGTCTTGAGACCGCGCTCAACCTTACCGAGGCAACCGGCTTTGGCACGATCCTGCACCTTGCCTTTCATGGCGTGCCCTTCAAGGTCTTCACCACCGATCGCAGCGTCCTGAACGCGGGAAAGGCGATCTCTGTATCCTTCCCGTCCCAGCATCTGCATCTCTTTGATCGCAATGGAGAGCGGGTAGCCCGCGCCGGGCCGGGCGCCTGAAATCGGCCGCGATCCCGCACCGGCGAGGCGGCGCTGGCCAGCCCGCCACTGTCTTAGGCAAAGTCGATCAGGAGACCGCCGAAAGCGGCGACGATGACAACAGACCATGGTGGTGCCTTCCACACCATGAGGAGGACGAAGCAGGTCACGGCCAGGGCGAATTCGTAAGGGCCCACGATCGCACTGGTCCACACCGGCTGGTAGAGCGCCGCGCCGAGAATGCCGACGACGGCCGCGTTCGTGCCGCGCATCAGCGCCTGTGCGCTCGGGCGAGCCCGGAAGGCATCCCAGTAGGGGACCGCACCGACGAGCAACAGGAATCCGGGAACGAAAATCGCAACGAGTGCGACCGCCGCCCCAATGAGTCCATTGGGGGACGGGTCAAGGATTGTGCCCAGATAGGCGGCGAAGGTGAAGAGCGGACCGGGCACAGCCTGCGCCGCACCATAACCCGCCAGGAAGTCGCTTGCCGACACCCAGCCGGTTCGGACGACCTGTGATTCCAGCAGCGGCAACACGACATGGCCCCCTCCGAACACCAGCGCTCCGGCCCGGTAAAATGCATCGAAGACGGCAAGGCCCTGTGCATCTGTGGCCGTCATAACGGTCGGGAGGCCGACGAGCAGGACGAAGAAAAGGATGAGCGCGACCGCCCCGGCGGTGTAGGAAACCGGGAAAGTCAGACGGCCGGGAATATTGGGGCTAACCTTGGTCCGGCACAGCCACAGTCCGGCCAGGCCGCCAGTTGCGATCGCGGCGATTTGGCCGATCGACCCCGAAATCAACATAACCAGAAGTACGGCGGCGAGTGCGATGCTGGCGCGTGCACGGTCCGGGCATAGCGTGCGTGCCATGCCCCAGACGGCCTGGGCAACGATGGCGACCGCGACCACCTTCAGGCCATGCAGAATGCCTGATCCGGCCGTCCCCTCGAAGGTCGCCGCCCCAAGCGCGAACAGCACGAGAAGGACCGCCGAGGGCAGCGTGAAGGCCGTCCATGCGGCCGCCGCGCCGATGGGGCCACCGCGCAGCAGTCCCAACGCAAAGCCAACCTGGCTTGATGCTGGGCCAGGTAGAAACTGGCAAAGCGCTACCAGATCCGCATAGCCCTCCTCGTCGATCCAACGCCGGCGGACGACGAGTTCCTGGCGGAAATAGCCGAGATGCGCGATTGGTCCGCCGAACGACGTCAGCCCGAGCTTCAGAAAGGCGGCAAACACCTCGCCCGGACTTCCCCTTCGGATCTCCGCGGAGTCTGGGGGGGCGATCCTGGAGTCGTTCATCGGGCACGGCCTCGCCGGCGAATTCCGAACCCGCTATCACAGGTCCGAGTCATTGTGCTCAGGATCGGTAAAGGACCCTTACCGTTGGAGCAAGTCAGATCTCGCGCGGCAGGCTACTCAGCCAGCACAAAGACTGCGCCGCGGCCATCATGCTGACAGCCGCGGCGCTGGAATGTAGGTCCTGTGCTGGACCGCTTGGGAACGCCTCACGCGGTCGGGTGCGGCCCGCTCTCAGCGAACCTCAGGCGACCTCCCGCCAGAACCGCGATGATGACGCCCGCAATCAAATGGACCGCAACGGCGGCGGTCACCGCTGAGAATCCGAGCACCCAAGGTGAAACCAAGGCCCACAGACCCAAGGCAAGGTTTCCCCACTCCTCGGCCCGATGAAAGGCGAACAGGGCAGCGGCTGCGACCAGGGCCACGATCGCCCCCACAATCCAAGCGTTCCACGCGGCGGCAGTTACACCCGTGTACCCTAGATACCAGGGCGAAAGCGCAAGCCCTAGACCGGCAAGAACGTTGACACCGTCAAGAACCGTCCGGGTATCAAGCGAAGGTGACTTCAGCATCGTTCATTCTCCTCCTGACGTTGGTCGTTGCAGATGAGCGGGCCGCATCCTCGGCCGAGGACGCCGGTCCGGAACGGTCCGAGCGGGACAGCTGCTGGCTGGAATGATCCGAAGTGGAAGGAGCAAGAGACTGTGCGTCGCCCGAACCAAGAAGAAGCGATTCCAGTTCGCGCGAAGTGAAGGCGCTTTCAGCGATCTCATGCAGTGCAAGATCGATCACGTTTGTCGAAGGCCGTGCCAGTTTCGGCTCACCGCCGCGGCAGAGCGCGCGGCTGCGTGCTGCAGCCGCCAGCGTAAGTGCGAACCGGTTCGGCAAGACCTTCGCACAGTCGAGCACGACGAACGGATCCATGGCCGCACCTCATGCCGCCACCCACGATTCCAAGGCTGGCTCAGCCGCTGGCGCGGCCCGGCGTTCAAGAGCAAGCAGCGCCTGTTCAACTTCATCGAGTCGCGATGGCCGCCCGTTTTCCGGCATGCCCTCATTTGTAGCCTGATCGATTAGGTATTCCGTCCAAGCCCAATCGACGAGGATTGCGCGTTTTGCATCGAGCGGGAGATTGCCTGCCCGGACGACGTCCATTGGTGAAGTCCAGGTATCCGCGCCCTGCGGGTCATTGCGGTTTGCGGCGTCGGCGATTGCGCGTCCGTAGCTCTCCCGAAGGGCGATCAAGCCGAGCCTCTCCAACATGAGATCCACGAAGTCACTGGCTGTGCGCGCGGCGGTCTGCACACGCTGAACCGATCCGGTCGGGGCCGAGATGGTATAGGAAAGCCCCTGGCGTTCGGCGTACCGGATGGCGGCTTCCAGCGTCGGAAAACTAAGCTCGACCTGAGTCAGGGTATCATCGCCGCCGGTCCAGCCCATCAGTGGTTCGATAAAGGGTGCCCTGTAGCGCTCGAACGTCAATCGCCAGTTCTTCGCGCGCGCCCTACCGGAAGTCGTGACGGCACGAGACGGTTTGTGGATTCGGGCGAATGCCTGTTCTGGAAAGGTCGAACGCCCCATTGACACTGGAGCGCGCCGATTGTCATTGGAGGGGCGTTTGCAGATCGCTTCGTTTGTTTCCTGCTCTCTCAGGTTCTCCTTCATGGCTCATCCCTCCCTCTGGCGAAGGATGGTGCCGGCGGCGGTTCGTCAACCCGCCGCCGAACCTGTCGGTTGTCAGCTTCGTATGGCGATGCGCTTCACCTGTGACCGCGCCGATTCGGTCTTGGGTAGAACGATTGTCAGCACACCGTTTTTGAAGCGAGCGTCGACCCTGTCCTCGTCAATCTCGGCGTTGAGGGGAATATGACGCTCGAAGCGGCCGTAGTAGCGCTCGGAAAACTGCCTTTCCTTGTCCTCAGTCTCTGAGCGCTTTTCACCCCTCAGCGTCAGCATGCCGTCCTTGAGCAGAACCTCGATGTCGTTCTCCGCAAGGCCGGGCATCTCCGCCGTTACCCGGACGTCGCTGTCGGTCTCCGAAATCTCGACGCTCGGCCAGGTGAAGCTACCGAACGACGGCAGGCCGCCATTGGCAAGCGGTCGTCCGAAGGCTCGGAAAGCATCGTCGAACAAGCGGTTGACCTCTCGATGCAGTGAGAGGAATGGATCACGTTCATCGCGATAAGACAGAGGGACCGGATTGGTGTTGCCACGGCCCCAGGGGATCAGATCCCGCATATTCATGACGTCCTCCATTTTGAAGCGACAGATATCTCGTTGGCGCCGGGCTCCGGTCGAGCTCACCGGCCGGGTGCAGTGGCCCCAGCTCTTTTGGCGGCGACCAGCTATCTTGAGCCAAGCCAATTCCGCCAAACGCCTCGGATCGGGCGACCGGCGCCTGGTTGTCAGCAGGTTACTGATCAGTCGGTTCTCAGGCTGCCTGCTTCTCGCCTTCGAGCTGCTTCATCTCGCCTCTGGCCAGTGCAGCGTCGGTTCTGATTTCGATCCGGTGCGGCTTCATCTCTTCGGGAAGCTCGCGCTTGAGATCGATCGTCAGCAGGCCATCCGTCAGATGTGCCCCCACGACTTCGACGTAATCGGCAAGCTCGAAACGGCGCTGAAAGCTGCCGGCAGCAATGCCGCGATGCAGATATTGAGCGCCGTCATCGTCGGCCTTCTTGCCCGTCACCATCAGCACATTCTGCTCCTGCGTGACGGTCAGATCATCCTGCGAGAAGCCCGCCACCGCCATCGTAATGCGGTAGCTGTCATCTCCGTTCTTAGTGATATCGTAAGGAGGCCAGTTGTTGCGCGGCTCGGCGCGGTTCGCAGATTCGAGCACGTCAAGCATGCGGTCAAAGCCGACACTCAGTCGGAACAAGGGAGACAGGTCGACATTGGTTCTCATAGCCACATTCTCCACTGAGCAACATGGATACAAGACAACCTCGCCGTAGGGCACTTTCATCGCCCACACGGCCTTGCCGGCCCATGTGGCGCCGGCGAATGATGATTTAGTTCAGCCTATTAGCAGTTCAAGAGGGTAAGATTTCAGGAAGCCGGCGCTGGGCGACAGGAGCCCCCTGGGGCGGCGTAGTGTTGGATCAAGTGCCAACGGGATCCGCATCAGGAGGTCGTTAGCACCCGCAGGGGACCGGAGCGGTTGAGGACATCGACCACAATCTGCGCTCCGGAGCGGCGCAGGGCCACGTCGACAGAGCCGCCATTGAGCACGAGGTTGCGCAGCATGACCTCGCCGAGAAAATCCGGCAGCACCGGTTCCTCGAAGGTAATGCGGAGCCCCGCGGGGTCGAAGCCGAGGCCAAGGCAGGACTGCAGCATGAAAAGCGGGGCGGCCGCCGCCCAGGCTTGGGGCATGCAGGCGACGGGGTAGAAGGTCGGCCCACGTGAGCGCTGACGCGCAAAGCCGCAGAAAAGTTCTGGTAGCCGACGCAGGTCGATATAGGTCGAAGCGGCAAACAGACCCTCGAATATGCGAGCGGCCTCGCGCTTGAAGCCGTAACGGGCTAGCCCCGCAGCAATCAACGCGTTGTCGTGCGGCCAGATCGAGCCATTGTGATAACTCATTGGGTTATAGCGTGCTTCGGAGGCCGCAAGCGTTCGCACGCCCCATCCGCAGAAGGAGGCTGAACTCATCAACGTCCTTGCGAGCGCTGGCGCCCGATCAGGAAAGGCGATCCCCGTCAGCAGCGCATGGCCGGCGTTCGACGACCTGACCCGGCATGGGCGCTTGTCACCGTCCAGCGCCAGAACATAGGTGCCGAGTTCCTCGTCGAAGAACGCGGCGTCGAACGCGGAACGAAGGGCCTCCGCCCGCTGCTCGTAAACGCCTGCCCGGTCGTTGTGGCCGAGGATACGAGTCATGGCGGCGCCGGAGCACCAAGCGCCATAGGCATAAGCCTGGACCTCTACGAGTGCAATCGGTCCCCGCGCCAGTGTGCCGTCTGCGTGGAAAACGGAATCATGGCTGTCCTTCCAGCCCTGGTTGACCAGGCCATCGACCGTGCGGCGGCCGTATTCAAGAAAGCCGTCGCCGTCACGGTCGCCGTATTCTTCCATCCAGGATAATGCCGATTCAATGCTGGGCCAGAGCCGCTCGATTGTCGCCTTGTCGTGCGTGCGCACCAGGTAGGCGCCAGCCAGCATGACGAAGAGCGGTGTCGCGTCGACGCTGCCGTAATAGCGGCGAAACGGAACCTCCTTCAGCTCCGCCATCTCGCCGCGGCGGATTTCATGCAGGATCTTGCCCGGCTCGGCGTCGGCCTCCGGATCGAAATCGCGCGCCTGGTTGGCCGATAAATGCAGAAGAACGCCACGCGCAATGGCCGGGTCGAGCCAGAGCGTCTCAAGCGCCGTGATCAGCGCGTCGCGGCCGAAGACGGTGCTGAACCAGGGGATGCCGGCATAGGGGTAAGGCCCCTCCGGCGTATCTGTGATGAGCATGTAGAGATCCGACACGGATCGGCGGACCGCCTCATTGAATATCTCGTTTGATGTGACGATCGCCGCGGCCCGCGAAGACGACGTGCGCAACGCCCGCCGAGCTTCCCGGAGGGCACCAAGAAAGGCGCGGCGCGGGGTGTGTGTATCACCTGCCCCGTTGCAGTCGATTTCGAGAACCAGGATCTGGTGTTGCTTGGGCCCGATATCGAACAGGAAGACAGCGTTGTCGGCGTCGAGGCGATCCGGCGCCGGATCAAAGCGGATGGTGGTGGCACGGCGCCGACCATCGAGCCCGTCATAGGCGAGCGTTACCTGATCGGGGCCGATCTTCGGCTCCTGCAGCGAACCACGCCGGCTGCGGCGCGAGCCTCGAACCTCGAAGAGGTCGGCGAAATCCGCTGCAAAGGCGATCTCGATCCGAACCTGCCGTTGCCTCTCGTCGTAGTTGTGGACGGCAAGCCGTTCGTAACAGGTACCATTCCACAGAAACCGGGAGCGACGCAGGTGCAGCAGATCGTGTTCCAGCACCAGCCGACCCTTTTCATCGAATAAATCGGGATTGGTGAGATCGCATGTCAGGGTGGCGTTGTCGTCGCGTAGCGTCGAGGACAGAAGCAGCGGCCGCTGACCCTCGATGGTCAGATAGAGGTGGGATAGGTGGCGTGTGTCCCGATAATAAAGACCCTCTGGACTTCCAGGCCCGGAAAGTGCGTCGCCATTGGCATCAAACACGGCGAATGTATCGCCGTGTTTGAGGTTGCGCGGCCGCCTCTCCTGGAGCGATGTGGTGGCAGGGATGAAAAACTGTGCCAGTGGCCTGGTTAGCCCATCCGGCACCGCGGCGTTGGACGCTTCGGCTCTAATCTGCTCCATGGCGACCGTCTCCGCTCAGGCGGCAGGTTCCCAGTCGACCGTAATCGGCTTCCCCGCCAGGGCAGGGATCGGCATGATCTCGTCCTGTGCGCCCGGCAGCCCACGATAGATTGCAAGATAGTCGAGAGCCATTCGTTCCGCCGTGAAGCGCTCTTCGAAAACGGCCCGTACTTCGCGGCGGTCGAGGCGATCGATGTTACGGACAGCGGCAACGGCTTCCTCGAGATCTCCGACGATGAAACCGGTTACACCATCGTCGATCACCTCGGGAACCGACCCGCTCCGGAACGCGACCACCGGTGTGCCGCAAGCCATGGCCTCTATCATCACCAGGCCGAACGGTTCGGGCCAGTCGATCGGGAACAGCAGCGCGCGGGCATTTCCCAGGAAAGCCGCCTTTTGATGTTCGTTGATTTCACCGATGAACTCCACGTTCGGGTGACGTTCCACAATCGGGCGGATGACGTCGTCCCAATAGGCTTGGTCAGCCGCGTCGACTTTCGCGGCAATCTTCAGTTTCATGCCGGCGCGTGCGGCGATCTCGATCGCGCGATCCGGGCGCTTCTCCGGAGAGATGCGGCCGAGGAAGGCAAGGTAATCGCCGGCAGGATCGACAGTGAGCGGCAGAAGATCCTTCGGCAGACCGTGATAGACGGTCCCGGCCCAGTTGACCGGTGGCATCGGCCGGCGCTGGTCATCGGATATGGAGACGAGGGGATAGCGAGGGAAGACGGCGTAGAAGGGCTTGAGGTCGGGCAAGTCGAGCCGGCCGTGGAGCGTCGTTACCATTTTGTCGGCAAAGGCCGCCGCCAGCGGATAGTGCAACAGATCGATATGAAAATGCAGGATGTCGAACTCGTCTGCTCGCCGGCGAACTTCCTCCAGCATCACCATGTGGTAGGGCAGGGGATCCTGGACGGACGGGTTGAGCCTGAGTGCGATGTCGGAGCAGCGCACCAGATTGGCGCTTGTCTTTGAGTCGCCGCTGGCAAACAGCGTGACGTCGTGTCCCTGGCGTACGAGTTCCTCGGTTAGATACGATACGATGCGTTCGGTTCCCCCATAAAGGCGGGGCGGGCACCGTTCCGCGAGCGGAGCAATCTGGGCGATCTTCATCGGCAAAACCTCCTCAGGTGAGCGAAATGTCGACAACGAGCGCGCTTTGGAGAGGCTCCTGGCCACCCACGATGGCGTGGCCATGTCCCTCAGGTTATTTCGTCAATCACAATCGGCTGTGGGAACTGCATGGTTGGAAATCCCGCCAGGCAGGACCTCTCCTCGTGCATAGGGATCATGTGGAAGGCGTGCGGACCGGTCGGTCCTTTTCACCGGAGTGAGAGTTAAGCGAAAAAGACCAATATTCAAGATGGTCTGAGTTGCCAGGCCGGGTTCGGCGGCGCAGCCTTCACGCCGGTGGTCCCTTCCTCGCGGAGGTCCGCCTTCCGAAAATTTGGCGTTCGCAAGCGCCAGATGGGCGGCGGTACGGTTCGCCCATGATCTTTAAGCGGATGAGCAATGAACCCTCTGCACGAGGCCTGAGTCTGCTACACTTTCTCTACCTCGGCACTCAAGTGGCGCCGCGGGTACCAAACGCGGCGTCCGACAACGGAGGCTTCAGCGATGGCCGAGTTGCCGACGGGACGCGAGAAGGGCCAGCGGCGTGCTGCCTGGAGAAGATCTGCTTTCCAGGAGTCCCGTTCGATGACCGTCAAGTGGCTCGTCAAGCCATGGTCGTCGATCTCTGCGGCCGGCCTGCTGCTGGGAACCCTGTTCTTTGCGTTCTCCCTCACCCCGACGTTGTTGCCTCGGACCTTTGTCACGCAGGGCGTGCTCTCGGGATGCGCGCTTGCAGCCGGGTACGGCATCGGCGTGTTCGGCCGTTGGCTCTGGGCCTATATGCAACTGCCGGCGGCCTCGGGCCGGTCGCTGCGTTTTGCCAGGCTTGGTGCCGCCGCGATCTGCGTGATCGTAGTCATAGTATCGCTGTGGCAGGCAGAAAAGTGGCAGAACTCGATCCGCGAGCTGATGCAACTCGCGCCTCTGGAGACAGCGCATCCGCTCAGGGTCGGCGGAATCGCATTGGTCACCTTCACGGTCCTCGTCGCTCTGGCGCGGCTGTTTTACTTGATTTTTCGTTGGGTTGCGACGAAATCCGGCCGGCTCCTGCCGCCACGCGTGGCCGCTGTTGTCGGCGTGTTCGCCGCGGTTTTCATCTTCTGGCTTACGATCAGCGGTGGCCTGTTCCGGCTCGGCCTCCATCTTGCGGACTCATCCTACCGGCAGCTCGACGCGGTGATGGAACCGGAAATCCGGCCGCCAACGGACTCGCTGAAGACAGGCAGCCACGCATCCCTGCTTGCATGGGACACGCTGGGGCGCGCAGGTCGGGAATATATCGTCTCGGGGCCGAGCAGAGGCGAGATTGCCGCCGTTTCGCAACGAAGCGCTTCCGAACCAATTCGCGTCTATGTTGGGCTGCGGTCTGCCGGCTCCCCCGAGGCGCGGGCAAGACTCGCGCTCGACGAACTGAAGCGCGTCGGCGGGTTTGATCGTTCCACGCTTGTGGTCATGACCCCCACCGGCACCGGCTGGCTCGATCCCGCGGCAACGGACAGCCTCGAATACCTGCACCAGGGCGATGTGGCGAGCGTTGCGGTGCAATATTCCTACCTCGCCAGTTGGCTCTCCCTGCTTGTCGAGCCGGATTACGGCGCCGATACCGCCCGCGCGCTTTTCCGGGAGATCTACCGGTACTGGACAGACCTACCTCCGCAAAGGCGACCGAAACTCTATCTGCATGGCCTCAGCCTCGGTGCCAAGAATTCAGAACAATCGACCGACCTGTTCGAGGTTCTCGCCGACCCATTTCATGGCGCGCTCTGGAGCGGCCCGCCGTATTCGAGCCCGCTGTGGCGCCGTATCACCGCCGGCCGCAGGCCTGGATCGCCCGCCTGGCTGCCCCAGTTCCGAGATGGCTCCCTCATCCGCTTTGCGAACCAGGCTGGCGTCTCCATACCGGCAATGGACTGGGGACCGATGCGCATCGTCTATCTTCAATACGCAAGCGACCCGGTGACGTTCTTCGACTACCATTATCTATACCGGGAGCCGCTTTGGCTGACGCCGCCGCGCGGACCGGACGTGTCGCCGCAATTGCGCTGGTTCCCGGTGGTGACCTTTCTGCAGCTGATGCTGGATATGGCGATGGCGACTACCGCGCCGATCGGCTACGGTCATGTGTACGCTCCGGCGCATTATGTGGATGCGTGGGTGGAGGTGACAGACGTTCGCGATTGGTCAGCCGATGACATCCGCCGACTGAAACAGCACCTCTCTGCCCCCAGAGACCGACGTGCAAGTGCCCACAGCTCCGACTGACTCTCTCCGCAAATGAAGACACCCCGCTGTCCTCGTGGCACGTCGGCAGGCGTCTCCGACCTCACTCGGCGAGCCCGGCGTAGGCGTCGCGGACGTCCGTGCCGTCACCGATATCCTCGATATTCGCTGAGAGATGCAAATCCGTTCAGCCGAACGAAGTACTACCATCATCCTGCGCCAAGGCGGCTATCCGATTACGAAATATACTCGGTCCGGTTCTCAAGACCGGTGGCGATAACATTGACTTCCGCGGAAGCGGATCATGACGCGCCCGCGCCAGAAGAGACTTCGGCGCGGGCCGGGCGATCTAAGGCATGACCGACAGCGTCGTAGCCACCGGCACCACTGCGCTGGTTATTCCGCGAGATCCCGCATCACCTTGATCAGGTCGGACTTTCCTTCGAACCCGATGCCTGGCAGTTCGGGCATGGTGATGTGGCCATCGCTCACTTTCACCCCATCCGGGAATCCGCCGTAGGGCTGAAATAGGTCCGGATAGCTTTCGTTGCCGCCGAGACCGAGCCCGGCAGCTATGTTCAGCGACATCTGGTGTCCGCCATGCGGTATACAGCGTCGGGGCGACCAGCCAAACTGCTGAACTACGTCAAGAATACGCAGGTACTCCACAAGTCCGTAGGACAGAGCGCAGTCGAACTGCAGCCAGTCCCGGTCGGGGCGTAAGCCGCCGTATCGCAGCAGGTTGCGTGCGTCTTGATGCGAGAAAAGGTTCTCACCCGTCGCCATCGGGCTGGGATAAAATTCGGGAAGCGTCGCCTGAAGAGCGAAATCCAACGGATCGCCCGCCTCTTCGTACCAGAACAGGGGATAGTCGCGCAGCATCTTGGCGTAGGCGATCGCGGTTTCCAGGTCGAGACGGCCGTTCGCGTCGACGGCAAGCTGCGCGTCCGTGCCGACCTCCGTAAGAACCGCCTCTATCCGGCGCCGATCCTCGTCAAGGGAGGCGCCGCCGATCTTCATCTTGACGACCGTGTAGCCGCGGTCGAGATAGCTGCGCATCTCTGCGCGCAAGGCATCGTCATTCTTGCCGGGATAGTAGTAGCCGCCCGCGGCGTAGACGAAGACCCTGGGCTCC
This sequence comes from uncultured Hyphomicrobiales bacterium, assembly GCA_964462985.1. Lineage (GTDB taxonomy): Bacteria > Pseudomonadota > Alphaproteobacteria > Rhizobiales > Stappiaceae > CAYXAA01. The sequence goes on along the minus strand of CAYXAA010000002.1, from coordinate 74,761 downwards.
GCCTCGCGGCCCATCATTTCGGCGAGCAGCCGGAACAGCGGCTTGCCGGCGATCTTGGCGGCAGCGTCCCAGACGGCCATGTCAATGGTGCCCACGGCGACCGACCGTTCGCCGTGCCCACCGGGCTTCTCGTTTGTCATCATCGCCGCCCAGATCCGGTGGGGGTCGAGGTTCGTGCCCTCGTCGTTGAGGAGGCTTGCAGGGTCTGCTTCGAGGATCCGGTCACGGAAGCGCTCGCGGATCAGCCCGCCTTGGCCATATCGCCCGTTCGAGTTGAAGCCGTAGCCGACCACCCGGCGGCCGTCACGCACGACGTCTGTGACCACCGCCACCAGGCTTGCTGTCATCTTGCTGAAATCGATGTAGGCGTTGCGAATCGGCGAGGATATCGGCTTGGTGACCTCGCAGACGTCCAGGATGCGCATTGTCGGTCCTTCCGTGCTGGCTGCGGCCGCTGAGCGCGGCCCGATTGAGCACACGCTACAGCCGCAATGGCAAACGTTTCCAATGCCAGCCCGGCAATAATCGATGCGAAGCTTGCATGGATCAGGTCTCAGTGAGCCCGGAGACCCGGTCCCAGAACCGCTCGGCATGCGGCGACAATCGCGATCGCGGCCTGTAGACGACAATCTGCACCGGCACGTCGGTCCTCGCGTCCCCGGCCCGGACTAGGCGTCCTGCGGCAATATCATCTGCGGCCAGGGAGTGCGGAAGCCATGCTACACCCTGCCCCTCTTTGGCCATTTCAAGATTCGTTGCCGCGAGGAGAGAGTTGATCACCGGCACAACATCCGGACGATCGTGCCTGGCCCAATGCGCTTCCAGGATGCGATGGAGTCCAGACGCACTGCCGTAGGCGAGGTACGGCACCCTTCCCCCGGCTTGTACCGTCCATTTGGCATTGCCGGACGCATCCGGTGCGGACAGTGCCACGAGCGTATCGGAGCCGATAATCTGATGCCTAAACTGACGATCCGGCAGGCCGCCGGCTGCGGCGGAGTGCCGATGGCACACAAAGAAACTTGCTTCGCCGCGCAGCATCAGGCGCTCGCATTGCTGTTGGCTGTCCGATACCATGTTGAGCGTGCCGATGCCACCGGACCCGGCCACCTGCATCAACCATCGCGGCACGAAGGTGAAGGAGAGGGCGTGGGTCGCCGCAATGCTCAGCGCCTGCTTGGCGATCCCCGCCGCCTCGAGCGCAGCATTTCGGGCCTCGGCAGCCAGCCGCACCAGCGCGGCCGCGTGCGGTTGAAATGCCGCTCCGGCGGGTGTCAGCGACACCATCCGGCTGGTGCGCTCGACGAGCGGGGTCCCAACCAGATCCTCGAGGCTCTTGATGCGGCGGCTGAAGGCAGGCTGCGTGACATTGCGCAGGTTGGCCGCGCGTGAAAAGTTCATCTCCCTGGCCAGTTCGAGAAAATCTTCGAGTAATGTGAGGTCCACCGCGGTGCTCCTTTTGGCACAATGCCGATTGTGCATCGATGGTGCGGTGCGAGCAATTGCGGTACCCGTGAGACTCCACGGTCTCGAGTCATCTCAGGCGTGCCCATTCGGACGACAGCGCCGTAGCAGGGATGAAGAGACGGAGAACTTCCGTCCGGCAAACGCCTTCGCCGGCAACCGCAGCCAGCCGGGAGACCGAGGGCGGGACGGTCAACGACGTCTTTCCGGTCCGGCCTTTCCGCCGCCCCCATGCAGGAGAGAGAATACCGCTCCTTCTAACGCGGTCGTCCGATTGCGCTGTGAAGCTCCCGGGCCGTCAGCTGCCACGGCGTGATTCCGCCCACCGCTTTTATCCGAGCTGCAAGGTGGTCGACGAAGACACGGACCTTGGCCGAGAGATTGTGCCGCTCAGGATAGACTGCCGAGATGTTGGCCGTCTGAAAGTAGTCGGGAAGCACGATACGCAGCTGGCCGTTTCGGACGTGGCGCGCAATGTCCCACTCTGACCGTAGCATGATGCCATGACCATCGAGGACCCACCCCAAGGCGGTTTCTCCATCATTCGTGCTGAGTGGGCCGCTGACCTTGGCCGTAGGGGTCTCGTCGCCGTGGTCATCAAAGCGCCAGATGTCGTAGGCGTCGTGGTCCTGGCGGAGGACGATGCAGCTATGCTTCTGCAAGTCCTTTAGCGTCTGTGGCGCGCCATGCCGCGCAATATAGGATGGCGAAGCACACAGAAACCTGCGGTTTCGTTGCAACAGCCGCAGCATCATCCGGCTGGTGGGCGGAGCGCCAAACCGAATACCGAGGTCGATGCCCTGCTCGACGAGGTTCAGCGGAGCATCTGTGACCAGAAGCTGAACGTCGACGGCAGGGTAGCGCCGTTGAAACTCAGAGATCATCGGAGCGACGTAGGCGCGTCCGAAGCCAAGGGTCGCGTTCACCCTGAGCAGGCCCGAAGGCGTGTCTCGCGTCCTTGCAAGACTAAGTTCCAGCGCTTCGATCTCGCCTAAAAGCCGGATGGCCTCCGCGAAATAGGCTTCGCCTTCCCCGGTCAGGCTGACCCGCCGGGTTGTTCGGTTCATCAGTCGAACACCAAGACGGTCTTCCAGCCGCGCCAGCCGGCGGCTGACGGCGGACGTTGAAAGACCAAGCTCACGGGCGGTTTCGGAAAAGCTCTCGTGACGCGCCAACAGGACGAAGAAGGAGAGGTCGCTTTCGGCCATAATTGACTTGGACGCAATAATGATTTGAGATTTCTGAATTTATTAAGCCGCAAGAAAAAGTCTACCATTTCGCTGCTGCTGCAGTGGCAACAAGCCGGTCGCCGGGCCTTGCCGCTTTCAAGAGAGCCGGACGGAGGAGACAGCCATCGGCGCCTGATCTCATACAGGCCCGTCTCCTCCCACTCTGGCCGGCCGATCCAGCCTGTTCGGGCAGTCGGCCGGATCAACGATTAGAACAGGAGGAGACACATGAGGATTCTTACCATCGCCACGGCGCTCGGCGCCCTCGCGACCGCAGTGCCGTTTTCCGTGCAGGCGGCCGAAGATTTCCCGACCAAACCGATGACCTACATCATTCCGTTCAATGCGGGCGGCGAATCCGATGTCTCGGCGCGCTTTCAGCAGGCAGAATGGGAAGCGGTCACCGGTCAGCCCGTGGTCATTCAGTACCAACCGGGTGCCGGTGGGGCGCAGGCATGGTCGCAGCTCAATTCGATCGCGGGCGACGGCTACACCATCATGGGGATCAATCTGCCCCACACGGTGCTGCAGCCGATGGAGGCCAACGTCGGCTATCAGACCGACGATCTGACGCCGGTTCATTATTTCCATTATACGCCGGACGCGATCATCGTCTCCAAGGACAGCGAATTCCAGACGCTCGAGCAGCTTGTGGACTATGCCAAGGCGAACCCCGGCCTGGTGACCTTCTCAGGCTCGGGCTCGAACTCTTCAAATAATCTCGCGCAGGCCAAGTTCGACGAGCTCGCCGGCATCACCACGACCTATATTCCGTTCTCCGGCACCGGACCGGCAATCACGGCGGTGCTCGGCAACCAGACTGTCGCGGGCTTCAACTACGCCACATCCGGCGTCGCACAGGGTGACGAACTTCGCATGCTTGCCGTGGCGGCGGATGAACGACTGGCGGCATTCCCGGACGTGCCGACCTTCAAGGAACTCGGCTATGACCTCGTCGGCGGCGCGTATCGCGGCGTGGCGGTTCCGGCCTCGACGCCTGAAGAGCTGCGACAGCGCATTTCCGACATCGTCTCGGAGATCAACAAACGTCCCGAGTTCGTGAAGAAGATGGAGGATGGCGGTTTCGTCCTCACCGACATTACCTACGACAAGATGGAAGCGTTCATGGCCGAGAGGAAGGCGGAATACGCAGAGGGCGCGAAGGCGCTTGGCATCGGCCAGTAAACGCCGGAATCGAAGATGGACGTTCTCGGCTACCTCGTCGGCGCGCTGACGCCGCTAAACCTCCTCCTTGCGCTTGTGGGTGTGGTGCTCGGCACCATCGTGGGAGCTCTTCCGGGGCTCTCCGCCACCATGGCGGTGGCCGTGCTCGTCCCCTTCACCTTCACCATGGATCCCGCCGCGGGCCTCATTGCCCTCGGCGCGATCTACACCGGCGCGATCTACGGCGGGGCCTTTGCCGCCATTCTCGTAAACACGCCGGGCACCCCGTCGGCCATTGCGACGACCTTTGACGGGTTTCCAATGGCACGACGGGGTGATGGCGGCCTTGCCATCACACTGGCGACAGCCGCCTCTGTCGTTGGCGGGCTGATCGGAGCGATTACGCTCCTGTTGCTGGCGCCGCCGCTCGCCCGTGTGGCCCTGGCATTCGGTCCGACGGAATATTTCTGGCTGGCGATACTCGGACTGACACTGATCGCGGCGCTTTCCGTCGGCAATACCCTCAAGGGACTGATCGGGGCCTGCTTCGGATTGTTCCTCTCAATGATCGGAGTTGCCGTGGTCGGGGGCGACGTGCGCTATACGCTCGACACACAGCGCTTCCTTGGCGGCATCGACATCACATCGGCGATCATCGGCCTCTACTGCATTCCGGTACTCCTAGACCTTGTTGCGACCCGCGATCCGCACCTCAAGCCTGCCGAGACCGGTGGCCTTCGATTGGCCGAAGGTTTCGGTGTGATTTGGCGGCGAAAGTTCAACGTCGTGCGTTCCTCCGTGATCGGCACGGTGATCGGCATCCTGCCCGGCGCCGGTGGCTCGATCGCGGGTCTCGTTTCCTATTCCGAGGCGCGCCGCGCCTCGCGCACGCCGGAAAACTTTGGCAAGGGTGAGCCCGATGGCGTCATCGCGACGGAAGCTGCCAACAACGCCACGGTCGGCGGCGGCTTCATTCCGACCCTGGTGCTTGGCATCCCTGGTACGCCGCCCGACGCGATCATTCTTGGCGCGCTCCTGGTGCAGGGAATCAAGATCGGCCCAACGCTGTTCAGCACCGAGGCCAGCGTCGTCTACACCTTCATCTGGGGCCTGCTTATTGCGACGCTGCTGATGCTGCCGGCCGGGCTCCTCATCGGCCGCTACGCCTACAGGTCGGTCGTCGCGATCCCGAAGGCGATGCTGGCGCCGACGATCGCCCTTCTCACCGTGATCGGATCTTTCGCGATCCACTCCAATGTCCACGACGCCCAATTGATGGTCGGGCTCGGACTCATCGCCTGGGTGCTGGCACGCTACGGCTTTGCACCGTCGCCGATCGTGCTCGGGCTCGTTCTCGGCCAGATCGCGGAGCAGGGATTCGTCCAGACCTATCTCATAGGCAACGCCACCGGTCGGACGGTCGAGATGTTCTTCGGCCGTCCTATTAGCATCGGCATCATCATTGCAGCGGTCATCACGCTGCTTTACCCGATCATCACGGAACGACGTTCACGAAAACGCGAGGCGGCAACGGCGGATGTGGCCCGCGCTGACAAGGTCAGCGAGCCAAAAGCGCAGAACTACCGCCGCGACGTTGCGGGCATGATCTGCGCCGCCGGCTTCATCCTGCTCGGGATCTACGTCTTCCTCGGCGCGCGAGGAATGTCCGCGGTCGGATCGATCTTTCCTACGACCATCGCGATCGGGATGATCCTCTTTTCGATTGCATTGATCGTCGCCATTGCCACGGGGCGCGCGGTTCCGGCCGAGGTGCGAACAGAAAGCGAGGGCGGTCATTTCCACCGGCTCGGCCTCGCCGTCGTCATGGCGGCCTGGGTCGCGCTGCTTCCTGTCGGCGGCTTCGTCGTCACTAGCCTCCTTGCCTTCGCCGCGATCATGGTCATCGCGGACTACGACCGGCCCGGCTTCCGCACATGGGCGATCTGGAGTGCGTCTGGCATCGCCATCGTACTCGGCTTCTGGTGGGTCATGACCGACGTCCTGCTGCTCCGGATGCCGGCCGGCATTCTCTTCTGAACAGGAGTTGAAGAATGGGTATCCGAACCCACAGGATCGCCGCGATTCCCGGCGATGGCATCGGCGTTGAGGTGGTGGCTGCGGGCCTCGAAGTGCTTGAGGCACTGGCCGAACGGGACGGCAGCTTCCGCCTCGACATCGAGCACTTTGATTGGGGGACCGACCGCTACAAGAGGTCTGGAGCGTTCATGCCGGCGGACGGCGCGCAGCGGCTTCGCGACTTTGACGCCATCCTGTTCGGGGCGGTCGGGGCGCCAGACGTGCCGGACCACCTGACACTTTGGGGCCTGAGGCTCGCGATATGCCAGCCCCTGGATCAGTACGCCAACGTGCGGCCCACCCGGATGCTGCCGGGAATCCGCAGTCCGCTTCGTCACGTCGAGGCGGGCGAACTCGACTGGGTAATCGTGCGCGAAAATTCGGAGGGCGAATACGCGGGGCAAGGCGGACGCTCCCATCCGGGACTTCCGCTGGAGATCGCCACCGACGTGGCGATCTTCACGCGCGCCGGCGTCGAACGGATCATGCGTTTTGCCTTCAGGCTCGCGCAGTCGCGGCCGCGCAAGCTGCTGACGGTCGTCACGAAGTCAAATGCGCAGCGGCACGGCATGGTGCTCTGGGATGAGATCGCAAGCGAAGTCGCGGCCGAGTTCCCGGACGTGATCTGGGACAAGATGCTCGTCGATGCGATGACGGTCCGTATGACACTGAAGCCCGAGACGCTCGATACGATTGTCGCGACCAATCTCCACGCCGACATCCTGTCCGATCTGGCAGCCGCCCTTGCCGGATCCATCGGCATCGCGCCGACGGCCAACCTCAATCCGGAGCGTGATGGACCATCGATGTTCGAACCGATTCATGGATCGGCCTTCGACATTGCCGGCAAGGGGATTGCCAATCCGGTCGGCACGTTCTGGACGGCGGCGATGATGCTTGAGCATCTGGGCGAGCAGGAGGCAGCGTCCCGGCTCATGGATGCGATCGAAAAGGTGACCACGGACCCCTCCCTCCACACGCCCGACCTTGGCGGGAAGGCCACCACCCGGGACGTGACCAACGCGGTGCTTGAAGCGATCCGCGGTCGGAACAAATAAGGAGCCGGCAGAATGACCGACAATCATCTCAGGATCGCCGTCATTGCCGGAGATGGCATTGGCAAGGAAGTCGTGCCCGAGGGACTCCGTGTGCTCGAGGCCGCCGCCAAGCGCCACGGCCTCGACCTGCGCTTTGATACGTTCGATTTCGCCTCATGCGATTACTATCGCAAGCATGGGGAAATGATGCCGGAAGACTGGAAAGAGCAGATCGGCGGCCACGATGCGATTTTCTTCGGCGCAGTGGGTTGGCCCGCGGAGGTTCCGGATCACATCTCGCTCTGGGGATCGCTGATCCAGTTCCGCCGCCAGTTCGACCAGTACATCAGCCTCAGACCGGCACGCCTGATGCCCGGCGTGCCGTCTCCACTCGCGGGCCGGAAGCCCGGTGATATCGACTTCTGGATCGTTCGCGAGAACACCGAAGGCGAGTATTCGTCGATCGGCGGCAGAATGTTCCCTGGCACCGACCGCGAGATCGTTATGCAGGAAACGGTGATGAGCCGGATCGGCGTCGATCGTGTCCTGCGCTACGCCTTCGAACTGGCCAGCAAGCGAGAGCGCAAGCGCCTGACCTCGGCGACCAAGTCGAACGGAATCTCGATTACCATGCCCTACTGGGACGAACGCGTGGAAGAAGTGGCCAGGTCCTATCCGGATGTGGTCTGGGACAAGTACCACATCGATATCCTGACGGCACATTTCGTGCTGAATCCCGACCGATTTGATGTCGTCGTGGCCTCAAATCTATTCGGCGACATCCTGTCGGATCTCGGCCCGGCCTGCACGGGCACGATAGGGATTGCGCCCTCGGGCAACATCAACCCAGAGCGAACCTTTCCGTCCCTATTCGAGCCGGTTCACGGCTCAGCGCCGGATATCGCCGGCCAGGGAATTGCGAATCCGGTCGGACAGATCTGGGCCGGAGCCATGATGCTGGATCACCTTGGCCATCCCCAGGCTGCTGCGGATATCGTGTCGGCAATCGAATCTGTGCTTGCGGAAAAGGCGCTTCGAACGCGCGATCTCGGCGGCGCGGCCGACACGGTGACCTGCGGCAAGGCTGTCGCGGATGCTCTGGCTTGAAGGTTCGCCAGCGCCTGAATTACGCCGGATCACGACCGCGCCGCATGGTGCGGGCGGCTGTCTGAAGCGCCTTGAACGTGGCGAACCGCCGATCGTGAAGAGCTGCGATTTCGCCACCGGTGGGCGGGAAGGTTTCTTCCGCGCCTGCCATAGCGGTCATCGCCGCGGTCAGGCTTTCGAAGGCTCCGGAAGCTGTGGCGCCGAGCATTGCGGCGCCGAGCAGGACCGGCTCGGGTTGGCGCGACGCGACCACAGGAATGTCGGCGCAGTCGGCGAGAAGCTGGCGCACGAGCGGCTGCCTGCCCGCTCCGCCGCTCAGGGCCACCGCCTCAATCGTGGCGCCTTCTGCGCGGCTGGCGGCAATGATCTGACGGAGGCCGTAGCCGACCCCCAAGATGCCCGCGACGTACAGGGCGACGAGACTGTTCATGTCCCGCTCCATGCCCAGTCCGGATATGACCGCGCGCGCGTCAGGATCGGCAAGCGGGGCACGGTTGCCGAGGAAATCAGGAACGACAATTAGATCACCGGCGCGCCTGGCCACCTCCGACAATGTAGGTTGGTCGGCAGCCGCCATTTCCGCCAGAAAATCCGGCAGGCTCACGCCGCGCTCGGCCGCTGCTGCTCGCGCTTCTCCGGAGGCAGGGTGCATCGAGACAAGCTGGTCAATGGCAGCGCCGGCGCTGGATTGTCCGCCTTCGTTGAGCCAGAGACCAGGCACCATGGCTGAAAAATAGGGGCCCCAGACACCGTGAATGAAGATGGGTTCGTTGCTGCTCGCCATCGTGCATGCGGAGGTCCCGAAAACATAGGCCATGCGCGTGGTGACGCCAGCGGATGTACCGGACCCGCCCAGCGAACCGATGCCGCCGGCGTGCGCGTCGATCAGTCCGGCGCCGACTGGCGTACCCTGCCTCAGGCCCAGCTCGGCCGCCGCGGCGGCGGTCAGCCCGTTCGCCAGTGCTTGTCCCGCAGGAACAATCTCGGTCCCGATGCGGGAAAAGCCATCGTCGGCGAGATCCGCGAGGCCGATCTGGCGGAAGTAGCTTTCGTCCCAGCGCTGTACATGGGCCAGATAGGTCCATTTGCATGTAGTAGTGCATACCGAGCGCGCCAGGCTGCCGGTCGCGCGCCACGTCAGGAAGTCGGCGAGATCGAAGAACTGCCACGCCGCATTGTATGCGGATGGAAGGTTCTCCTTCAGCCAGAGCAGCTTCGGCGTTTCCATCTCCGGCGAGATGATTCCGCCCACATACTTCAGCACGCCGTGTTTGGTCTGATTGATCCGTCGCGCTTGCTCGATCGCGCGGTGGTCCATCCAGACGATGACGTTGCGGTCGTCATTACCATGCGCACCCACCGCGATCGAGGTCCCCTGCGGACCGACCACCACCAGCGAGCAAGTGGCATCGAAGCCGATGCCGCCGACATCGTCTGCCCCGAGGCCTGCGGTCGACACCGCCTCGCGAACGCTGGCGCAGACGGCCCTCCAGATGTCAGTGCTCGACTGCTCGGCGAGATCCGGCCCGTCATGAAAGATCGCGATGTCGTGTTTCGCGGTGCCAAGCAGAGTGCCTGAAACGTCGAAAATGCCGGCGCGAACGCTGCCGGTGCCGACATCGATGCCGATGAAATGCTTCCTACTCATGCGCGTATTCTCCGGAATTCGGTGACCGCCGCCCGTCAGCCGCAGGCGGGTCCGTCCAACGTGAGGACGGGGCGAGATCGCCAGCGACGCGTGGCGCCTAATGGACGCCGGTTTCGAGCGTCCTTCATGGCTACTTTATTCTCCGGCAGGGGGGCGCGTTGAGGTGCATCCGCCCCACCGAGGTTGCGCACCGATCCTGATCTGCAGCGACGTGTTGAGTTTGGTCGCAAGAGGGGAGACCGATCTCCGGCCATGCGTGCCTTGCGACTGTGACGCATCGGCGTTTAACCAAGCGTTGCCGTATTAGCAAGGTTCATCGGCGGCACCGTTTGAACTCTGATGAGCAACCATTCAGGAGTGAGAGCCGCCAACCAGAGCACTGTTTGATGTGGCTGGAGTCGTCCGAGCGTCTCGCCGCGTCCTCACGTGAGCGTGCGACCGGTTTCGTCGAAGCGATAGGTCCGGGCAGGATCGAATGTCGCGTAAAGCGTCGATCCAGGTGCGGCGTCAAAGGCGCCGAACAGCCGCACCGTAATGAGTCCGGCTGCGTCGCAGTCGAGATAAAGGTTGGTGTCGGCGCCGAGATGCTCGGTATGGATGACCGTGCCTTTCAGACTGCCGCCGGAGGGATCGACGGAAATGTGCTCCGGCCGCACGCCGACCGTGCTTACTGTTTCGCCAAGCCGGGAGCCGTCGATTAAATTCATTTTCGGCGAGCCGATGAATCCGGCGACGAAGACGTTGGCGGGACGGTCGTAAAGCTCCATCGGAGCGCCGATCTGCTCGATCCGGCCGCCGTTGAGAACGACGATCTTGTCGGCAAGTGTCATTGCTTCGACCTGGTCGTGCGTGACGTAGATCATCGTGGCGCCCAGGCGCCGATGCAGTTGGGCGATCTCCAGCCGCGTGTTGACGCGAAGCGCCGCGTCGAGGTTCGACAGCGGCTCGTCGAACAAGAACAGCTTCGGCTCGCGCACCACAGCGCGGCCGATGGCGACGCGTTGACGCTGGCCGCCGGACAGTTCGGCCGGCCTTCTGTCGAGGTACGGTTCAAGCGACAGCATGGCGGCGGCGGTGGCCACTCGCTTTTCGATCTCAGCCGCCGGCGTGCCCGCCTGCTTCAGCCCGAGCCCCATGTTGGTCTTCACGGTCAGGTGCGGATAGAGCGCATAGGTCTGGAACACCATCGCAATGCCGCGCTTGGCTGGTGGAACGGCATCAACGATCTTTCCGTCAATTTTCACCGTGCCTGCGGTTGCGTCCTCGAGCCCGGCGATGATGCGGAGCAACGTGGATTTTCCGCAGCCAGACGGTCCGACGAAGACGACGAATTCTCCGTCCGACACTTCGAGGTCGATGCCCTTCAGCACATCGACCAAGCCAAACGACTTCTGCAATTTTTCGATCGTCAACGATCCCACGGCCACTCCTCAGTCCAGTGTAACGGCGCGGCCGGTGCGCACGCTCTCGTCGGCCGCAAGGCAGACGGCGAGCGACTTCAGCGCGTCGTCCATGTGTCGGCCGAGATCCATGTCCTCGCGGATTGCCTTCAACAGGAACGCCTGCTCGCGCTCGCACAGTTCCTGATGTCCCGGTTCACCTTCCATCGACAACAGCCGATCGGCCTCCGTGAAGCATCCATCCGGGCCGGTCGCGGAGCGGTGTAGCCTAATCTGTGAGGTCATTGTGTGACTATCGATGTCGTCGGACTTCACGCCATCTTTCATAACGATCGAAACACAGCCCGCCGGAGAGATGACGTCTTTCACGAAGAAGGCGGTCTCGGAAATCATCGGCCCCCACCCGGCCTCGTACCAGCCGACCGAGCCGTCCTCGAACAGCACCTGCAAGTGACCGTAGTTGTACATGTCCGGACCGATCTCCTCCGTCAGCCGCAGGCCCATACCCCGCACTTCGACCGGACGGGCGTCCGTGATCTGACACATCACGTCGACATAGTGGACACCGCAGTCGACGATTGGCGAGGTCGTCTTCATCAGATGCTTGTGGGTCTCCCAGGTCGCGCCGGAGGATTGCTGATTGAGGTTCATGCGGAACACGTAAGGACCGCCAAGCGCGCGCGCCTCCTCGATCAGCCGAGCCCAGGACGGGTGATGACGCAGAATATAACCGACCACCAGCTTGCGGCCGTTGGCGCGCGCGGCATCGATCACGCGCCGGGCATCGGCGATGGTGGTGGCAAGTGGCTTTTCGACGAAGACGTGGCACCCCGCCTCGATCGCAGCGACGGCATAGTCGGCATGGCTGTCGGAATAGGTGTTGATCGAGGCAATGTCCGGCTGCTCATCGCGCAGGGCATTGGCAAAGGAGCGACGGATGTCATATCGGGTGAGCTCCGCCGGCAGCGTCACATCGGAACGGTTGACAAGGGCCGCAATTTCGAAGCCCTGGTTCCTCTCGTAGGCGAGCGCGTGGCTACGGCCCATGTTGCCGAGGCCCGCTACAACGACGCGGAGGGGTCGGTCGGATGGTGCGTTCACTTGACAGCTCCCGAGGTGATGCCGCGGATCAGTTGCCGCGAGAAGATCAGGTAGAGGACCAGCACCGGCAGGATCGCCAGCGACAGCGCGGCAAGCACTGCGTTCCAGTTGGTGACGAACTGGCCAATGAAGATCTGTGCGCCGAGCGTAACTGTCTTGGTTCCCTCCGACGGCGCCAGGATGAGCGGGAACCACAGATCGTTCCAGATCGGGATCATGGTGAAGATGGCGACGGTCGCCATCGGCGGGCGGACCAGCGGTAGGACCAGGCGGAAGAAGATGCGGTATTCCGACAATCCGTCGATGCGCCCGGCATTTTTCAGGTCGTCTGAGACCTGCTTCATGAACTCCGATAGAATGAAGATCGCCAGCGGCAGTCCTTGCGCGGTGTAGACCAGGATCAGCGCGATGAGCGTGTTGACCAGCCCGCCCGCCACCATCATCTGCAGGATCGCGACGGTGCCGAGCCGGATTGGGATCATGATGCCGAGGGCCAGGTAAAGACCCATCAGCGTGTTGCCGCGGAAGCGATATTCCGACAGCGCGAAGGCTGCCATGGCGCCGAACAGCAGAACGAAAAACAGGGAGACGACGGTGACAATCAGGCTGTTCTGGAAATAGAGCAGGAAATCACCCTGAGACAGGACCGTCGTATAGCCGACGAGATCGAAGGTCTCGGCATTCGGCGGCGCCAGCGGTGAACGGAAGATTGCGTTGCGAGACTTGAACGAGTTGACGACGATGATCACAACCGGAAACAGGGCGATCACTGTATAAGCGAGCAGCACCGCATGGGCGGCCACCGATCGGAGCGGGGAGGTTGTCGCGCGGCTCATCGCATCCTTCCTAGAACTGATAGCGCCGCAGTCGCGTCTGGATCGCGAACAGATAGACGCAAACGCCGGCCAGGATGATGAAGAACATCATCGAGGCGATGGTCGAGCCCATGTTCGGATCGCCGATCTGTAGCTGAAAACCGAAGAATGTGCGGTAAAGGAAGGTGCCGAGAATGTCGGTTGCGTAGTTGGGGCCTGCGAGCGCCCCCTGCGATGCATAAATCAGGTCGAAGGCGTTGAAATTGCCGACGAAGGTCAGCACGGAAATGATGCCGATGGCCGGCAAGATCAGCGGCAGCTTGATTTTCCAGAACTGCGCCATGCCGGTGATACCGTCCATCTCGGCGGCTTCGATCACCTCGTCGGGGATCGACAACAATGCGGCGTAGATCAGCATCATCGGGATGCCGACGAACTGCCAGACGGAGATCAGTCCGAGCGTCGTGAGCGCGTATTCCTCCTTGCCGAGCCAGGGCGCGAACAGGCTCTTGAGGCCGACGAAATCAAGAAGGTAAGGCGCCACCCCCCAGATCGGTGACAGGATCAGCTTCCAGACAAAGCCGACGATAACAAAGGACAGGATCGTCGGGATGAAAATGGCCGTCCGATAGGCCGCTGAAAACCGGAGCCTCGGGCTCGACAGCAGCGCGGCGAGCAGAATTCCGATCGGGTTCTGCACCAGCATGTGGATGATGAAGAACCACGTATTGTTCTTCAGCGCGTTCCAGAAACTTGCCGACCAACGCGGATCGCCGAGCAGCTTGCGGAAATTATCGAGGCCGACGAAGACGGCGCCATCGGGTCCACGGCTAAACAGCGAGAGCTGCAGGGTACCGAACAGCGGCAGGATCATCACCGCCGTGTAGACGAGCACCGCTGGCGCAAGGAACACCGCGATGTGCCAGCGGAAGGGTCTCTTCGCCGTCTCCATTGCCGCTGATCTCTGCTAGAAAAACACTGTTGGAGCCATCAAGGAGCGGACATGTGCCGCCCGGTTCCGGATCTTGCGCCATCGTCGCCCGGGCCGGAGGCGAGACCGGCGAGCCGGGACGGGAAGGTCCCGAACTCTCCTTTAGACGTCACCAGCGACCGCAAGCGGAGCAGAGAATGAGCCGGACCTCTACTGCGCCGGCTTGTACCAGCCGTCAAGGCCATCCTGCAGCCTCTTGGCCGCATCCTCCGGAGTTTCGGTGCCGTTGATCACATTGGCCGATGCCACCCAGGTCTCATTCTCCAGATTCGGTGTGCCGCGCGACAGGATCTGGTAGGTCGAGCGGATCGTTGACTCGCACGTGTTACGCCAGGATACGAATTCCTGTGCCAGCGGATCCTCCATCTTCACCGGCGTCGAGGACAGGCTGAAGAATCCCGGCAGCGCGTTGGCGTAGATTGTCGCAAACTCCGGCGAGGCGACCCAGGAGAGGAACTCCTTCGCAGCATCGGCATTTGGCGATTTGGCGTTGAGGCCGATTGCAATGTCGGTGTGGTCGGAGATGTAGCAGGTGTCGCCAGCGTTCTTCACCGGCGGCGGGAACGCACCCATCTGGAAGTCGGCTTGCGTGTTGAACACCGAGATTTCCCACGATCCGGCCGGATAGATTGCGGCGCGTCCGAGGGTGAAAAGATTCTGGCTGTCCGGATAGCTCTGCGCCTCAAAGCCGTCGCCGAGATAATCCTTCCATTTGGCCAGCGTTGCGAACGGCTCGACCCATTGCGGATCGGTCAGCTTCTGCTCGCCCTTGATGAGGGCAAGACGGCCTTCTTCACCCTTCCAGTAGTTCGGACCAATGTTCTGGTAGCCCATGGTGGCGGCTTCCCAGAGGTCCTTGGTGCCCATTGCCATCGGGATGTATGTGCCGTCCTCCTTGATCTTGTCGAGTACGGCGAAGAACTCGTCCTCGGTCTGCGGTACGGTGAGGCCGAGCTGATCAAAGGCCTCCTTGTTGTAAATGAAGCCGTGGATCACGGAGGCCATCGGCACGCAGAAGGTGTGCTGGCCGTCGTCCGTCTGCCAGGCCGACTTCGCGACGTCGGAAAAGTTCTCTATGCCTGACAGGTCGGTCAGATCGGCGAGATGCCCCTTTTTGTAGAGCTCGAGCGACGCGTCGAAGGGCCGGCAGGTAATGAGATCGCCTGCCGATCCGGCATCGAGTTTCGCGTTGAGGGCGGCGTTGTATTCGGTCGGCGCCGAAGGCGAGAACGTGACCTTGATGCCGGGGTGCGATGCCTCGAAGGCGGGGATCAGCTTTTCTTGCCAGATCGCGAGGTCGTCATTGCGCCAGCTCTCGATGGTCAACGTCGTTTCCTGGGCAACGGCGATACCCGAGGTGGCGAGAACCGTCGAAACGAAAAGCAGCCCCCTCAATGCAGCATTTTTCATACCAGTCTCCCTGCTCAATTCGCCCTTCGAGTGACGTGTCATCCCGAGTACGCGCTCCCCTTTATCATCGACAGTGCGGGTCGAAGCCTTTGTCCCACCGTTTCGAGAAGACTGTTCGCGGCCGTGACGTCCTTTGCTCCCGCCGCCAGAAGAATCGCCGGCTTCACCGAGCCCGCTACCGCGTCAAGGCAGGCTTCTGCCCGTTCGTTCGGGCAGCCGGCGACCTTTGCCACGATTTGCGTTGCGCGCTGTCTGAGCTTGGCGTTGTCGGCATTGAGGTTGACCATATAGCCGTCATGAACATGGCCGAGCCGGATCGCCATCAACGTGGAGAGCATGTTGAGCGCAATCTTCTGCGCCGTGCCAGCGCCCATGCGCGTGGATCCCGCCACAACCTCGGCCGGGGTCGGAAGCAGCACGGCGGCATCGACACCTTTGAAGATGGGCGCTCCCGCATTGTTGGCGATGGCAACGGTGGCCGCGCCGCGCGCGGCTGCATGACGCAGTGCGGCGACGGCGTAAGGTGTCGATCCGCTGGCACTCACGGCAATCACGCAATCGCCGTGCCCCAGCCCTGCCGTATCGATATCGCTCCGCGCCTGGCCCGCGTCGTCTTCCGGCGCCCCGGTGAGATCGCGCAGGGCGGACTCTCCGCCGGCGATCAGGATCTTGATGCGATCGCGGGAGATCCCGAAGGTGCCCGGCAGTTCCAGTCCATCAGCCAGCGCCATCAGAGCAGAGCTGCCGGCGGCCGCATAGCCGATCCTGCCCCCGCGTTCGAGCGCCGTCGCCGCAATTTCCGAGGCATGCGCGATCGCGGGAAGTGCCTGGCGCACGGCCTTGGCGGCGGAGATCTGCGCGCGAAGCATGAGATCCAGAGCGGCTTCGGCCGGCATCAAATCCAGCCCTCTCGCCTCGTGATGGGACAGCTCGGTTCCAACGGTTGTCATCGCTTCCCTCTGGTTTGGTTCATGATGCCAAAAAAATACCACTTGTCTAGGCCGCATTAAGAATTTCTGCCTATCTTCGGATTTTGACCAGCAGAAGTGAGAAATATCAATCTCTTACGAGAATTGCTCCAAGTTCCCTTTCGCTATTGGTTATTGGACTTAAATTGGTATGATGAATTCGGGTGAACGGGATGGATTGTCTTGAGCAGCGTGATTGGCATTGACGGAGGCGGCACGAACTGCCGCGCAGCGGTCGCCGATTTGTCCGGCACCATACGCGGGCGTGGAGTGAGTGGCAGCGCCAATATCATGACTGATCTTGAAGGCGCGCGCGATCACATCATGGAAGCTGCTGGAATCGCGCTGCAAGAAGCCGGCATGGCGCTGGAATCGATCGGCTCCATCCCAGCGGTGCTGGGGCTCGCCGGGGCCAACGTCGGCGACTATGCGGAACGCATCCGGGCGCTGCTACCGTTCCGGGAAACGATCATTGAAAGCGACGCGCTGATTTCGCTGGAGGGTGCGCTCAGCGATCAGGATGGTGTCGTCGCAATCATTGGTACCGGCTCGATCTTTGCGGCGCGGCGCGCCGGCTCCGTACGCTTCATTGGCGGCTGGGGCTTCATGCTCGGTGATCTCGGAAGCGGGGCGCGGATTGGCCGTGACCTTCTGCAGGAAACGTTGCTCGCCTATGACGGGGTGCATCCGGCCTCGCCTCTGACCCAGGCCGTACTCGAGCACTTCGAGCGGGATCCCAGGCGTGTTGTGGAATATGCGCACACCGCCAGACCGGGTGAGTTCGGCGCTTTCGCTCCATTGGTCTTCGACTACGCCGATCGCGGCGATCCGGTCGGCCTGAGTCTCGTCGAGGCCGCCCTCCAGGCTGTCGAGGAGGGGCTCGACGCCATCATGCCGTCGGACTGCGACCGGTTATGCATGCTTGGAGGGTTGGGGCGCCGCTACGAAAGCCGGCTGAGCGGACGGTACCGGACGTTGCTCAGGGAGCCGCTCGGCGATGCGCTTCAGGGTGCCGTCTCATTGGCTGCACACCGCTTTGGCGCGGTCGGGAGCAGCCGCCATGGATGACATGCTCTGCCAGGTCTTCGGCAACAGCAAGGCGACCGGCGGTGGCCCGCTTTATCTCAAGCTGAAGAAAACCATCGAGAAGGCGATCCGGGAGGGCGTGCTGAAGCCGGGAGATGCCTTGCCTTCGGAGCGCGATATCGCCGCGATCGCGAATGTCTCTCGCGTGACGGTTCGCAAGGCGGTGCAACACCTGGTCGGCGACGGATTGCTGCATCAGCGTCACGGCTCGGGCACCTTCGTCGCAGCACCGGCGCCACGCGTCGAGCAGTCGCTGTCGTTGCTGACGTCCTTTACGGAAGACATGGCGCGCCGAGGCATGATCGTCGACTCGGAGTTTCTCGACCGCGGCATCTACACGCCGGCACCGGAAGAGACGATTGCCCTGGGCCTTTCGGCCGGTGAGCAGGTTGCACGGGTGGCGCGGCTTCGGATGGCCAACGGCACGCCCTTGGCGATCGAGCGGGCCGCCTTGTCAACTAGCATTCTTCCCGATCCCACCTCGGTCATCACCTCGCTGTACGCCGTGCTTGAGCGGAGCGGCATGCGTCCGGTGCGGGCGATACAGCGGATTTCGGCCGGCCTTCTTGACGAGGGCGATGCCGCACTGCTGGGCGTGCCGCCTCGTTCGGCGAGCCTTAACATCGAGCGCATCTCCTATCTCGCCTCGGGGAGGGTCGTCGAGTTCACCCGATCACGCTACAGGGCCGATGCCTATGACTTCGTTGCCGAACTGAGGTTGGGAGAGCCACGGGCCGGGACAGGAGAACAATCCAGGACAGGACAGAGAGCGTGAGCGCAGATCCGACTTTCATGCATCGCGAGATCCGGGAGATCCCGGCCGTAGCGGCTTCGCTTGTGGAAGCAAGCGGCGAGCGGCTCGCCGCCCGCGGACGTCGGCTGCGCGAGGCCGATCCTGCCCTTGTCGTGACGGTGGCGCGCGGCTCGTCCGACCACGCCGCGACCTATCTGAAATACGCGATCGAGATCGTGACGGGCGTGCCCGTCGCCTCGCTCGGCCCCTCCATCGCATCGGTCTATGCCGCGCCCCTCAAGCTCGCAAACGCTGCCTGCTTCGCGATCTCGCAGTCGGGCAAGAGCCCGGACATCGTGGCCATGGCCGAGGCAACTCGCCGTGGCGGTGCGTTTGCCTTCGCGCTGACCAACACGCCGGCGTCGCCGCTGGCGAAGGCGTGCGACGAGACGATCGACATTGCGGCCGGGCCGGAGCGAAGCGTCGCAGCGACGAAGAGCTTCGTGAATTCGGTGATCGCCGGGCTTGCCATGCTCGCCCACTGGAGCGGCAATGAAGCGCTGCTCGCCGCGCTCGGTCTGCTGCCGTCTCGGTTTGCCGAGGCGGTCGACTGCGACTGGAGCCCGCTCGCCGACGCCATCGACGGGCATGATTCGGTCTTCGTTCTGGGACGCGGGCCGGCAACCGCCATCGCAAACGAGACGGCGCTGAAGTTCAAGGAGACGTGCTCGATTCATGCCGAAGCCTACAGCACGGCGGAGGTCATGCACGGACCGGTGTCGCTGGTCGATCGCGGCTTTCCGGTGTTGGTGCTGGCGGCGCGCGACGCGGCGGAATCTGGCAGTGCGAAGACCGCAGACGTTCTTGCTGCAAAGGGGGCTTCGGTGTTTGCAACGAGCGCCGCGGTGCGGGCGGCCACCGCGCTGCCCTTCGTCGAGACCGGGCATCCCCTGACCGATCCATTGGCGCTGATCGTCTCGTTCTATGCCTTCATAGAGGCTTATGCCCGTCGACGCGGGCTCGACCCTGACCGACCGGCCCATCTCAGCAAGGTGACGGAGACGCGATGAGCGCGGAGAAGGCCTACCGGGGTGCCCGGATCTTTGATGGAGACCAATGGCATGATGATTCCGCCCTGCTGGTGAAGGCCGGCACCGTGGTCGGTATTTTGGATAAGGCTGATGTTCCGGCTGGCTGCGAGACGGTCGAGCTCGGCGGCGGCATGCTGGTCCCCGGCTTCATCGACCTGCAGGTGAACGGCGGCGGCGGCGTGCTGCTCAATGACGCCGCGTCACTTGCCGGCATCCGCACAATCTGCAGCGCGCATGCGCCATTTGGTACGACGGCGCTGCTTCCCACGCTGATTACCGACACGCCGGAAATGACGGGGGGCGCGATTTCCGCCGGCATCGAGGCCGCGCGCAAGGGTGTGCCGGGCTTCCTCGGGCTCCATCTAGAGGGGCCGCATCTGTCCGTCAGCCGCAAGGGTGCACACAAGACAGAACTGATCCGGCCGATGGGCAACGCCGATTTCGAAAAACTGCAAATGGCGGCACGCGCTCTCCCGGTGCTGGTAACGACCGTTTCGCCGGAAACGGTGCCGCCGGAACGCATCACCGCGCTTGCGGCAGCCGGGGTGAAGGTCAGCCTCGGTCATTCCGATGCGAGCTTTGCCGTGGCCTCCGCTGCGCAGGTGGCTGGGGCCACACTGGTCACCCACCTATTCAATGCGATGAGCCCTCTCGGGCATCGCGACCCCGGCCTGGTCGGAGCGGCGCTGGACTCCGGGACGGCATGGGCGGGGCTGATTGCCGACGGATTTCATGTCGACCCTCACGCGATCGCAATTGCGCTGCGCGCCAAGAAAGGTCCGGGCAGGATCTTCCTCGTCACCGACGCAATGGCGACGATCGGCACTAACTCGACTGAGTTTACGCTAAACGGACGCCTTATCCGGCGGGAAGGCGGACGACTGACGCTGGAGGACGGCACGCTCGCCGGCGCCGATCTCGACATGATCTCGGCGGTCCGTTTCATGCATCGCACCATGGGCCTGCCGCTCGAGGAGGCGCTGCGGATGGCTTCCCTCTACCCGGCGCAGGCGATCGGGATGGACAATCGGCTCGGACGCCTCGCCAAGGGCAGCGCCGCCTCGATGGTGTATCTTACCGACAAGCTCGACGTCTCAGCCGTGTGGATCGAGGGCGAGCTGGTGCACGGCAAGGCGCACTGACTGACCGGATGGCGGCGCACTCAGTGCCCGTCGCCACGATGGGGCGAGGCGGGCGCAACGGACATGTCAGTTCGCTGCGGCGCCCCAAATGTCCTGCGCGTATTCCCTGATCGTGCGGTCGGACGAGAACCAGCCCGTCCGGGCGACATTGAGGACCGCTTTCGCGTTCCAATCCTTCCGGCGCGACCACAGGGCGTCCAGGCGTCTTTGGGTGGCCCAGTATGATTCGAAGTCCGCCGCGACCATCCACGTATCCTCGGCGGCGAGGCTTTCGACGACGTTGCGGTGCCGGCCCGGCTCACCGGGTGAGAAGGTGCCGGCGAAGATCTCCTCCAAGGCGCGCTGCAGAAGAGGTGAATGTTCGATGATCGTGCGCGCATCGCCGCCTTCGCGGCGCCGCATAGCGACCTCCTCAGCGCTGAGGCCGAAAATAAAGATGTTGTCCGAACCGACGTGCTCCAGGATCTCGATATTGGCGCCGTCGAGCGTGCCAACAGTGAGGGCGCCGTTGAGGGCGAGCTTCATGTTCCCGGTGCCAGAGGCCTCGAAACCGGCGGTCGAGATCTGCTCCGAGATGTCGGCCGCTGGCATGATCAGCTCCGCCAGGCTGACATTGTAGTTCGGCATGAAGACAACCTTCAGCCGGTCGCCGATCAGGGGATCGGCATTGACGACGGCAGCCACATCGTTGATCAGGCGGATGATCTGCTTGGCTTGGGCATAGCCGGGCGCCGCCTTGCCGGCGAACAGCTTGACGCGCGGCGACCAGCCGGAGTCGGGACTTGTGCGCATCTCCAGGTAAAGCGCAATCGTCTCGAGAATGTTGAGAAGCTGGCGTTTGTATTCGTGAATGCGCTTCACCTGCACATCGAACAGGGCGGCAGCGTTGACCGCAATTCCGGTCCGGCCGGCGATTTCGGCAGCAAGTCGCCGCTTGTTCTCGTGCTTCACGGCGGCAAATCGGTCGAGGAATTCCGCATCGCGCGCGAATGGCTCCAGATCAGCGAGGCGTAACGCGTCGTCGCGGAACGCAGGGCCAATTCGGCTCTCTATCAGGTGCGCCAGGGCGGGATTGCACTGCATGAGCCAGCGGCGAGGGGTGATGCCGTTGGTCTTGTTCCTGATGCGGTCCGGGTAAAGGGCGTGGAGATCGCGGAACACGGTCTCCTTCATGAGCCGGGTGTGAAGGTCGGAAACTCCGTTCACCGCATGGGATCCGACAAACGCCAGATTGCCCATACGGACACGTCGGCCATTGTCTTCGTCGATCAGGGAGATCGACCTGATACGTTCGAGGTCGAACCCGCGTTCCCGCCCGGCAGCGTCGAGCAGGCGGGCATTGATCTCATAGATGATTTGGAGGTGGCGCGGCAGCACCTGCTCGAACAGGTGAACCGGCCAGGCTTCCAGCGCTTCGGGCAGCAGGGTGTGGTTTGTGTATGAGAACGTGCCGCGAGTAATCTCCCAGGCATGATCCCAGACGAAGCCGTGCACGTCGACCAGCAGCCGCATCAGTTCGGCGACCGAAATCGCTGGATGCGTGTCATTAAGCTGAATCGCAACCTTTTCGGCAAGATTGGCGAGCGTTCCGTACGTACGCAGGTGCGTGCGAAGAATGTCCTGCAGCGATGCCGAGGAGAAGAAGTATTCCTGGCGCAGTCGCAGTTCTTGGCCTTCCTGGTGCGAGTCGCCCGGATACAGCACGCGCGTGATGGCCTTGGCGCGCTTGCCACTGCGCAGGGCGCCGAGATGGTCCCCCGAATTGAAGGCGCCGAGAACGATCGGCTCGACGGGGCGGGCATCCCATAAACGCAGAGCATTCACGCGTCGCCCGCGCCAGCCGACGATCGGGGTATCATAAGGAACCGCATAGAACACTTCATCCGGGTGCCAGACGAAGCGCGGTGGATTGCCGGTCCCGTCGACGGCCTCGACCCGGCCGCCATAGCCGATTTCGCAGACCGCCTCCGTACGCTCGAATTCCCAGGGATTGCCGTCGTCGAGCCAGGTCTCCGGCAGCTCGACCTGGGCGCCGTGGACGATCTCCTGTCGAAAAAGGCCGTGAGCATAGCGGATGCCGTAGCCCTGACCCGCCACGCCCGTGGAGGCCATTGATTCCATGAAGCAGGCAGCGAGGCGGCCGAGGCCGCCGTTGCCGAGGGCTGCGTCGGGCTCCAGGAGGGAGATGGAGTCCAGATCAACGCCATGTCGGGCGAGCGCCTTCTTCGCGGCCTTTTCCAATCCGAGATTGGACATCGCATCGCGCAGCAAGCGACCGATCAGGAACTCCATCGAAAGATAGTAGACTTTCTTGCCATCCGTCTCACCTCTTGGAGCGATCCAACGGTCGATGATGTGATCGCGGATCGCCAGCATTGCGGCCGTGAGCCAGTCGCGCTTGCTCGCGGTCGTCTCGCTCTTGCCGACAGAGTATCTCAGCTTTTCGAGAATGAGCCGCCCGAGGTCTTCCGCAGAAACCGGGCTGAAGGATGGGGATACGTCGAACGCATCATCGCCGGAGTTCTTAGCGCTTTGACCTGAACCGGATGCTGATTCGTCACCATCTGCTCGGTCGCGAACGATGCCGTCACGGTCGGGCTTGCGAAGTCTTTCGTCCAGCATGTCTGTCCAAATTCATTGTCTGAAAAATGCGGGCTCAATCCCACAATTTCGTGAGCGTCCCTATCAAGTATGGGCCGATTCGGCACGATTAAAGGCTCCGTCAACTTTCAATTGTTGTTACTGATAATTACCGGCCTCGGGCTAGGTTCGGGGCAGACGGCGCAATATGCAGACGGGAAACCGGGCCCACAGTTGGCCAGCCTTCAGGCCCGCATCCGCCTCAATCCGCCTCCCGCTCAATGTCTCGAACGCCCCGGTCTCGCCCGGAATGTACGTGTCGGAGAATGCTGCGACGTCGAGCAAAGATGGCCGGTTGGCGTCGACGAACTGTCGGACGAGGCGGGGGACCAGAACCACGACCCTTTCTCCCTCAAAGGTGCGTGCGAAGGCCAGCACGTGGGCTGCATGCGTGCCGTCGATGATCAACGGCTCGTAGGCCCCCTTGGCGAACAGGTCCGGCAGCTGCGCGCGCAGGTTAAGGAGGCGGTGAAGCAGCCAGAGCTTGGGAAGTCCTTCCCGGCGGCGCGCCAATGCCTTGGACTCATCCATGTCGCGGCATTCGGTCAGAAGCCCGCGGCGCAGGTCGAAATCGACGGGACGTCGGTTGTCCGGGTCGACCATGCTGAAATCGAACAGCTCGCAGCCCTGATAGATGTCTGGGACGCCGGGAAGCGTCAGCTTCAGGGCGAGCTGCGCAAGCGAGTTGACGATGCCGGCCGGTTCGATCCCCGCAATGAAGGAGCGGATCTCCGTCAATACGTTCCGATGGTCGGGTGAGAACACCCCGCGGACGTAGGACTCGACCGCGGCTTCGAAAGGCTCGTTCTGGTCGGTCCAGCTGGTGCGCTGCTTGGCCTCGCGCAGCGCCTTGGTCATGAACATAACCAACCGGCCGCACAGGTCTTCCAAGCCTGCTTCGTCCTCGAGCGTAAGGTCGGAGGGCCAGGCGCCGGCGAGGGCCTGGAAGAACAACCATTGCCCGCGTCGGCCCGGCGCCGCTCCGTCCGGCCGATCCTCGCGAAGACCCGTTGTTGCCGCGCTCCAGCGCGCTACGGCCGCGGCCCATTCGTCCGGCAGCTCGCTGATCACCGCAAGGCGCGCCCGGGCGTCCTCGCCGCGTTTGGTGTCGTGTGTGGCAGTGGCCGACAACGCCGCGGGCCAAGCGTCCGCGCGACGCTGCATGAAGTCGTGAAACTCCGCTGGCTCCACGCCGAACGCATCCGGCTCCGCACCCACCTCGTTGAGCGCAACGAGGCGATTGTAGCGGTAAAAGACGGTGTCCTCGACCGCCTTGGCCATCAGCGGACCGGTGGTCTGCTGGAAGCGTCTTATGAAGGTCTTTCGAACGGGCGATCCATCGGCGGGTTCGAGCAGCAGGGAGGCGACAAACCGGACGACGCGCTCGTCTTCGACTTCGCGCTCACGGTCGACGTGAGCGGCGGCTGCTAGAATGAGGCGCCGATCCTCCTCGGATGGGCCATCGCCGTCGACATAGGTTCGATAGACCGGAAAGGCGATGGCGAGTTCGATCAGGGCGTGGCGGAGACTGTCGGGGCCGAAGTCGCGCGTGCACGGATCGCTGGTCGCTATGCGATGGGCGCTCTGAACCAGGCCTTCGAGTTCTCCGGCCAGGTTGATGCGCAGGATGCGACGCTTGGCGCGCTGAACCTGCCGGTCGTAGTCGGGATCGTCGCCGGTGAAGTCCACCCAGGCCGCCGTCAGTGCCTCCTTCGCCGAAGAGTCGACCTGGAGCGCGTTGATCAGACGACCGATTTCGTAGCCGGTCGTCCCCGCAAAGGCCCAGTCTGGTCGAGGCTCCTCGCCGGGACCGAGGATCTTTTCGACGACGACATGCTCGAGTCTCGTTTGCTCGCGCAGCCGCGCTAGATAGCCCTTCGGATCGGCCAGTCCGTCGATGTGATCGATGCGCAGCCCGTGCAGGATTCCCTTGTTCGCCAGATCGACCATGCGTTTGTGCACGTCGGCGAACACGGAAGCGTCCTCGACGCGCACGCCGATCAGATCGGCGATCTCGAAGAAGCGCCGGTAAGTCAGCGCCTCCCGCGCGAGCCTCCAATAGGCCAGCCGCCAGATCTGCGCCTCGTGCAACCGGTGCATGAGACCCACGTCGGTGCTGATCGCGGCCAGCCTATGTTCGACCGAACGACGACGGTCGGAGTCGGCTAGGATATCGCCGAGTGGCTCGCCATCCATGATGAGCGCCAACGTGTCGGGATGAACGGGCACCGCCAGGTCGAAGTAGCAGAAGACGATCTCCGCTGCGTCCTCGTCCAGACGAAGCTCGAACTTGCCTTCGGCGAGTGCTTCGCCATAGGGCTCGCCGAGCACCGGCAGCAGCAGCTTGGGGGCAGTCCAGTCGATATCGAAATGCCGAGCGTAGCGACTTTCGCGCCCATATTTGAGAACGTCCCGCCACCAAGGATTTGCGGTCGAAACGGCCATGTGGTTGGGGACGATATCAAGCAGAAGACCTATGCCCGAATCCGTGAGCGCTTCTGCGAGGCGGCAAAAACCTTCCTCGCCGCCAAGTTCGGGGTCGAACCGGGTGTGTTCTACAACATCGTAGCCATGGAGCGAACGCGGCGCGGCGGCGAAGATGGGTGAGGCGTAGAGATGGCTGACGCCGAGGTCGCGCAGATAAGGCGCGAGATCCGCCGCACGATCGAATGTCACTCCGTTGCGGAACTGCAGCCGGTAGGTGGCGCGGGGGATCGTCATTGGCGTGGCCGTTCACGCGAGATGGCGTCAACGATGCCAAACAGCATCGGATGGTCACTGAGATCCTCGATTGAAACGGCGAGCCTGCGTCGCCAGTTCGGGTGTTCGTCCACCGTGCCGGGAATGTTGGCCTGCTCTGTCGAACCGACCAGATCTTCCAATTGGGCAGCCATCAAACGCGATGGAGCGCGCGCCACCAACTGATGGAGGCCGATTGCCGTCGCCGTGTCGTACGTTTCGCCTGAACAGGGCAGGCCGCGTGCGAGCAAGGTGGCGATCGCTTCTTCCTTTTCACTTTGGCGCCGCTCGTATTCCTGTTCTGGATCGGCGGAAAGTCCAATACCCTGGCGCGCCACAATGTCCTGGCCGCTCCACCAGCCTGCCAGTGTCGGCGTGTCGTGGCTTCCGACGCAGGCGAGGGCGTCACGCGGCCAGCGTTCCGGCGGGATGAAGCCGTCTTCGTCGCGTTCAAAGTAAAACAGACGATAGCCCAGGATTCGCGCCCTTTCCATTTCGCGGCGAAAGCCCTCGGGCACAACGCCGAGATCCTCGCCGACGATGAGCGCGCGGTTGTTTCTGGATGCCTCGGCGAGCGCCCGGACGATGTCGGCCATCGGATAAAGGGCATAAGCCCCGTCCTGTGCCGGAAAGCCGGAAGGGATCCAGAACAGGCGATAGAGGCTCATGGCGTGGTCGATCCGCAGCGCGCCGGCATGACGCAAAATGCTTTCAAAGGAGCGCCGGACGGGGCGGAAATCGCGCGTCATGATCGCCGACGGTGAGATCGGGGCAAGGCCCCACTTCTGGCCCACCGGATTGAACATGTCCGGCGGCGCGCCGATTTCGGCGCCGACGACGGTCAGTGAAGCGTCACTCCAGGTGGCTGCTCCGTCTGGGGCCGTGCCGACGGCGAGGTCGAGATAAAGACCGATACGCATCCCCGCCCTGCGCAGGCGGTCCTGGACGGTGGCAAGCTGACGATCCGCCTGCCATTGCAGCCATATCTGAAACGCGATCTGCTCGGGATGTTCACGCGAGAAGCGCGTCACGGCGTCGCTTTCGGCGTGCCTGAACTCTTCCGGCCACGAGAACCAGCCGGCTCCAAGGCCGCTTCGTTTCATCGCGAGACTGATTGCCTGGAATGTGGCAAAGCGTTCCAGGTCGTTGCCGCCTTCGTCCACGAACGCCTTGAAGTCCGAGTCCGGCTCGCCACTGCAACGGGAAAAGATCGCCCACAGCGCGGCCATCTTGCAGCGAGCGACCGCCTCGTAGTCGACGAGCTCCGCACCGCGAAGTTTCTCGAGTAAGGATTGCTCGGCATCCGCTTGTTCGAAGGCGTTCAGCTGGTCCACGGCGATATAGAGCGGGTTGAGGAAATTTCTGTCTGCGGGATAGAAGGGGCTCGCCCATTGCGGCTCCGCGGCGAACAGGGCGTGCAGAGGGTTGACGCCGATGAAATCGGCTCCCCAGCCCGCTGCGAGCTCGCCGAGGCGGGCAAGATCCTCGAAGTCGCCGATGCCCCAGTTCCGGGCTGATCGCAGGCTGTAGAGCTGACAGGTCACGCCCCAGGCGCGGCCTTGCTCCAGGAACTCGGGCAGATAGCAGGCGACGTCGTCGGGGACTTCCATTGGTGGCGGGACCGGGTCCGGACCGTCCGATCGCGGCTGGTTTTCAGGGTCGATCCCAAGCGTCCTGAGCAGCGCCACCAGCGCTACGTCCGAGGCTCCTGCCAGTTTTCCATCCAGCCCGCGGTAGGATCGGACGAAGCCGCAGGACCTTGCCAGGCGGTCGAGATCGCGGGTCATGGGAGTGTCTCGTCAGTCAGGAAGAGCACCGTGACCGAACGTGCCGGCAGCACGCCGCGGCGAAACTCTGCCAACGTGCCGGGCCGGCTCTCGTAGACGAAAGCCGCCGACGGGTCCAAAGGGGGATTTAGTGCCGTATCTTCTCCAAAATTCGCGATCATCAGCAGCGAACGCTCGCCCATGTTCCAGCGGACTGAGAACGCCGTGTCGGAGAGCCGGACGTGGCTGCCCTGCATGGACGTCATTGCGTCGAGTTGGGGAACCAGATGCTGTCGGCGCAGCGCGAGGAGGTTGCGGAACAGGTCGAGCCTCCTCCGGCCCGGATCAGCCTCCGTGCGGCCCCAGTCGAGACGGGAGGCCGCCAGTGTGTCCGCATCATTTGGGTCGGGTAGTTGCTCGGCCAAGCCGCTGCCAAATTGGGCGAAGGCTGCGAATTCCCGCTTGCGTCCCTGGCGTACTGCCGCGGCGAGATCGCCGTGGAAGTCGGTGAAAAACAGGAACGGTCGCCTCTCGTCGAATTCTTCGCCCATGAAGACGAGCGGAAGCTGGGGATTGAGCAGCAGCAGGGCCGTGAGAAGCTCGATGGTTTCCTCGCTGGCGAGTGTCGTCAAACGTTCGCCAAAGGCCCGGTTGCCGATCTGATCGTGGTTTTGAAGAAAGGCAACCAATGCCGTCGGCGGCTGGCCGGAGCTGGGAACGCCGCGCGGCTGACTGCCCCAGGGGGAGTAGTTCTCCCCCTGATAGACGAACCCCTCTGCGAGGCACCGGGCAAGGTCGCCGATTGGATCGTCTGCGTAGCCCGCGTAGTAGCCTTGGTCTTCGCCCGTTGCGATGCAGTGAGCCGCATGGTGGAAATCGTCGTTCCACTCGGCCGAGAAGAGCACCGGTCGGTTGTCCGCGTCACGGGGATGCAGCGCAATAATGTTGCGCTCATCCTCGGTGAAAAGGTGGATGTGCCGGTCAGGAAAGGTTGCCCGGATGCGGCGTGCGATGTCCGCCAGGATCGGCGAGGCACTGCTGTCCCTGATCTGGTCGATGGCGTCGAACCGCAAGCCATCGAAGCGGAAGTCTTCCAGCCAATAGATTGCATTGTCGGAGAAGAACGCGCGCACGGCCGGCTCCTCGAACCGGATGCCTGGCCCCCAAGGCGTATGGCGCTCCTTGTCGAAGAAGTCAGGCGCGTAGCTGGCGAGATAGTTCCCGTCCGGTCCGAAATGATTGTAGACGACGTCGAGAAAGACCATCAGGCCGCGTTGGTGCGCCGCGTCCACCAGCCGCTTCAGGGCTCCGGCACCGCCATAGGCGGCATGGGGGCAATAGAGCAGGACGCCGTCATAACCCCAGCCGCGGTTACCCGAAAACTGCGCGACGGGCATGATCTCGATCGCCGTGAACCCGGTCCCGGCGATATGGTCCAGCCGCTGCCGGATACCGTCGAACGTGCCTTCCGGGGAGAAGACGCCCGTGTGCAGTTCGTAAATCACCACCTCCTCGAGCGGGCGTCCGCACCAGCCGGACGCCTGCCAGTCGAAGGTGGAGCGCGTGAGCAGGCTGGGTCCGTGCACGCCGCTTTCCTGCGCGCGGGAGGCAGGGTCCGGGACCGCGGTGCCGTCGGGCAGGACAAACCGATAGCGCGTGCCGTCCGTAAGATCCGGACGGGTAAGTTCGAACCAGCCGCCGTGGCCGCGCTCCATCGGCAAGTCCCCGGCGCGCTCGAGCCTCAACAGGACGGTGTCGAGGGCGGGTGCCCAAAGCCGAAAGTGCGCGGTCCCGCCGTCATCAAGATGGGCGCCCCATTGGGGCCGCAAGGGTTGGGCCCGACTCATTTCACCCGCCCTTCGAGGAGAAAGATGGAGCGTTCCGGCAGGGAAAGCGTGTGCGGCACCCTATGCGATTCCCAGAGTGGCCATTCGCCGGTATCGGTTCGCATGACCGTCTTCCATCCGGAGATCTCCGGGAACTGCGGAAGATTGAAGTCGATTGATTCCGACGACGCATTGAAAAGGACGAGCAAACAAGGGCCGCCGCCGTCGCTGGCGAGCATCAAACCGAGTGATCTCAATTGCGGGTCCTGCCAGTCTTCTGCGCTCATTTCCTGGCCATGCGAAGCGAGCCAGGTCACATCGCGTACGTCGCCCTCGATCTGGCGACCATGCAGGAAGTGGCGCAGCTGGAGCAGCGGCTGGCTTCGCCTGAAATCGATCAGGCGACGGGCGAAGCTCAGGAAAGCCTCGTCCTCGTGATCTTGCCACGCCAGCCAGTTGATCTCGTTGTCCTGGCAATACGCGTTGTTGTTTCCGTTCTGGCTGCGGCCGATTTCATCGCCCATCAGGATCATCGGCGTTCCCTGGGACAAAAGGATCGTGGCGAGGGCATTGCGACGCATTCGGGCACGCAGGGCCTTGATCTGGGCGTCGTCCGTCGGGCCCTCCACGCCGCAGTTCCAGCTGCGGTTGTCGGAATGGCCGTCCTGGTTGTTCTCCTGGTTGGCCTCGTTGTGGCGCTCCTCGTAGGAATAGAGGTCTGCGAGCGTGAAGCCGTCGTGCGCCGTGATGAGATTGATGCTGGCCCAAGGGCGCCGGCCGCGTCGGTCGAAGAAGCCTGCTGACCCGAGCAGGCCGTGGGCGAGATCGGGTGCAGTCGCCTCGTCGCCGCGCCAGAAGGAACGCACCCAGTCGCGGTAGGCGCCGTTCCATTCCGCCCATCCTGGCGGAAAGTTTCCGAGCTGGTATCCGTTCGGCCCAATATCCCAGGGCTCGGCAATGAGCTTGACGCGCGAGAGCACCGGATCCTGCCGAACCGTGTCGAAGAAGACGGAGGATGGTTCGAAATCGTCGCGCTCGCGGCCGAGCGCGGTTGCAAGATCGAAGCGGAAGCCGTCGACGTGGCAGGACTCGACCCAGTACCGCAGCGAGTCCATCACCATCTGCAGCACGCGCGGATGCCGCAGGTTCAGTGTGTTTCCGCAGCCGGTGGTGTCGTAGTAGTAACGGCAGTCCTCTCCCAGGATGTAGTAGCTTGCGTTATCGAGGCCGCGGAAGGAGAGCGTCGGTCCCATCTCGTTGCCTTCGGCCGTGTGGTTGTAGACCACGTCGAGGATCACCTCGATCCCGGCCTCATGGAGCTTGCGCACCATTCGCTTGAACTCGTGGACGCCGGCGCCGGGAGAGATGTAGCGGCTCGCAGGGGCGAAAAAGCCGATGGTGTTATAGCCCCAGTAGTTCTGGAGACGTTTTTCTACTAGGTAACGGTCGTCGAAGAATGCCTGGATCGGGAGAAACTCGATTGCCGTAACGCCGAGATCGACCAGATAGTCGATGACACGGGAATCGGCAAGGCCGCCGAAGGTGCCGCGCAGCTGCTCCGGCACGTCCGGATGCAGCGCTGTAAGCCCTTTGACATGTGCCTCGTAGATAATCGTTTCGGACCAGGGAATGCGAGGCCGGATGTCGCTGCCCCACGTCACCGCGGGATCGATGATGACGCATTTCGGCATGACGAACGCGGAGTCGCGCCGGTCGAAGGAAAGGTCGCCGCGCTGAGAGCCGACGCGGTAGCCAAAGCAGGCGTCATGCCATCTGAGATCCCCGTACAGCATCTTGGCATAGGGGTCGAGCAGAAGCTTGTTCGGATTGAAGCGGTGGCCGTTCGCCGGGTCGTAGGGACCGTGCGCGCGCAGGCCGTAGAGCTGTCCCGGCCGAAGGTCGGGAAAATAGCCGTGCCAAACCTCGTGCGTGTACTCCGGGAGCACCGCCCGCTTGATCTCGCGCCTGCCCTTCGTGTCGAACAGGCAAAGCTCGATCTTTTCGGCATTGGCGGAAAAGACCGCCACGTTGACCCCCGAGCCGTCCCAGGTGGCGCCGAGTGGATAGGGAAGCCCGGAGCTTATCCGCACATTGTCATCCTTCGGTTTGCGCGAGCACGATGGCTCCCAGGGGAGGCAGCGTGACGACCGCAGAAGCTGGTCGCCCCTGCCAGGGCTCGTCGCTGGTTTGAATGTCGCCGTTCAGCACACCAGAACCGCCGTAACGGCCGTCGTCGCTGTTCAGCAGTTCGCGCCAACGGCCCGGAGTGGGCAGGCCTATGCGGAAATCCCGGCGCACGACCGGAGTGAAATTGCACGCCACCACGATAGGGCGACCGCGCGTCCCCTTGCGCAGGTAAATGTAGACGCTTGAGCCGGGATCGGAGGCGTCGATCCACTCAAAGCCCTCCGGCTCGCAATCGAGCTGATGTAGGGCGGGTTCGCCGCGGTAGAGGCTGTTCAGGTCGCGGATGAGATCGTGCACGCCTCTGTGGAACGAATCTTCGAGATGATGCCAGTCGAGCGAATGGTCATGCGACCACTCCCGCTCCTGAGCGAATTCGCCGCCCATAAACAGCAGCTTCTTGCCGGGATGCGTCCACATGAAGGTGAAGTAGCTGCGCAGATTTGCAAATTTCTGCCAACGGTCACCCGGCATGCGGCCAAGGAGAGATCCTTTGCCATGCACGACTTCGTCGTGGCTGAGGGGCAGAACGAAGTTCTCGCTGAAGGCATAGACCAGCCCGAATGTCATCTGGTCGTGGTGGTGACGCCGGTGGATCGGATCCTGGCCGATATAGGCCAAGGTGTCGTGCATCCAGCCCATGTTCCACTTGAAGCCGAAGCCGAGTCCTCCGGAATGGACTGGCCGCGAGACTTTTGAAAATGCGGTCGATTCCTCCGCGATCGACGTGGCCCCCGGGTGGTTGCCGAACAGTGCCTTATTCGTCTCACGCAGGAAGGCGATGGCCTCGAGGTTCTCGTTGCCGCCGTGAACGTTCGGAATCCATTCACCGGGCTGGCGGCTGTAGTCGAGATAGAGCATCGAGGCGACGGCATCCACGCGCAGCCCATCGACGTGGTAGCGGTCCAGCCAGAATAGTGCGTTGCTCAGGAGGAAATTGGCGACCTCGCGCCTGCCAAAGTTGTAGATCAACGTGTTCCAATCGCGGTGAAAGCCCTGGCGCGGATCTTCATGCTCGTAGAGTGCGGTGCCGTCGAACCGGGCCAGTCCATGCTCGTCGGAAGGAAAATGAGCGGGCACCCAGTCTATGATCACTCCGAGCCCCTCGGCGTGGCATCGGTCGACGAAGTGACAGAAACCCTCCGGCGGGCCGAAGCGGCTGGTCGGTGCGAATAGGCCGATCGGCTGATAGCCCCACGAGCCGGCAAACGGGTGTTCGCTGACGGGCATGCACTCGATGTGCGTGAAACCGAGATTCTGCACATACGGGATCAACTGGTCGGCGAGTTCCTCATAAGAAAGGTGGGTGCCGTCCGCTCGCCGCCGCCAGGAGCCGAGATGGACCTCGTAGATCGAAATCGGTGCCGTTCGGTCGTTGCGCATTGAGCGGGCAGCCATCCACGGCTCGTCCGACCAGTCGAAGTTGGGCAGACCGTGTACGACCGACGCGGTCGCGGGTGGGAGTTCGCTGCGGAAGCCGACGGGGTCTGCCTTGAGTGGCAGCACCTGACCGTGGCTCGAGAGAATTTCGTATTTGTAGAGCGCGCCCTTGTGCACACCGGGCACGAAGATCTCCCAAATCCCGGTTCCGAGGTGGCGCATCACGTGACGGCGCCCGTCCCAGTGATTAAAGTCGCCGACCACACTGACGCGGCGCGCATTCGGCGCCCACACCGCAAAACGCGTGCCCTCGACGCCGTCGCAGGACAGCGGCTGTGCACCGAGCCGCTCATAGAGCCGCTGGTGCCGGCCCTCGCCCAAAAGGTGCAGGTCGAGATCGCCGAATGTGCTCGGAAAGCGGTAGGGATCGTCTTCCACCCAGTCGTCACTTCCGCGGTTGAAGCGCAGCCGGTAAGATAGGGGTTCTCCTTTGTGGGAGATCATTCCCTCGAAGAAACCTGCCTGATGGCGCCGCAACAGTTTGCCGAGCGAACGGCCGTCGTCGCCGATGGCCTCTGCGGCGTCCGCACCGGGGCGCATCACCCGGAGCACGGTGCCACCGGAAACGGGCCTGGGGCCGAGGACGGCGAATGGATCACCATGGCGCCCTTGAACCAGGGATTCGATCGTGTCCAGATCGTCCAATCGCCAGGCGGCGGATGTCGGCCCCTGCGCGGTATTCATCAGCTCTCTCCCCCGAGGAGATCGAGCACACCTTGCAATGGAATGGCCACCCGGTCGGGCCGGTTCGAGAGCTCGTACTCGATCTCGTAGAATGCCTTTTGAAACAGGAAGAGCCGCAGAAGACCTTCCGTCGTGGTGGATTCGGGGTTGCCTGGCGCCATCTGCCAATATGCGGTCATGAAGTCCCGCTGCAGCCGTTCCCGCCATGCCCTTGCGGTCGAGACTGGATTCCAGTCCGGCTCCGGCACTTGACCGGCGACCTGCAACACCGCTGTCCAGACGGCGTAGTCGAACGACCGCAACATGCCGGCGACGTCGCGCAGCGGTGAGGTCTTGGCGCGGCGCTCCTCCAGGCTACGGCCCGGCTCGCCTTCGAAGTCGATAATATAGACATCCTGCTGCGCGACGAGCACCTGGCCGAGATGATAGTCGCCATGGATGCGAGACTTCGTCCCGATGGGCTGAAGCTCGGAGAAGCGGTCGATCCTGTTCAGCGTTTCATTACGTGCCGCTATCAGCCGGTGCGCCTGCTCCCGAACAGCCGCCGGCAGCCGGTCCCCGGCTGCTTCGAGTGCGGCATGGGCAGATTGAGTCTGTGCCTTGACTTCGGCGATCCACTCGTCAAGGTCCTTCTGCTCAATCGGCGCGGCTTGAAACGCGACGTTGTCGGTGGGCCGCCCAAAGGCGGCATGCATTTCGCCGGTCCGTTCGCCGAGCTTGCTTACCAGATCAAGTGGATAGTCGAGCGGCCCAGCGAAGGCAGGCTCTGTATCCGCTTCCGCCTGATCGAGACGAAGGTCGTCCTCGAGCCGTCGCGCCAGGGCGTGGACAAAGGTGTTCCAGCAATTGCCCTGGTTCTGAACGAAGGCGAAAGCGCTTGCCAGCATGGTCCGCTGCCCGTCCGCGCCTTGCACTTCCATTGAGCCGAGATAGGTCGGGGTGTTGCGGAACTCCGCTTCTTGCGTGAGAAACCGGGCAACTTCGACCTCCGGCTGATCGCCGGACCTGAGCCGGCGATAGATCTTCAGGATCACCTCGCTGCCGAAGGTGATGGAAACATTGCTCTGGTCGATTTGGAGCGGACTCGGCGGCTCGGCGAGCTCTAGGGCTCGAAGGGCCTCTGTGCCGTTGAAGCGACAGACGCCGCTGCCTGTGCTGATCTCATCTCCTGCGCGCATGCGTCGCACGATGTCGGCAGCGACGCGTTCATCGTACGAGCCGTCGATGAGCGCCCCGAGTTGCGGGCCCTTGCGGACGCGCGCAAGAGTGTAGGAGAGCTTCGGCGCACCGAACTGGATATTCTCCTCGCCCCAAAGAACAGCCAGCGGCAACAGGTAGCGCTGGCGGTCCCCGGAGGAGAGGGTCACCTCCGCATCGAACAGCCGACCAACATCATCCCCAAGATCACAGATCTGCTCGATATGGGCGGAGGCGATCCGGCTGTCCTTGGCGCCAAACCAGCGCTGACGCTGTAGGAACTGCGGCAGGGCCTCGCTTTCCAGATGCTTGCGGTCGCGACCTTCCAAGGCATGGTCCAGTCGGCCGCCAATGAGGGTCAGGGTGATGAATTCGGGAAGCGGTTCCGGGATCTCGGTGTGCCAGGACGGCGCCTGCGTTGCAGGCGCAAGCAGGAACCAGAAGGTGCCGTAACCGGATAGTGTAAGCAGGTACGGCAGGTCGCCAATCGGCGGGAACGGCGAGCGGCTGACAAGCTCAAGCGGAACGAGGCCGCGGAAGGCCGACAAGTCGATCTCCACCGCCTGAGCCGACCGTGAAAGATTTGCAACGCAAAGGATCTTCTCGTCGCCGTGACAGCGCGCATAGGCGAGAATGCGGCGGTTGCTGGGATAAAGCATGCGCAAATCGCCGCGGCTGAAAGCAGTGTGCTGTTTGCGCGCCGCGATCATGCGGCGCATCCAGTTCAGCATCGAGGAGGCGTCGGCTTCCTGAGCCTCGACGTTGATGGTTTGGTAGCCGTAGACCGGGTCCATGATCGGCGGCAGGTAGAGCATCTGCGGATTGGCCCGTGAGAAGCCGCCATTACGGTCCGCCGACCATTGCATCGGCGTGCGCACACCGTCCCTGTCGCCCAGGTAGATGTTGTCGCCCATTCCCAGTTCGTCGCCGTAATAGATGACCGGCGTTCCCGGCATCGAGAGCAGCAACGCGTTCATCAGTTCTATCTTGCGCCGATCGTTCTGCATCAGGGGCGCAAGACGGCGGCGGATGCCGAGGTTGATCCGCGCACGCGTTTCCTCGGCATAGGTGCGCCAGAGATAATCCCGCTCGCGGTCGGTAACCATTTCGAGAGTTAGCTCATCATGGTTGCGGAGGAAAATCGCCCACTGACAGGAGTCGGGGATTTCCGGCGTTTGGCGCATGATGTCGCTAATCGGGTGCCGGTCCTCCTGCGCCAACGCCATGTAGATCCGCGGCATCAGGGGAAAGTGGAACGCCATGTGGCATTCGTCGCCGTCGCCGAAATAGGGCCTCGTGTCCTCCGGCCACTGGTTGGCCTCCGCAAGGAGCATCCGGTCCGGGTGGCGCGCGTCCAACGCCCGGCGGATTTTCTTCAGGACTTGGTGGGTTTCCGGCAGGTTTTCGTTGTTCGTGCCGTCCCGCTCGACAAGATAGGGGATGGCGTCGAGGCGCAGCCCGTCGACGCCGGCGTCGAGCCAAAAATTCATGATCCGGATCACCGCTTCCAGCACTTGCGGGTTGTCGAAGTTGAGATCCGGCTGGTGCGAATAGAAGCGGTGCCAGAAAAACTGGCCGGCGACCGGGTCCCAGGTCCAGTTCGATTTTTCCGTGTCCAGGAAGATGATGCGCGTCTCGGCGTAGCGCTCGTCATCGTCGTTCCAGACATAGAAATTGCGCGCGGCGGAGCCCTGCTTTGCGTGCCGCGCGCGCTGAAACCAGGGATGCTGGTCTGAGGTGTGGTTGATGACCAGTTCGGTGATGACGCTGATGCCGCGCCGATGCGCTTCCGAAACAAAACGGCGGAAGTCGCGCATGGTCCCGTAAGACGGATTGATCGAACGGTAGTCTGCAATGTCGTAGCCGTCATCGCGCAGCGGCGAGGGATAGAAGGGCAGCAGCCAGATGGCGTTGACGCCGAGACGCTCGATATAGTCGAGCCGTTGAAGCAATCCCGTAAAGTCGCCGATGCCGTCGCCGTTGGAGTCCTGATAGGCCTTCACATGAAGCTGATAGATGATCGCGTCCTTGTACCAGTCTTGACGAAGCAGCCGCGGGAGAACCGGTCTGCTGCCTTCAGCCGCCTCGGCTGACGCGAGAGCATGAGCGACATCGCTGAGAGTGTTCATCTTGGGTGCCCCGGCGCCTTCAGCCGCCACGCCATGTAGGGGCGCTGGTGCGGATCGAGGTACATGTGCTGGATCTTGCCGGTCCAGGTGAAAGGCTGGCCGGTGACCAGATCATCGGCTTCGATTGTCGCGTCATCGGGGAGGCCGAACTCCCACAGAGGAACCTCGAAATGCGCCCCCTGCGGGTGGTGCGGATCAAGTGTCACGGCGAACAGCAGGAAATTCGTTCTGTCGTCGTTGAACTTGCCGTAGTAGAGCACCGCGTCGTTCCA
This sequence comes from uncultured Hyphomicrobiales bacterium, assembly GCA_964462985.1. GTDB lineage: Bacteria > Pseudomonadota > Alphaproteobacteria > Rhizobiales > Stappiaceae > CAYXAA01. Next base: position 37,422 of record CAYXAA010000002.1, on the reverse strand, counting down.
TGCGTTGTAGAAATTCAGGTTCGTGAACGATCGCATCGCGGGGTTTTCTCGCCGCAGTGTGTTCAAGAACGCGATGTCGTCCTTGATGTTGCCTGGCCGATCCCAATCCCAGGCGCGGATCTCGTATTTCTCCGAGTCGAGATATTCTTCCTTGCCGGGAATGGCCGCCGCCTCGCACAGCTCGAATCCGTTGTAGACGCCGTAGTTGCCGGCCAGGGTCGCAGCGAGAAACAGGCGGATCCGAAAGCCAGGGCGGCCGCTTGTCTGCAGGAAGTGCGGGTTTATGTCGGGCGTATTCACGAAGAAGTTCGGCCGCATGTAGTGCCGGCAGTCCTCGCGTGTGAGCTCCATCAGGTAAGTCGTGAGCTCGTGCTTGGTATTGCGCCAGGTGAAGTAGGAATAGGATTGATTGAATCCGACCTTGGCCAGGCGCTTCATCATCTTCGGCCGGGTGAAGGCTTCCGCCAGGAAGATCACGCCGGGGTCGGCTTCGCGAACTTCACCGATCATCCACTCCCAGAACGGCAGGGGCTTGGTATGTGGATTGTCGACGCGGAATATGCGAACACCCTTGTCGAGCCAGAAGAGGACGACGTCGCGCAGAGCGAGCCAGATTCCTGGGAGAGCATCGCGATAGAAATGGACGTTGACGATGTCCTCATATTTCTTCGGTGGGTTCTCGGCGTACTTGATCGTGCCGTCCAGCCGCCAGTCGAACCATTCCGGATGCTCCTTAATCCAGGGATGATCGGGCGAACACTGAATTGCAAAGTCGAGAGCAATTTCCAGGCCATGCCCCCTTGCCGCCTTCACCAGACGGGCGAAGTCATCGAACGTGCCGAGTTCAGGATGAAGGGCATCATGGCCGCCTTCTTCCGAGCCGATTGCATAGGGACTGCCGGGATCGTTTGGACCGGCCATCAGGCTGTTGTTTCGGCCCTTGCGGTTCGTGCGTCCGATCGGGTGGATCGGCGGGAAATAGAGCACATCAAAACCAAGGTCGCGGACATAAGGAAGGCGCGCCATCACGTCATCAAAAGTGCCGTGACGGTGCGAGTCACCTGATTGCGACCGGGGCATCAGTTCGTACCAGGCACTGAAGCAGGCCTTCTCCCGGTCTACAAACACCGGATACGTCGTTTCTGTTTCAGTTAGATTGGTTTGCACACCGCAGCGCGCCATCAACGCGGCGACATCGTCGCTCAAAAGCACGGAGAGCATGTCCCCTTCGGCATCGGAGCCTTCTGCCTCGGCGAGGAAGGACTTCAGCGCGCGGCGATCCTCAGAGGCGACATTGGCTTTGCGGCCGATAACGGCGCGCACCAGTCGCTTGCCCTCCTCGAGCTCAAGAGAAATTTTCTGTCCCGCGCCGTGCTTCTTCGTGACCTCCACACGCCAGGATGTGAAGAGGTCGCGCCATGCGGCGATGCGAAACTCGTAGCGCCCAGGCTCCGGAAAGGAGACGATCGCGCGCCAGCGGTCGTTCTCCAAAGCGCGCATGGGCGTCTGTTCCCATTGGCCCGAGCCCACTTTTCTATGCAGAAGGGAAGCCGCGATCTTATCGTGGCCATCGCAGAAAATATCCGCTTCCACCGCAAATGGCTCGCCGGCCACGGTCTTGGCCGCAAAGCGACCCCCGTCGATGGCCGGTTCGACGCCCTCAATCGCAACTCGGCTTGCGGCGCGCTTTTTCAGGGCCGCCAGGCTCGTCCGGTCCATCGTTGACCTTTACCAGGCTGGTCCTCACCTGGCGGTCCAACGCAAAGATGCCCCGGTGGGTTCCCGCGACGGCATCTTCTTTCCGAAACCCTGGCCGTGACAGGCTCCGATTGATGATGAAGCATCATGGCTCCTCGCAGGATCATGAAGGCCCGCTCCCCGCGGTAACCAAGGTGGCGGGCCGGCAGGACAGCGCTGGAGTCAAACTCGGCGGGAACAGTTGCGCTTCGGCGAAGTTGATGGCGCATGGGCGAAACTTTCGAACTGGTCGTGATAGGGACGGGATCCGCGGCGCGCGGAGTTGCTAACCGGGTCCGTGCGGCCGGCTGGTCCGTCGCGGTGGTCGACCACCGGCCGTTCGGTGGTACGTGTGCTTTGCGCGGCTGCGATCCGAAAAAGGTGCTTGTCGGTGCAGCCACGGCCATCGACCATGCACGGCGCATGGCGGGCAAGGGCGTCACCGGTACGCCTGGTCTCGACTGGCCGGAGTTGATGGCCTTCAAGCGCGGCTTTACCGATCCCGTCCCGGAGAGGCAGGCGAAGATGTACGCCGATCAGAGCATCGCCGCCTTTCACGGCCATGCCCGCTTCATAAGTCCGAACGTCGTCGATGTTGGTGGCACGGCGCTGGAGGCGACTAATGTCCTGATCGCGACGGGTGCGGAGCCGGCGAAGCTCGGTATCGCTGGTGAGGAGCACTTCACCACGAGCGACGAATTCCTGGCGCTCGAAGCCCTACCCGAGCGTATCGTCATGGTCGGGGGCGGCTATATCGCCGCGGAGCTTTCCCACGTCGCCGCGCGAGCCGGTGCGCAGGTCACGGTCCTGCAGCGCGGCCGGCGCATGCTGAAGCATTTCGAGCCGGATCTCGTCGGCTGGCTGATGGAAAAGTTTCGGGTCCTCGGCATCGACGTGAGCACGCAATCAACTGTGAAGGCGGTGAAGAAATCCGGCGCGGCCTATCACGTTGCAGCTTCCTCCGGGGAAGAGAACATTGAGTTCGAAGCCGATTTGGTCGTCCATGCCGCGGGCCGGGTGCCGGCTCTCAGCGAGCTCGACCTGGATCAGGGTGATGTCGCCGTGAAGGATGGGCGGCTTGAGCTCAACGACTATCTGCAGAGCATCTCAAACCCCGCTGTCTACGCCGCTGGCGATGCCGCTCAGGCCGGGCCACCACTCACACCGGTTGCGAGCCATGACGCAGCGGTCGTCGCCGGCAATTTGCTTAACGGTAACCGGCACAAGCCCGATTATCGGGCCGTACCGAGCGTCGCCTTCACGATACCGCCGATTGCCGCAGTAGGATTGACCGAAGAACGGGCCCGCCGCCAGGGGCTGACGTTTCGCACGAAGATGCAGCAGGCATCAGACTGGTACACCGCCCGGCAGACGGCCGAACTCGTCTACGGCTTCAAGGTATTGGTCGATGAAAAGACCGACCGCATTCTCGGGGCTCATCTTGTCGGACCGCACGCCGACGAAATGATAAACATCTTTGCGATGGCGATCAGACACGGTCTGACGGCAGCCGCCCTCAAGGACACGATCTTCGCCTACCCGACAAGCGCGTCGGATCTCGAATCCATGCTGTAGCAGATCCGAGGGTCGAAACCCCGCTGATGATCCAGTCGCGCAGCAGACGGAGCCGGCAGTCAGCGTTCCTTCTCCTTCATCTCCCGATTGATCGGATAGCCGTTCGCCGAACCGCGCAGCGGCTGAACCAGCATCCGATCGATCCATAAATCGCGGCGGCTGCGGAACTGCTCGATGCCGATGGTCATGGTTTCGTGCCCGTCCCGCGGCTGTGGTTGGTAGGTGCCCAGCAATCGATCCCACCAGGGAAGATTGAAGCCGAAATTGGAATTGGTCTCATTGGGGTGGATCGAGTGATGAACCCGATGCATGTCAGGCGTCACCACAAAGAGCCGCAGGATGCAATCGATCCTGAGAGGGATATTGATGTTGGAGTGGTTGAACATCGAGGTGGCGTTCAGGAGGACCTCGAAGACCAGTACGGCGACAGCCGGTGGCCCAAGCGCCGCGACCACTGCGAGCTTGATCACCATCGACAGCAGGATCTCGACCGGGTGGAAGCGAAGGCCCGTGGAGACGTCAAACTCCAAATCGGTGTGATGCATGCGGTGCAGCCGCCAGAGTGCCGGAACCGCATGGAACATCACATGCTGCAGGTAGATTGCGAAATCGAGTGCCACAACCGAAACAATGACGGCAATCCAGGCGGGAACGTTTAGGACATTGAAAAGCCCCCAGCCGCGTTCCTGTGCCATGGCGGCGAGTCCCACTGCCACGATTGGGAAGATCAGGCGTACTAGCAGCGTGTCAAGGAAGACAACGGCGAGATTGTTGCTCCAGCGGATCAGGCGCGGGATCTCCCGCCGGCGCCGCGGTGCGGCCACCTCCCACAGCGCCATGAGGAGCAGGATGCCGAGAAAGAGGGCCACGCGGATCAGTCGCTCGTTTGCCAGCAAGAAGTCGGTCATCGAATAAGAGATCGGTGGAGCAGCCCGCAACTTGGGGCCGGCGAGCTTCAGGGTCAGAAAGCGTACCAGAAAAACTGCCCGTCGCGACCCTGACCCTTCTGGCAGCCCACCGGCAAAACGGATCTCGCGAACGCATCGGCGGATAATGTTACAACCGGCTTGACCTTCCAGTTATAGGAAGGGTGAGAAAGCTTCGGCGAAGCCTGCGGAGATTGCGAAATGGACCATCACCACGGCGATCATCGCCGCCACAACGGTTCCGGCTCGATGCATATGAGTCACGGCGGTCCCCCCGATGCTGCAGGCGTCATCCGCGACCCTGTTTGCGGAATGACGGTTGACCCGACGGCGGGCAAGCCCACGGCCGAGCACGGCCACACCTATCATTTTTGCTCCGAGACATGCCGGGACAAGTTCGTGGCGGCACCGGAAGGCTACCTGACAGCCGTCGACCCCGTTTGCGGGATGACAGTCGACCGGGCGCGCGCAGAGCACGTCCTCGTTCACGAGCGTGAGAAATTCTACTTCTGCTCGGCGCGTTGTACGGAGAAGTTCCAGGCCGAGCCAGCGACGTATCGCTCCGGCGGCGCCGATCCCGAGCCGATGCCGGCAGGCACCATGTACACCTGCCCGATGCATCCGGAGGTCGTGCGGGACCGACCGGGATCGTGCCCGATCTGCGGAATGGCTCTCGAACCCACGGGCGTGCCGACAGGAGAAGAGGGGCCGAATCCGGAGCTTGTCGATTTCACACGACGGCTCTGGGTAAGCGCGGTGCTGGCCGCTCCGCTTCTCATCATTGCGATGGGGCCGATGGTCGGCCTGGAGGTCGCGAATTGGATCGGGCCGCGGGTCTCCTCCTGGCTGGAGCTCGTGCTTGCGACGCCCGTCGTGCTGTGGGCGGCGCAGCCGTTCTTCCACCGCGGCTTACAATCGGTCGTCAACCGCAGCCCAAACATGTGGACCCTGATCGCGATCGGCGTTGGTGCGGCCTATGTCTATAGCGTCGTTGCGACGCTGTTCCCTGGCCTCTTCCCGGAGCAGTTCCGCGGGCATGGCGGGACGGTCCCAGTTTACTTCGAGGCGGCTGCGGTCATCGTCGCGCTCGTTTTTCTAGGACAAGTACTGGAGCTCAAGGCAAGGCAGCGTACCGGCTCGGCGATCCGCGCGCTCCTTGACCTTGCACCAAAAACTGCGCGGCGTATTGAGGACGGATCGGAAAGAGATGTGCCGCTTGACGAGGTGAGGGCGGGTGACCGCCTGCGTGTGCGGCCGGGCGACAGCATTCCGGTCGACGCTGTCGTGCTCGAGGGACGGTCCTCGGTCGACGAATCGATGATCACCGGAGAGCCGGTGCCGGTGGAGAAGGTTGTCGGCGATGCGGTGACCGGTGGCACGCTCAACAAGAACGGCACTCTGGTGATCCGCGCCGAGAGGGTCGGTGCCGATACGATGCTGTCGCAGATCGTACAAATGGTGGCGACAGCGCAGCGCTCGCGGGCACCAATTCAGGGTCTTGCCGATTCGGTGTCGTTTTATTTCGTACCCGCCGTGATCATGACGGCCGTTGCGGCATTCATCGCCTGGGCTCTGTTTGGGCCGCCACCCACCATGGCCTTTGCGATCGTCGCGGCGGTATCGGTCCTGATCATTGCCTGTCCCTGTGCACTTGGCCTTGCCACGCCGATGTCGATCATGACCGCGACGGGACGCGGTGCGCAGGCCGGCGTCCTGATCAAGGACGCCGAGGCACTGGAGAGGTTCGCTAAGGTTGACACCTTGATCGTCGACAAGACCGGTACCCTTACCGAAGGACGTCCGATGGTGACGGACGTCGTTGCGGCCGAAGGTGTCGAGGAAAATGAGTTGCTGTCGCTCGCTGCCAGCCTGGAACGGGGCTCGGAGCATCCGCTGGCCGAGGCCATTGTGAAGGGGGCCGAAGAGCGAGAGATCGACCTGAAGCCAGCATCCGATTTCCAAGCTGTCACAGGCAAGGGCGTGTCTGGGCTGGTCTCCGGCAAAAGCGTGTCGCTGGGAAACAAGGCGATGATGGAGGCAATCGGCGCCGATACGGTCGTGCTGGATAAATGCGCTGACGCCCTTCGCGGAAAGGGCAGGACAGCAATGTTCGTCGCGGTGAATGGCAACGTCGCCGGGCTGGTTGCCGTCGCCGACCCGATCAAGGCAACCGCGGCCGATGCCATCCGCAGCCTGCACGAACTTGGGCTCAAAATCATCATGGCGACTGGTGACAACGAACGTACGGCCAGGGCGGTGGCCGCAGAACTCGGGATTGATGAGGTCCGCGCCGATATGCTGCCGGAGGGCAAGCAGAAGCTGATCGAGGAACTTCGCGCCCAAGGCGCTGGCGTTGCAATGGCCGGAGACGGCGTCAATGACGCACCGGCGCTCGCGGCCGCCGACGTCGGTATCGCGATGGGGACCGGCGCAGATGTCGCCATGGAAAGCGCGGGCATCACCCTGGTGAAGGGCGACCTCAGCGGCATCGTCCGCGCACGGGTGCTGGCGCGGGCGACGATCAGGAACATCAAGGAGAACCTGTTCTTCGCCTTCGTTTACAATGCTCTCGGCGTGCCAATCGCGGCGGGCGTGCTCTATCCGGTGTCCGGGACGCTGCTGTCGCCCATGATTGCTGCGGCGGCCATGAGCCTGTCGTCGGTTTGCGTCATCGGAAACGCGCTCCGGCTGAGAAATCTGAAACTTCAGTAGGCCGATTACACTGCCGACTTGAATCGCCGGTCACCGATTACGGGCCCGACGCTAACCTGGATGGGCAAGGCTGTCGCCTGTCGCCCTGTCGAACAGGATGACCTTTTTGGGGTTGCAGGAAAACTGCACCTCCTCATCGATCTGCAGGTTCTGGTGCGCCGGGGTGGTCAGCCGGATCAGGCTGTCGCCGGCGCGCAGGGTGACGATCTTTTCAACCCCATAGTTCTCGACGTCGTGGACCCGTGCATGAGCGGGAGATCCACTTTCGAGGAACATATCTTCCGGCCGGATGCCGAAGGTGAGTTCCCGGCCCTCCGTGCCGTTTGCGCCGACCGCGATCGGCAGGCTGAACCCGGAGGTGGCAATGGCCCTTTCGCCGCTGAGGGCGCCGTCAATGAGGTTCATCGGCGGCGAGCCCACGGCGCGCGCCACGAAGGTGTTTCTCGGTCGCGTGTAGATTTCGGCCGGCGTGCCGACCTGGATGAGCCGGCCGCGGTCGAGCACGCCGATTCGATCGCCCATCGACATCGCCTCGACCTGATCGTGGGTCACGAACAGGAAGGTGGCACCGAGGTTCATCTGCAGGTTCTTCAGTTCGGTGCGCAGCGCTTCGCGGAGCTTGGCATCGAGCGCCGACAGCGGTTCGTCCATCAGGAAGACGCGCGGCTTGCGTACGATGGCGCGGCCGATCGAGACGCGCTGCATCTCTCCGCCGGACAGGCGGTCGGTCTTTCGGTCGAGGAGATGGTCGATGCGCAGCGTCTTGGCAACGCGTTCAACTCGTGCCGCACGCTCGGAGGGTTCAATTCGGCGGATCCTGGATTTCAGCGGGAACTCAAGATTCTCCCGCACGGTGTAGCGCGGGTAGAGCGAATACTGCTGCAGCACGAGCGCCACGTCGCGCTCGGCCGCGCCCCAGCCGCTGACGTCGACCCCATCAATCAACACGGTGCCGGTCGTAGGCTTCTCCAGGCCGGCGACGATGCGCAGCGTCGTGGTCTTGCCGGCGCCGGTCTCGCCGAGCAGCACGAAGAACTGGCCGTCGGCCACCTCCAGGTTGAGGTCGCGAAGGGCTGTGTTGGTGCCGAACGTCTTCGTGACGTCTCTCAGTTCGATATGGGCCATCGCTTACAGCCTTACTCCGAGCGACTCGCCGCTCCTGGTATCGAAGAAGTGCGCTTGCGCGGGGTCGATGCGAGCGTGCACCTGTTCTCCCGCCCGTGGGACGAACCCTGCCGGAGTGCGCGCGCGCAGCATGCCGTCGCCGACCTTGAGGTCCACAATGTCGTGGGACCCGAGCGGCTCAATGATATGTGCCTCGACCGGCAAGTAGCCTTCGCGCGGTTCACGGGACACGAGAACGCCCTCCGGCCGAATTCCAAGCGCGAGATTGCCCTCGGTTGCATGACCGTTGAGCTGGGGCAGCAGTTCGCGCGGGAATGTAAATCCAGGGGTTGCCTTGCCGACCGCGACGCTGACGGCGCCGGCCTCGTTTTTCACGTGGGCAGGTACGACGTTCATGACCGGACTGCCGACAAATTGGGCGACGAACAGGTTCTGCGGCCGGGCATAGACGTCTTCTGGCGAGCCGACCTGCTGCAAAACGCCTTCGTGCATCACCACGATGCGGTCGGCGAGACTCATCGCCTCGACCTGATCGTGGGTCACGTAGATCGTGGTTGATTCCTGTTTGATGTGCAGGCGCTTGATCTCCGCGCGCATCTCCTCGCGCAACTTGGCGTCGAGCGCTCCGATCGGCTCGTCCATCAGCATCGCCTTGGGCTTGCGCACAAGGGCTCGGCCAATGGCAACGCGCTGCATGTCGCCGCCCGACAGTGCAGAGGGCCTGTGGTCGAGAAGATCGGTAATCCGCAGTACCTTGGCGATCTCGCGGACGGCCTGATCGACGGCCGCGCGTCCCATGCGTGTCGCACGCAAGGGAAAGGCTATGTTTTCGAAGACCGTCATGTGCGGATAGAGCGAGAACGACTGGAACACCATGGCAATGTCCCGGTCGGAACATTTCAGGTGCTGCACCGGCTTGCCGTCGATCAGGATATCGCCCTCATCGATCGTCTCTAGGCCCGCGACAGCCCGCAGTGTCGTCGTCTTGCCGCAGCCGGACTGGCCGAGCATGACGATAAACTCGCCACCTTGGATCGTTAGGTTCATGTCCTTGATGACCTGGAGCGCCCCGAACCACTTCTGCACGCCGCGAAGTTCAATCTGCGTCATGCCTTGCCCTCGTGGTGATCGGAGACGTCGAACACGCCGTGGGCGCTCTTCGGAGCCGGCGCAATCTTGCTGGTGACGATAAAGCCGACCAGCCCGACCAAAATCATCGTGACCCCGTAGCGATGCAGGAAAAAGCTCCAAGGCTGGCATAGCGCAATGATGCCGAAGATCATCAGGGCTTGGGTGGCCGGATGGAGCCAGCGCTCGTTGAAGGTGCGAAAGCTCATTTGCGGATCGCTCCGAAGCTCATCCCGCGGAGCAGGTGGTTGCGCAGCAGGAAGGTGAAGATGGCGACGGGCAACAGGAACAGGAAGGTGCCGGCCGCAATCACGGTCCAGTCGGGCAGGCCCGACCCGACCTGGCTCGGGATGAAGGGAGGCGCGGTCTGGGCGTCACGCCGGGTCATGATCAGCGCAAAGGCATACTCGTTCCAGGCCGTGATGAAGCAGAACACGGCAGTTGCCGCAATGCCTGTCGCCGCTTCCGGCAGCACGATCTTGAAGAACGCCTCCATCCGGGTGTAGCCGTCGACGAGCGCTGCCTCCTCATATTCCTTCGGGATCTCGTCGATGAATCCCTTCATCAGCCAGACGGAGAAGGAGAGATTGAAGGCGGTGTAGAGGATGATCAGGCCGACATGGGTGTCGTTGAGCCCGACGGCCCGGTACATCAGGAACATTGGAATTGCCACCACCACCGGCGGCAGCATGCGCGTCGACAGAATGAAGAACAGCCAGTCTTGTTCGCCTTTCACTTTGAAGCGCGAAAACCCGTAGGCAGTGATGGTTCCCATCCCGACCGCCAGTACCGTCGAGGTAATCGCGATGATGAGCGAATTAAGGAAGCGGCTGGGATAGCCTGAAAGCTGGACGTTGCCCCTGCCGTCGCGAACGATCTTTTCGCCGCCGTCGAGCACCCGCCGTTCCCACCACGGCGCTGCAGCATATTCCTCCGGAGTTGGCTGTTCGCGCAGCTGCGAGCGCCGCAGCGCCAGCTTGACGAAGGGCGATATCTCCGGCTCGAACACGATGGTCGGCGGGATCGTCGTTGCCAGGTTGCGCGGCTTGAATGATGTCGACACGATCCAGTAGATCGGTGCCAGGAAGATCAGCGTTACGATCAGGACGGCGACGATCGCAACCTTGTTGAAGACCCGCTCCGACGCGGTCTGGACGGCCGCCATCTCAGCGCTCCTTCACCTTGTTCAGATACTTGACGTAGATGTTGGTGATCGCGATCACCATGATCAGCACGATATAGGCGAGCGCGCAGGACATGCCGGTCTGCCATTCCTGGAACGCCATCTTGTACAGCCGGATCGAGATCAGCTCGGTCGTCGGCTGACTGGTCAGGATGTATGCCAGGTCGAATGTCTTGAACGCCTCCATGGTGCGGAAGATGATCGCGATCATCAGGATCGGTGCCACCAGCGGCAGGGTGATGCGGAAGAAGGTGTAGAAGGGACCGGCGCGGTCGATGGCGGCGGCCTCGTAAAGATGCTTCGGCACCGCCGAAAGCCCGGCCAGCGAGAGCAGCATCACGAAGGGCGACCACATCCAGATATCGGTGATCGCCACGGCGTAGAGCGCCATTTCCGGGTCCGACAGCCATTCGAACCGGCCCAGGCCCAGCACGTAGTTGATAATGCCGAAGGACGGATCGTAGAGCAGTTTCCAGAACAGGCCGACGACTGCCATCGACAGCATCATCGGCAGCAGTAGCAGCGTGGTGATGAGGCCCTTGAACGGAATGTCGCGGTTGAGCAGCATCGCCACGCCGAAGCCGACCACCACCTGGCCGACCACAGAGACGATCACGTATTTCGCCGTGATGGCGAAGTTCGACCAGATGAAGGGATCGTTGAGCAGCGCCCGGTAGTTGGCGAGACCGACGAAGTTGGCGGGCGCATTCGTCGAGGCGCGGAAGTCGGTGAACGAGTAGCCCAGCGAGTAGAGCAGCGGAAAGATGTTGAAGATGATCAGGAACAGGATCGTCGGTATGATGAAGAGGTTCCTGATCGTCAGATCGCTCATCCCTCGTCGCGCGGCGCGCGACTGTGGGTCGAGCGTGGTATTAATCGTCAAAGTCACCAAACCCTGCTCCTCCCAGAGCTGTCCCAGGCTTCCGCCCTCCGCGCGAACTTTGCCGAACACGGCGGCACGAGCAACGCGAGGAGGCGGCAGAGCGCCGCCTCCCGCCTGTTCGCCCGGCGCTTACTTGATGCGGCCGTACTTCTTGAAGGTCGCGTTCCAGTCGGCCGCGAGCGCATCAAGCGCTTCTTTCGCCGTCCCCTGACCTCCGGTGACATACGGATAGATGCGCTGGTTCATCTGGATCAGGAGCTCGGCATACTCCGGCGTCGCCCAGAAGTCCTTCACCTTGAACATCGTCTCGTAGAAGGCCTTGTTGTAGGGAGTCGCGTTCTGGAATTCCTCGGACTCCAACACCGCAGCGCTTGCCGTGTACCCGCCGAGTTCGGCCCACCGCTTCTGCGTCTCGTCCTTGATGAACCACTCCAGGAACTTGAAAGCTTCTTCCTGATTCTCCGAATAGGAGACGATCGAGATGCCCTGTCCGCCAAGGGCTGCATACTGGTCGCCATCCGGTCCAGCCGGATTGGCGAAGAAGCCGGTCACCTTGGCGTTCGGGTTCGAAGCCTCGTTGATCAGCGCCGGGAAGAAGGCGAAGTAGTTCATGCTCATCGCCGCCAGGTTCTCGGTGATCGCCTGGTTGTTCTCGACGAAGAAGGACTTGGCCCAGCCGGGAGGCGTAAAGCCGTAGAGCTCGCGGTACACCTCGAGCGCCTTGATGTTCTTCTCCGAGTTGATGATGCCATCGACCTCGTAGGTCTGATAGTTGCCCAGCTCGCCGCCGTAGGAGAAGATGGCGTTTTCCACGCCCATCACCAGACCGTCGTAAGAGTTGTCGGTGTAAATGGCGATTCCGTATCGGTTTTCGTCTGGGCGATGGAAGAATTCGGCAATGTCGCGCAGCTCGGCCCAGGTCTTTGGTGGGGCAAGATCGTAGCCGTATTTGGCCTTGAACGCCTCCATTTCCTTCGGGTCCTCGAACCAGTCCTTGCGATAGGACCAGCCAACGGCATCTCCCTCCGCCGGGATCGCCCAGTACTTTCCGGAGTTTGCCGGGTACTCCGCGTAGTACTTTACCGTCGCGGGAGCCATAACCTCATTGAGGTTATGCTTGTTGAAGAAGTCCGTGAGGTCGACGTAGTGGCCAGCTTCGGATGCGGCCCCAAGCCATTGCGAGTCGCCGACGACCATGTCGTAGGCCGAACCGTGCGCGTTGAACTCGGTGAATGCCTTCGTCTGGAAGTCAGCCCACGGGGTGGTCTCGACGGTGACCCTGACGCCCGTTGCGGCCTCGTACTCGTTCGCGAGCTCCTGCAGATAGTTTGCGGGATCCCACTCCGCCCAGAAGATCGTCAACTCCTGTGCGTTCGCTGATGCTCCCATGGCAAGCAGCGATATGCCCGCAAACAGGCCCTTCATTTCCATGCGCATAGCGATTCCTCCCATCCTTACGCTCGCAATCCCCAGCGGCCCGAGCGCTCAGCTCGTGACGGACAGGCCTTCCCGCCTGTTCGTCAAGGTTGTCCGGGCCGGCATGCCGTCTTTGTTATTATGTTGAATCTGGTAGTACCAAACCGTGAAGTCAGTCAAGCGACTTGTCGTTTTCGTACTAGCGCCTCCTCTGCAGAGATGTGTCCGGAAATCGCGATTTTGGCGAACCCTCCGGATGTGCTTCAAGCGTGCGTCTGCCTTCCTGTCCCGCCGAGGGGCATTCTCTACGCGGCAGAAGGTAGCCTAATCTGGTCTAGCCAGATCGCGCGTTAGCGTGCCTCCGGTCTATCGGCCACGGCTCGCACCAGCATCAGCGCGGCCCATGTTGCCACGTTCTCGGCATCCTTGCTGTCGAGTCCCCAGATATCCTTCAGAACGACCAGTGCCTCGACGCCGAAGATCAGTGAGAGTGCCTGAGCGAGGCGATCGATTTCCTCGTTGGTAAGTCGGTCGCTCAGAGGCTCCAGAGCGTGACGCAAGAGGGCAATACGGTGGCCTCGCTTGAATTGTGGTTCGTCCTCCCGCGCCCCCGCCTGACGCTGCGCCCATTGGTCCAACGCCAGCTTTAGAGCGGCTTTGAACGAGGCTTCGAACGCATCGATCCGCGGCAGCGAAGTGCGAAAGAGATCCTCGACCCGCGCGACGGCGTCCGGCAACCGGCTTTCCCATCTCAGGATAGGTCCCAGCGCCGCATCGACCACAGCATCCACTAGGGCGGCCTGGCTGGGGAAGTAGCGGTAGGCGGTAGCCCGCGAGACCCCGGCCGCCTCGGCGACTTCGCTGACCGAGGGCGTCAGTCCGGCCTGCATAAGCCGGGTAGCCGTCTCCAACATCAGGCGCCGCGTCCGTGCCCGAGGCCCGCGTTCGCCCTTTTCGTTCGTCGCAGTCAATTGACGTGAGATTTGCATATCAATATGATACTCACGTCTCATACAAAAGCAACTGCCGCCAAGTCTCAGGAATGGCGAAGGCTGCGGACGATTCGAAGGGCGACCGGAAAAGAATCAGACCGAAGGAAAAAGCGCCGCACGCAAGCTACGGCCTAATGGAAGCGGACATGTTGCGTCCTAGACGTTGAAGGCGATCGGCAGTTATCCAACGCGATGGAGCGTCCGCCGGTCCGGGGAGGGATGCGTGAACCGGGTCTATGTGGTCGGCACCGCCGACACCAAGGGTGAGGAACTCTCCTTTCTGGCCTCCTTGATTAGCGTGCGCGGCCTGCCCGTCGCCCGCGTGAATGTCGGCACGCGCGACGTGGTCGGCGAATACGACGTCCCGGCGGCGGAGGTCGCGGCGTTTCATCCCGACGGCATCACTGCCGTCCTCGAACTGGAAGACCGCGGCACCGCCGTCGCCGCAATGGCGGCGGCCTTCAGCCGCTTCATGGCCTCGCGCACGGATGTTGCGGGAATCGTCGGTATCGGCGGCGGCGGTGGTACGTCGATCATCACGGCGGGCATGCGTGTGCTGCCCTACGGTGTTCCCAAGCTGATGGTCTCGACCCTCGCCTCGGGGGACGTATCCCCTTACGTCGACGTTTCGGACATCGTCATGATGCCGGCGGTTACCGATATCGCCGGACTGAACGGCCTCAGCCGCGTTATCCTCCACAATGCCGCTCAGGCAATTGCGGGAATGGCGGCGCATCCGGCCGGCCGGAGCGATGCCAAGCCGGCGATCGGTCTCACCATGTTCGGCGTGACGACGCCATGCGTCACTGCGATCGCCGAGCAATTGCGCGACCGCTTCGACTGTATGGTGTTTCACGCCACCGGTACCGGCGGGCGCACCATGGAAAAGCTTGCTGACAGCGGGATGCTGGCCGGCGTCATCGACATTACCACCACTGAAGTTTGCGATCTCCTGTTCGGCGGCGTTCTATCCGCCGGGAAAGATCGCCTCGGGGCTATCGCTCGCACCGGGCTCCCATATGTCGGGTCGGTCGGTGCGCTCGACATGGTGAACTTCTGGGCACCCGAGACGATACCGCCGCAATACCGCGACCGTACGCTCTACAAGCACAATCCGAACGTCACCCTCATGCGCACCACGGCGGACGAATGCCGTGCCATCGGGGTCTGGATCGGCAACAAGCTGAACGCCTGCGAGGGCGAGGTTCGCTTTCTGATTCCCGAGAAAGGCGTATCAGCGCTTGACATCGAGGGCGGGGCCTTCTTCGACCCGGTGGCCGACGCAGCGCTGTTCGAGACGCTGGAGGCCACGGTCCAGCAGACCGCACGGCGCCGGATCGTCCGCCTGCCGCTGCACATTAACGACCCGGCCTTCGCAGAGGCCGCGGCCGAGGCGTTTGTCGCGATTTCACAGCAGTGAGAGGTCCAATGCCCGCCATTTCACGCAAGGCAATCCTTGAAAAGTTTCGGCAAATGATAGCCGAAGGCAGGCCTATCGTCGGCGGTGGCGCCGGAACGGGGCTCTCAGCAAAGGCCGAGGAAGCCGGCGGCATCGACCTTATCATCATCTACAATTCCGGCCGCTACCGGATGGCGGGGCGCGGCTCGGCTGCCGGCCTGCTCGCCTACGGCAATGCCAATGACATTGTGAAGGAAATGGCCGTCGAGGTGCTGCCAGTGGTGAAGCACACGCCGGTGCTTGCCGGCGTCAACGGCACCGATCCCTTCGTCCTGATGCCGCAGTTCCTCGCGGAGCTGAAGGCGCTGGGCTTTTCGGGCGTGCAGAATTTTCCCACCATCGGCCTGTTCGACGGCACGATGCGCCAGAGTTTCGAGGAAACAGGCATGTCCTACGCTCTGGAGGTCGACATGATCGCCGCCGCTCATGCGCTGGACCTGCTAACGACACCCTATGTGTTCAATCCTGACGAAGCGGCGGCGATGACGCGGGCCGGGGCCGACATCGTGGTGGCCCATATGGGCGTGACCACCGGCGGCACGATCGGGGCATCGTCGGCTAAATCGCTGGACCAGTGCGTCAAGGAGATCGACGCGATCGCGGCTGCGGCGCGAGCGGTGCGCGAGGACGTGATCGTGCTGTGTCACGGCGGGCCGATCTCGATGCCGGAGGATGCACGCTACGTCCTCGAGCGCTGCGACGGTATCCACGGCTTTTATGGTGCGAGTTCGATGGAACGCCTGCCAGCAGAGGCGGCGATCCGCGACCAGACGGCCAGGTTCAAGGCGCTGCCGCTGCGCCGGCCGGCGTCCGATCTTCATGGGAGCGACAGGACATGAGCGAGAATGACGCGAACTTCTTCGTCTATCCGAACGAAGTGGACGCCTTCGGCTTCGACTGGGGGCGGCTCGCACTGACGGTCGGCCCGGAGGTGAACGGCGCGACGAGGTTCTCTGGCGGCGTCGTCGACGTCAAACCGGGAGAGGGGCATGCTCGCCACAATCATCCGGGTGCGGAAGAGATCATCTTCGTCATATCCGGCAGTGGCGAGCAGATGGTGGAGGATGTGAACGGGAATCCGATCACGCGCAAGGTAGGGCCCGGCTGCACGATCTACGTCCCTGAAAGCCGTTACCATTCGACCCTCAACACCGGCGATGGCCCGATGCAGCTCTTCGTCGTCTATTCACCGGCCGGCCCGGAGCAGGCGCTCAAGGATTTGCCGGATTTCCGATTGGTGAAGGCGGGAGAGCTCTGAGAGTGGGCGGCTCGGGATGAGTTCAGCTTGAATCACTTCGGTCGTCCCCCCCTCTCTCCTCATCCTGGATCGCGCAAGGCGGATCCGTGTCGCGAGATCCAGGACCCGGCGCAAAACTCGTGGGCGAATGCGCCCGCTCCATATCCGCGGCTAGCGGCCAAAAAGCCTTGGTCAGCATCGGACGCGCTATCGCGCCACCTGGTCTGGATCCTGGATCTGGCGAGGCTGCTGCGCGGCACGCGGTCCAGATGACGGGCGAGCGTGGGGCGGCGTCGCCAACCTGTGTTGATCCATCGGCCCAACCGCTTGAACGGCGCTGGCGGGACGACGCGCGGACGGTGCTCATCCGCAAAGGCAGCTTTTGCGGCATCGTGGAATGGATCCCGCACGGAGGCGGGGACGACGGCGGAAGGGGGTGATTCCGATGCCCGTATGCCCTATGCCGTCCCGCCTTTGTTCCATCCCCTTCCTTTCTCACCAAACATCTCGTAACCGTCAGCGGTCACCGCGAGGGTGTCTTCGAGCTTGATGAAGCCGCGGGACGGGTGGAGCATGGTCGTCTCCACCGAGAGGACCATGCCGGCCTCAAGCGGGCGGGCGGCATCCACGCCTTCATAGGCGACGGGATGGTTGGTCATCAAGAACGGCACCTCATGGGTGATGAGGCCCATGCCGTGGGCGAAGAAGTCGGTGAAGCCGGCCACCTTGGAGGCGTTGAGGACGCTTTCGGCGTTGGCGATCACGTCCCCGCCGAGGGCACCGGCCCGAACTTGCGAGAACGCCGCTTGCTGGATCTGTTCCACCTCGCCAAGCAGATCCTCCAACTCGGCGTCCGGCTCGCCGAGGACGCCCATGCGGCACAAATCGCCGATATAGCCTCGATAGTTGCCGCCGGAATCGATCGACAGGACTTCCCCCTTACGCCATGCCTGCTCCGATGCGGCCCTGTTGTGGCTCGATCCAAGGGTGAGCAAACAATATTCGAACTGCAAGCCGCGGTTCGTTTCCTCCCGGCGCAGCCGCTCAATGATGTCGGTCTTGGTGGATCCCTCGCCCGCCGACGCAATCGTCGCCATCATGGCATCGGTGATCAATTCGGAGGCTGTCCGCAACTTCTCGAGCTCCTCCGGCGTCTTTAGCGCGCGCAGTCGCTCAAGCAGGCCGGTGGCGTCGACGAAGGTCGAGCCCTCCAGCCGGTCGGAAAGCAACTTGTAGGCGTCCGCCGGCAGAAAGGCGGGCTCGATGCCGATCCTCGCGGAACCCTTACCGATCTTCTCCAGATGCCCGGCCGCACAGGCGGCAGCGTCCAGCGTGCCCCAGGCGGTGGGATGGAAGGCCGGCGTCCAGAATGGATGATTCTGGTGCTCACCACCTTCCATCCGGTTCGCCACATAGGCGGCGTTCTCGATACGGCCCTTCTCGTAGACCACGATCGGCAGGTAGCGGCTGTGCCCGATCGCATCCATCGCCGAGAAGAAGATGAACCGATAGCCGCCCAGCAGATACTGCGTGTTGTGCTTGGAGGTGGCGAGAAGGATATCGACGCCTGCCTCTTCCATCAGCCTGTCCAGGCGGCTGCTGTCGAAGGGCACCGCCGTACTCCGCCGAGACGCTTCGATGTTCACCACGCTTCCTCCGTTTAAGGCGCCGGCCAACCGTTGGAATTGGCCTGGCGCACTGATCTGGTCCGACCAGTTTGGCACGTGAGGCGACGGGTCGTCCAGAATTGGATGATTGGCGTGGGCCGCAGCCGATGGGAAATAGGGTCCTGCCGGATCGGCGGCATGGGCGTGTCGTTCACGTTCGCAGGCGGGTGGGATCCCGAGCACCGGCCTGCTCCTATCGCTGATGAGAAGCTGGATTGGCTCCTGGCTCGCAAGCCAGTTCTTGATCCGCAGCCTTGCGGCTTCATTCGACAGCGCTGCGACGGTCAAGGAGGTGTCGAGATAGACCATCAATAGCGATCGCTGTCCCGTATTGATTGCACCAGATAGACGGCATCATGCGTTCGGGGCGTCATGCGACCGTAAGCGCTCCACGCTCCGCCTTGTCGACCCGATCGACAAGTTCGCCTAAATGGGCTTTGACTCTGCCGGATTGATCGTGCTCCCCGCGTGGCCCACGGTCATGACCACGGAAACAGTCATAAAGCGTAATGTGTCGCTGTCCGCCAAATCTGTCTGCTCGGCGCGCAGCGCTGGGCCAACAGATGTGGGAGACGCGGATGCAGCGGCATACGACAGACGCCTTTCAGGATATTCGGGACGCCGTGCGGGCGCTCTGCGCCCAGTTCCCGGACGCGTATCACCGCCGGATCGATCAGGAGCGCGCCTATCCCGAGGAGTTTGTGGAGGCGCTGACCCGGGGCGGCTGGATGGCCGCGCTCATCCCCGAGGAATACGGCGGCTCCGGTCTGGGGCTCACCGAGGCCTCGGTGATCATGGAGGAGATCAACCGCTCCGGCGGCAACTCCGGTGCTTGCCACGGCCAGATGTACAACATGAACACGCTGCTGCGGCATGGCTCCGACGAGCAGAAGCGAACCTATCTGCCCAAGATCGCCAGCGGCGAACTCCGTCTGCAATCCATGGCCGTGACCGAGCCCACGGCCGGCACCGATACGTCCCGGATCAAGACCACAGCGGTCAAGAAGGGCGATAGATACGTCATCAACGGCCAGAAGGTCTGGACCAGCCGCGTGCAGCACTCGGACCTGATGATCCTGCTGGCGCGCACGACGCCGCTTGCCGAGGTCAACAAGAAGTCCGAGGGCCTGTCGATCTTCCTCGTCGACATCAGGCAAGCCATGGCATCCGGGATGGCCGTCAGGCCCATCGCCAACATGGTGAACCACGAAACCAACGAGCTGTTTTTCGACAATCTCGAGATCCCCGAGGAAAACCTGATCGGTGAAGAGGGCAAGGGGTTCAAGTACATCCTGACCGGGCTCAACGCCGAGCGGACGCTGATCGCCGCCGAATGCATCGGCGACGGCTACTGGTTCATCGACCGGGTGACGAAATATGTGAGCGAACGCAGCGTGTTCGGCCGCCCCATCGGTCAGAATCAGGGCGTCCAATTCCCCATCGCCGAAGCCTATATCGAGGTCGAAGCCGCCAATCTCATGCGCTACAAGGCCTGCGAGTTGTTCGATGCGGGCCAGCCCTGCGGGGCGGAGGCGAACATGGCGAAATATCTCGCGGCCAAGGCGTCATGGGAGGCGGCAAATGCCTGCCTGCAGTTCCACGGCGGCTTCGGTTTCGCCTGCGAATACGACGTCGAACGAAAGTTCCGCGAGACGCGGCTCTACCAGGTGGCGCCGATCTCGACCAATCTCATCCTGTCCTATATCGCCGAGCATGTGCTCGGCCTGCCGAGGTCGTTCTGATGGTACTGCCGCTGCAGGGGCTCAAGGTGATTGCCGTCGAACAGGCGGTGGCCGCGCCATTTGCAACCTCACGTCTCGCCGATGCAGGCGCCGAAGTGATCAAGGTCGAACGTCCCGAAGGCGATTTTGCCCGTGGCTACGACGACGTGGCAAAGGGGCAGTCCAGCTATTTCGTCTGGCTGAACCGAGGCAAGACCTCAGTTACGCTTGATCTCGCCGCACGCGAAGGCAAGGCGGCGCTCGAGCGGCTTCTAGCCGATGCGGACGTCCTGGTTCAAAACTTGAAGCGTGGCGCCCTGGCGCGGCTGGGCTTTTCCTTCGAGCGGCTCGAGGCGGAGTTTCCACGCCTCATCATCTGCTCGATCTCGGGTTATGGTGAAGGCGGCCCCATGGCCGACCGCAAGGCCTATGATCTGCTGATCCAGGCGGAGTCGGGGTTGTGCTCGATCACCGGTGGCCCGTCGGAGCCGGCGCGTGTCGGCCTCTCCATCGTCGACATCGCCACTGGTGCCACCGCCTACTCGGCGATCCTCGAGGCGCTGCTTCGCCGCGGCATTACCGGAAAAGGGGCCAATATTTCGGTTTCGATGTTCGATGTCATGGCGGACTGGCTGACCGTACCCCTTCTGAACCACGAAGGTGGCAAGACCCCACAGCGCGTTGGTATGGCGCACCCCTCGATTGCACCCTACGGTGCATTCAAGACCGCCGACGGCGGCCTGATCTTGATCTCGATACAAAGTGACCGCGAGTGGAGGAAGCTCTGCGCCGAGTTCCTCGGGCGGCCGGAACTCGGAACCGATCCGCGCTTTGCCACCAACGTGACGCGCGTCGCCAACCGTCCCGAGACCGACGGGCTGGTTGCCGAAGGCTTTGCCCGGATGACCGGCGAGGAGGCCACGGCGAAGCTGCTGCGTGCCGATGTGGCGTTCGCCTCCGTCAACGACATGGCCGGGCTCGCAACGCACCCGCACTTGCGGCGGATCACCGTAGAGACGCCGAACGGACCGGTGTCCTACCCCGCGCCTGCACCGATTTTTGCCGACGAGACTCGCCGCTACGGGCCGGTGCCGGACCTCGGCAAGCCGGAGTCCTGAGGTATGGACATCAATATTGACCACCTGCGTCGCTGGATCGGACGTGAGGAGACCGCATCGGAGCTTCTGACCGGCGCGCTGGTGCAGCGCTTCAACGCCACGTTCGACCGCGAAGGGTCGCCGGAGGACGGCGCCGAGGCTCCGCTCCTTATTCACCTGTGCCTCGGCCAGCCTGCTGCTCCGACGGCGGCGCTCGGACCCGACGGTCACCCGGTCCGCGGCGGCTTTCTGCCGCCCGTGCCGTTGCCCCGCCGCATGTGGGCAGGCGGCGCGTTCACCTTCCATGATGTCATCCGGATCGGAGAGATGGTGACCCGCCGCTCGGTCATCGAGGATGTTGTGGTCAAGCAAGGGCGAACGGGTACGCTCTGCTTCGTCACCGTCACCCACCACATAGAGAGCTCCGGGCGCAAGGTTCTGACCGAACGCCAGGACATCGTCTATCGCGCCGCGGAAGGGACGGGTCCTAAATCCGCGCCGCAAGAAGCGCAGGTGCCGGCACCGCAGGGGACGATAAGCCGGCGGCTGACTCCAAGCCCTGTGCTGCTCTTCCGCTATTCGGCACTGACGTTCAACGCGCACCGAATTCACTACGACGCGCCTTATGCGCGGAAGTCCGAGCATTACCCGGGCCTCGTCGTCCACGGGCCGGTCCAGGCCACCCTTCTGGCGCAATTTGCCGCCGATCTGCGTGGGGCGCCGCCCAGGCACTTCGATTTCCGAAGCCTTGCGCCGATTTTCGACACGCATGACCTCACCCTTAACGCGACAGACGATGGCGTCGGTCTGTCCTTGTGGACCGCTGCGGTCGGCGGCCCGGTCGCAATGGAGGCGTGCGCTCGCTGGTGAGCCTCCGACGCAGCCCGCGTCATGTCAGTGCGATCCGGGTAAAGCCGCGCTATCCACTGTCCAGCACCACATCCGCGACCACTGGCAGGTGGTCGGAGGCCATTCGGGCGTCGCGATCTGTCCAGCTTCTGACGAGCATTGCTGTCGGCCGGCAGTAGATTCTGTCGAGCGCGAACAGTGGGAAGAAGGCTGGAAAGGTCCTCACGTGGCTGTGGCCGGGAAACAGACGGTTGAGCATCGTCTGCACGGAGCCGCGCCAGATCCAGTCGTTGAAATCTCCCATCATGACCGTCCGCTCCGGCCCGCTGCGGGCGATCGCCCCAAGGAGATCCGCCTGGTGCCGTCGCTCGCTGAAGCTGAGGCCGAGGTGTGCAGCCACCAGATGAAGCCGGCCAGTCGGCGTTTCGACATGCGTTTCGATTGCCGCGCGCGGCTCGCGCCGCCGATAGGAGATGTCATGGCAGACCGTGTCCACCATCGGCCAGCGACTGATGACGGCGTGACCGTAATCGCCGTCCGGAGCGACAATCAGCCGGCTCTCGCTCCGGTTGCCGCCCAGAGCGTCGGCAAGATGGAGGAAGGCGTCCTGCTTTCCCGGCAGGCGCCGTGAGTCGATCTCCTGCAAGGCGACGATATCCGGCTCATGACGGCGCACCAGTGCAACGACGCGTGATAGGTCACAGCGTCGGTCGGGCCCGACTCCGCCATGAATGTTCCAGGTCATGACACGGAGACGCGACCGGTCGGCTTCCGGATCTCCAGTAGTCAAAGGCAAGTTGCTCATCTGCAGTGAACGTCTGGGGCTGCCGATCGTTGATGCTCCGTGTTCATTTTTTCGCCGGCTTGATGTCTCGCCGGCCAAAGGTAGAGGCTTCGTTCCGTTGGCAATCCGCAGTGAAATACAAAAATCGCCGCTCAGGCTCTCCCCCCGGCGCCTTTTTGGCTATGCCCTGGCGGTGGCCGTCGTCGCACTTGCGGCCTTTCTGCTCTACCGCACCTTGTCGCAATACGACTGGCAGGAACTGGTCACGGCCGTCACCGCGGTCTCGGCCGGCCGCATCGTGCTGGCGCTCGGCTTTGCCGCGGCGAGCTATCTCTGCCTCACGGCCGTCGACTGGCTGGGGTTAAGATATGCCGGGGCACCGCTAAGCTATCCCCGTGCGGCGCTGACCTCCTTCGTCAGCCTCTCGCTCGGGCACAACATCGGCTTCGGCTCGCTGAGCAGCGGCGCGGTGCGCTACCGGTTCTATTCGCGCTGGGGACTGGGCGTCGGCGAGGTAGCCAAGGTGACGCTCTATAGTGCGATGACGGTTGCGCTGGGGCTATCGATCCTGGGCGGTCTTGCTTTCATTATTGTGCCCGACACCGCGGTAGAGGTCATGAAATTGCCCGCCGGTGTCGTTCGGGGGATCGGGGTCGCCTGTCTTGCATGGCCCGCGGCTTATCTTCTCCTGGCGGCAGTCTTCGGAGGGCGAGCGCTGAGCTTTCGCGGTCGGCGGCTCGAAGTGCCGAGGCTCACCCTGGCATTCGGCCAGGCAGTGGTTGGGACCGCGAACTTCTCCTTCGTCGCCGCCGCGTTGCACCAGGCGGTGCTATCGATAGCCGACCTCTCCTATCTCAAGGTGGCTTCGGCCTATGTGAGCGCCAATGTTGCAACGATCGTTAGCCACGTTCCTGGTGGCCTGGGCGTGGTAGAAAGCGTGCTTCTCTTCCTGCTTCCGGGCGCAAACCTGATCGGAGCGGTCCTGGTGTACCGGTTCGTCTACTTTCTCGTTCCGCTCGCATTCGGAGGACTGCTTTTTGCCGTCACTGAGGTCCTTCTTAGGTCGTCGCGCAACCGGTAGGGGCGGCGCCGGAGGAGGCGGCGGAACACCTCCATCACCCGGAAGGGATGTTCCGGGTCAAGGAGCCGGGTCCCGGGAAAGGAACGGGTCGGGCCCGGCTTGACCTGCATTGGCTGCAGGCAGCGCGGGTTGCGATTAAGACGTTCGATGGCACGGACAAGGGATCCCTCACGGCGGATCGCTGCACGCACCAGCGCCGGGTCAACGGCAAGATGTTCGCCGAGCAAGCGATCGCGACAATGGGCAATTGCAGCCCGCACAGCCGGTCGGTCGGCTTCGATCGCCAGATCGCACTCCGTGTCGAGGCCGAAGGAGCGGTTGTTGAGATTGGCGGAACCGACGCGCAGAACCGTGTCGTCAATGATCATGACCTTGGCATGGACGAGCAGATATTCCTGGTCTTCCAACTCCGGGACGACAGGATAGTAGACGTGAAGACGGTTGTAGCGGTCGTGCCGTTTGAGTGCACGCAGCAGGCGCTCGCGATTGGCGCCCATAATGAAGCGCTCAATGATGCCGTTGGCGACCTGCGTACAGACGACGACGATCTCCGGCCCGGCCGGCCGCCTGAGGATCTCTCCGAGAACGCGTCGCAGGCGCCGTGCGGTGAAATACTGCGCCTCGATATAAATGCTGTGCCGGGCGGCGCGCAGCATGTCTTCCGTGAGCCGGGAGATCTCCATGACCGCACCACGGCCGCCGAGGCGCGGCATTGTCCGGGCGATGGCGACCTGAACCTCGGTGAAATCAGGGTCGAGTCCCTTGGGCCAGCGTTCGGCCGCGGGGACCAGGGGAAAGGTTTCGTCGATTGCGTCTCGCCAACGCTCGCGCGCCACTGCGGCCACCACTCTTGCCGCATTCCCGTCGACGGCAAGTTGCACGTCATGCACCGGAGGGCAAGGTTTACCGCCGGCCTCCGTGCGCAGTGGATGCCCCGCTTCATGGGCCTGCGTATCCCAACGTCCTAAGGTCAGGTCTATTCCCCCGACAAAGGCGACTGAATCGTCGACGACAACGATCTTCTGATGGTGTGCGGCATAGAGGGGATGCTGGGTGTCGAGACGAAGCTGAATGCGAGGGTGGTCTTGCCAAGGTGCACCCAGTAGCAGCGGCAGGGCGGCCCCCGGAGCGTGCATCGTCGCCAGGCTCCACACAAGGATGCGGACTTCCAGCTCGGGCCGTTCTTCGACAAGCTTTCGCAACAGGTCTCCCAGGGGCAGGGCATCCGGGCCGTCCTGCGGGCGCAGGCGAACCTCCGCGTCGAAATCCCACCCGGCGATGAAGATCGAGCGCGTGGCCTGGCGCAGCACATCGTCGAGTGCTGCGAGATAGGCAGCGCCATCGATCAGCATCGCCGTGCGATGCGCCGTCGCCACGGCAAGGCAGTTCTGTCCTGGTGCAAGCAGGCTCGCCGACTCATTGCCCTGACACACGCCTTCGGGCACCTCCGCCTCGCTCATGTGAATGTCCTTCCGGTTCGTTGCGTTCGGACAACGCCCGGAAGTGCCATTCGGTTCGCCGTCGAGGAAATACGGGTCAGCGGCTCCCGACTGTGCCAAGATCCGTCTCGACCGCCGCTATCATGCGGCCCAGCCAGTGCATCGCGATTGCGCCATCTGCGATTACCGGAGCCGACGTTGGTTGGCCTGCCAGACCCTTAGCCACTTCTGCGAGCATGACCGCGTAACCCTTGTGGTCCTCGTTGGCCGCCGCGGTGAAGTTCGGCGTCCAGACCAGGCTGTCCTCTGGCCCGAGCGTCGCTGCGAGATCGTCAGCCTTGAAAGCGGGATTGCGGTGCCACGCAACGTTGATCACGTTCTGCACCTCGACCCTCTGGTGGTCGCCCATGACCACGATTTGTTCCATCGGCGTGCCGCGGGATTGCACCGTCCCCATGACGATTGTGCCGACGGTGCCGCTTTCACAGCGAAAGCCCATGTGAAACAGCAGCCGCCCCGGCGCCGGGGACAGCGCGCGCACGTCCAGCTCGGCAAATGCCGATCCGGCGAGCCAGGGAATCAGGTCCATGTAGTGGACACAATGATGCAGGTAAAAACCGGTGTAGTCCGGCTCGCCCTCGAAATAGGTCGGCGCGGTCATGTAGGTTCCGGTGATGCCGAGCACCGGTCCGAATTCCGGCCCGCGGAGGATATTGCCGGCGATGCGGTTGCCAGTTGAATAGCGCTTCATAAAGCCGACGTGGACCGGCAGGCCGGTACGCTCCGCAGCGGCCGCGATTTCTCGGGCACCGGCCTCGGACGCAGCGGGCGGCTTTTCCATGAACACCGGTAGGCCCCGGTCGAGCGCCGCGAGGGCTGCCAGGTGATGAATATCGGGGCCGACGGCCATGCAGATGGCGTCAAGCCCGGTCATTTCGATCAGGGAGCGCCAATCCGTTGTAGTGCGAGTGACCCCATAGTCAGCCGCGGTTGCGGCCAGGGCTTCAGCATCGACGTCACACAAGGCTCCGAGCCGCATTCCGGCCCTGGCCACCTGCGGCAGCAGCATCCAGCGAGCGTGGCGGCCGCAGCCAATCCAACCGACGGTGAGCGTCATTGCGCATACTCCGCCATGGCAAGCGCCGAGCGGATCAGGCTCAATCCAGCGGCAAGCTTCTCGGTTTCATCTTCCGCCGGGGCGCGCCAATGGGCGATCGGCAGCGCCAGTCGCTGGTCATCGCGCCGGAACGGCTCCAGCGAGATTGGACCGGTGTAGCCTGCCTCGGCAAGCGCGCCCATCACCGCTGTCCAATCGATGTGGCCGGTGCCGGGAAAGCCGCGGTGGTTCTCGTTGGCTTGGAAGTGCACGATTCGCCGGCCCGCGGCGCGGATCACGTCAGGGATGGAGCGGTCCTCGATGTTCATGTGGAACGTGTCGAGCAGCAGCCCCAGCCCGGGGTCGTTGACGAGGTCGATCACCTCGATCCCTTGCCGCGTCGTCGAGACCATATCGGTTTCGAAGCGGTTCAGCGGCTCAAGGGCGAAGACCTTGCCGGCCGCGCGCGCCTGCGCAGCGGCCTGGGCCAGTCCTTCGAGCATGCGATCGGCGCGCGCCTTCATCTCGTCTGCGGTTCGCGGCTGCGGCGGTCGCCCCGCGAAGACCATCGGCTCGCCGTAGAGCGGCCCGCCGACGATGCGGGCACCGAGCGCCTCGGCGACCTCAAGACAGCGGGCAAGGTAATCGAGGCCGCCCTGCCGTGCGGTCGGATCCTCTGACGAAATCGAGCGCATCGGGTTGACCCGGGCAGCGAGCACGACGTCGAGCCCGGCGTCTTCAATCGCCGCCCGGCAGGCGGCAAGGTCGATCTCGTCTTCGGGCTCTGGCACCAGCATCTCGACGAAGTCGAAGCCGATCTGCCGTATCTGGGCGAACAGCCCGAAATGTGCGCCGGTAAAGGGGCGAACAAACTGCATCGAGATGATGCCAATGCGGTTCTTCATTCCTGTCCTCTATCCCTTGACCGCGCCGGCGGTCATGCCGGAGATCAGCCGTTTCTGCACGAGGAGGAACAGCACCGTCGCCGGCATCGCACCGATGATTCCGCCTGCCGTGAGCAGACCCCATTCCACCTGGTATTCCCCGATCAATGTCTGGATCGCGACCGTGATCGTCCTGACGCCGCGTCCGCCAAGCGTCAGTGCGTAGAGATATTCGTTCCACGCGGTGATGAAGATGTAGATGCCGGTTGCCACGATGCCCGGTGCGCAGAGCGGCAGCACAACGCGGCGAAGGGCGCCAAGGCGCGAGCAGCCGTCGGTCATCGCTGCTTCGTCCAGCGAGCGCGGGATTCCGTCCATGTAGCTGGTCATCATCCAGATCGAGAACGGGATGGCGACCGTGGAATTGGCAATAACAAGCGCCAGGTGAGTGCCGACAAGGCCGAGATTCCTCATCAGGATGAAGAGCGGCAGGATGAGCAGCACCAGCGGGAACATGTTGATGAGCAGAAACTGCAGCATCAGGATCCGTCGGCCGCGGAAACGGAACCGCGAGAATGCGTAGGCCGCCGTAACCGAGAGTGTCAGACCCACCACGACCGTGCCCAAGGCGACGATGAGGCTGTCGAGCAGGTTGCGTCCGAAGCCAACGGTGTCGAACAGGCGCAGGTAATTGGCGAGGGTCGCATCGGCGAGTGACGGGCCATCTGTGAAAAGCAACGCCTTCGGCGTGACGGATGTCAGTGCCATCCACAGGTACGGTGACAGCGTGAAGGCGAGGATCAGGACCATTGGCAGGTCCACCGTCAGCAGGCGGCGCGGCAGCGACTTGCGGGTACCGATCATGCCAGCCTCCGACCCGCTCGGCGGATATAGAGCACGACAAAGCCCATCAGGAGCACGGTAAACCACACCGCGAGTGCCGAACCGTAGCCGTAGTCGAGACCGGTGCGGGCCTTGACGAAGGCATAGAGCGGCAGCGTGTAGGTTGCATATCCTGGGCCGCCGCCGGTCATCACGAAGATCACGTCAATCGAATTGGCTACCCAGATCACCCGCAGCAGCACTGCGGTGGCGAGCACGCCCGAGATGCCGGGCAAGGTGATGTGCCAGAACTGGCGCAGCGTCGAGGCACCGTCGATTGCCGCGGCCTCATAGTAACTTTTCGGGATCGCCTGGAGGCCGGCCAGGATCATCACCGCAAAGAAGGGAAATCCCTGCCAGGTCAGCGTCAGTACGACGGCATAAAGGGCGGTGTCAGGATCCGCGAGCCACGGGATCGATCGTCCGATCAGGTGCAGTCTGAAAAGAAAGTCGTTGAGGACGCCGAAATTTGCATCATAGATCCAGGCCCACATCAGCGCGATAACGACAGACGGCAATGCCCACGGGATGATCACCAGCGCCCGCGCAAGTCCGCGCCAAGGGAAAGGTTGGTTCAGCAGGAGCGCGGTGGCAAGGCCAAGCAGCATCTGCGCCGGCACCGTCAGTCCGATCCAGATCAAAGTGTGCCAAAGCGAGATCCAGAACACCTCGTCGTGGAGGGCGGCGACGAAGTTTTTCAACCCGACGAAGGTGAAATCGTTGGGCCGGAACAGAACGTAGTCGTGCAGACTCATCCAGGCGGCCTGGATCATCGGCAGGAAGACGATCGCGAGCGTCACCAGCACCGCGGGTGAGACGAGTGCCAGCGGCAGGACGCGGCGGGACAAGGGGACGGAGGGAGCGTTCGACACGTCGGAGCCTAAAGAGACCGGCGGCGCGCCGGAGCAACCTGCGCCCCGCTGGGCGCGAGCAATTGCTCCGGCGTTCGCAATTGGATCAGCTACCGGACCTTCGATTGGATCCGGCCGGAGTTTTGCCGCTCCGTCGCCGCCGGCCGAAGCATCACTTGTTGTAGAGTGCATCGATCTCGGCGTTCATCTGCTGTGCCGTGATCTCGCCTGTCAGCGCCCGCTGCATTGCCGTGGGCCAGACGGTGTTGGTGAAGTCTGCGGTTTCCGAGACGTTCGGCAGGATCTCCGCAAACGGCAGCGAAGCCACGGTGGCGTCAACGAAGCGCTTGTCGTGCAAGGACCAGCTGTCGGAGTCCGTCTGCGTCACCGGCAACTGACCGGTCGCCTTGTTGAACACCGCGTTATTGCCGGCGGAAGACAGGAAGCTGATCCACTTCCAGGCGGCGTCCTTGTCCTGTGCGGACGACAAGATTGCCGTACTCTCGTCGCCGAACGAGGTCCAGTGGCCGCCGCCGCATTCCGGCACCGGCACCGCGCTGACCTTGTCTCCGAGCGCCTCTACCATGTCATTGGACGAGCCGATGTGATGGATCGTCATTGCCGTGACACCTGCCTGGAAGGCGCCGATGATCTCCTTGAAGCCGTCATTCGGGGCAGAGGGCGGGAAGGCATGGTCCTTTTGGAAGAGGTCCAGCACGAACTGGGTTCCGGCAATTCCTTCGTCCGACAACAACTGGCCTTTCTCGAAGCCGACGCCCTTGCGAGATAGGGTGAAGGTCGCCCAGTGATCGTGCCCGCCCTTGCCGCCACGGAAGCCGAAGCCGTAGACGTCGGGCTGCCCGTCGCCGTTGGTGTCCTTCGTCAGCGTCTTGGCGGCCGCGCGGAATTCGTCGCAGGTCTTCGGCGGCTGGAGCCCCGCTTCCTCGAACATGTCGGCGCGATAGTAGAGATAGAGCACCACATACTGGATGGGCATGTAGTAGTGCGTGCCGTCCGCGGCGGCTGTCAGGTCGAACAGATTCGGCAGGATGTCATCCTTGCCCTCCCAGGACGACAGCCGGTCGTCGATCGGCTCAAGCGCCCCCATCTCGACCAGACGCGGCAGGGCGTTGACTTTGACCATTGCGGCGTCGGGCGCGTCGCCTGCGGCGATCGCGGTGTAGAGCTGGTCGTAATAGCTGTTCCAGGGGATGTTTTCGGCCTCGACCGTGATTCCCGGATTCTCGGCTTCGAACTTCTCCACCAACGCCGCGATCGGATTGTCGGGGTTGTCGAAATGATACCAGAAACGCACCGATTGAGCTTGGGCGACCCCGGCGGTCAGTGCGGCCAGCGAAACGGCCAGCGATGTGGCCAGACGAAGTCCTTTCATGTGTTTTCCTCCCTTTCTTCCTTGGTTGTCCTCTTTCGGGTCAATGTGCGGAAGGCGTTTCCTGCCTCCGCGAAGGCGGTCCTCGCTTCCTCGAGTACGAGGCTCATCTGCATGAAGCCGTGGACGACGCCCTCGTGCAGCCGAAACAGATCGCCGCGGCCGAGCGCGGTCAGGCGGGCGTGGAACGCCTCGGCCTCAGATCTCAGAGGGTCGATGCCCGCGGCCGTCACGTAGAGTGGTGGCAGCCCCAGCAGTTGCTCGTCGGTCGCCTCGATCGGGGCAACCAACGGCGAGCGGCGGAGGTCCGGCGGGGCATACCAGTCCCAGTAGCGGATCATCTTGTTCCGCGTCAGTCCCGGGCCATTGGCAAAACCGAGGTAGGAGGGCGTCGAAAAGTCTGCGCCGAAGACTCCGTAGAACA
This sequence comes from uncultured Hyphomicrobiales bacterium, assembly GCA_964462985.1. Classification (GTDB taxonomy): domain Bacteria; phylum Pseudomonadota; class Alphaproteobacteria; order Rhizobiales; family Stappiaceae; genus CAYXAA01. Next base: position 6,884 of record CAYXAA010000002.1, on the reverse strand, counting down.
GCAGGCCAGCGTCGGGGAGGGGGTGATGCTCGGCTGCCTCGGCCAGCATGAGCGCTACGGCGAGATTCGCCCCGGCACTGTCGCCGGCAACGGCCAGTGGACCGCCCAGGTCGAAACGACCGTCACGAAGCGCACGCCATGCCGCACGGCAGTCGTCGAGCCCAGCGGGATAGGGATGTTCGGGCGCGAGGCGATAGTCGCAGGCCAGCACCGGAACGCCGCAGGACAGCGCCAGCAGCCGGCTGGCGCGTTCGTGCGTGTCAAGGTCGCAAAAGGCAAAACCGCCACCGTGCAGATGCAGCACCGCACCGGGACCGCAGCTTTCCGGCCGATAGAGCCGACACACCATGTCCTGCCCGGCGCCGCCCGGAATTGTGACGATTTCTACCGCCAACTCGGGAAGATCCCGATTCCACCTTCGGTTCGCGCGCGCGGCCTGGGCACGGCCGGCGGCAGGGGCGAGCGTGGTCGGATCGGGAAGTCCGGCATCCTCCACTGCCAGTCGGTCGAGCACGGCCTGCATTTCGGCTGTGGGGCGTGCCATCATGGTGCGCCCCCGTCATTCAGCATCGAGGGGCCAAGGTCGACGATCGTGGTGATGTGGTGCGACAGGGCCGCCACCGCTCGATCAGCATCCGCTGCTGCCAGGGCGTCGACGATCGCACCGTGCCGGTTTGCCGTTTCCATCAGGTCGCGCTCCTGGGAGGAGCTGAGAATCTTGTAGCGATGCACATGCACCAGTGTGCGGGCCAACACGGGCTCGATCGGGGGCAGGTCCGCACAGCGGTAAAGGCGCAAGTGGAAGGCACGATCGTGAACGGAAAGCAGGTACTCATCTCCGGCCCGCGCAGCCGCCTGCATGGCTTCAAGCTCCTCGGTTAGCATCGTCGCCAGAGCCTTGCCGCGGCTGGCGATTGCACGGCGCACGCCGCGGCACTCGATGTCGTGTCGGAGCCGGATTAGTTCCTCCGCATCGACCGCCCGGCAGTCGGCGACGGTGGTTCCGCGGTGCGCCTGGCGCAGCACCAGCCCTTCCTCCTGAAGCCGCAACAGGGCCTCGCGGATTGTTCCCTGGCTCACGCCGAACCGCTGTGCCAATTCAAGCTCCAACAGGGCCGAGCGCGGCGCAAGCACGCCGAGCACGATCTCACGCTGCAGGATCGCGTAGATCGCCTGGCTGCGGCGCGATCCCGAGGCGCCTGCGTCCGGAAGCCGGGAGGTGAAGGACTCGATTGCCATTGGCTGTGGTTGATTATCATTATCAATAACGATAATGGATACAGCAAAACGGGAAAGACGCAAACCCCTGAAGCATGATGCGGGAATTGGGGCGGATAGGGCCGGGACCCATGGAGAGAAAGGGTGCAGGGCCAACCTGCGTTTCGGACCGTCTGGCTTTCGCCATAGGCTCCGAAACAACGCCGTTGACCTGACAAGCGGAGGACCTGGATGGCGGCGATCACACTTCAGGGCATCGTCAAGGATTACGGCCGTGTGCGGGCCGTCCACGGTATCGATCTTGCCATCCGAGACGGCGAATTCGTTGCTTTCGTCGGGCCGTCCGGGTGCGGGAAATCAACCCTCTTGCGCATGATTGCCGGGCTGGAAGAGGTCACGGCTGGACAGATCCTGATCGGCGACAGGGTCGTCAACGCGGTCGAGCCCCGCTACCGCGATATCGCCATGGTGTTCCAGGACTACGCGCTCTATCCGCATATGACGGTTGCCGAGAATATCGGCTTCGGTCTGAAGATGCGCGGCACCCCGCGGGCGGAGATTGCCGCCGCCGTGACCGAGGCGGCCGAGATCCTGCAGATCACGCCGCTGCTGTCGCGCCGACCGTCCGAGCTGTCGGGTGGTCAGCGGCAGCGCGTCGCCATGGGCCGCGCCATCGTGAGGCGGCCGCAGGCCTTCCTGTTCGACGAGCCGCTGTCGAACCTTGATGCCAAGCTCAGGGTCGAGATGCGCACCGGTATCAAGCGCCTGCACGCGATGCTGGGCCGAACGACCATCTACGTCACCCACGATCAGGTTGAAGCCTTGACACTGGCTGATCGGGTTGTCGTGCTGAAGGATGGACGTCTGGTGCAGCAGGGCGCGCCAATGGAGCTCTACACCCGGCCGGTGGACCGCTTCGTCGCCGAATTCATCGGCTCGCCGCAGATGAACATGTTGCCGGCGCGGATCGAAGGTGGCTGTCTGCGCGCAGACAGCCTTGCGGTTGCGGTGGTCCAGGCCGGTGAGGGGGAGGGCCGCGACCTTCTTCTCGGCGTCAGGCCTGAGGACATGATCGCCGTGCCTGCTGGCGAGGAGGACGTCATCGCCCTCGTCGACGTGGTCGAGCCCGTCGGATCCGAAATTCTGGCGAACTGCCTGCTCGGCCGTCATCCTATGACCGTGCGGTTATCGCCGGATCTGGATGTTGCCCCCGGCCAGCGGCTGCCGCTCCGCTTGCGCCGCGAGAAGCTGCACCTCTTTGCCGCCGACAGCGGCGCCCGCATTGGCGGCGTGTCTTTCGGTTGAAGAGTGGCGCACCGGATGTGACGGAGAGCAGGTCGCGGTCACGGCTGGGCACGATCGCGCGGAGACCGATCCGCTATTTCGCATCAGGTCCTTGTGCCGGAAAGCGGCGGCGGTAACGGGCTTCCACCTCGGGATTACAGAAGTTCCTGGGAAGGTCACCTGACAGGATCCGGACCGCCTCTTCCGCCGCGCCGGTCCCCATCCGCATCATGGAATCCTCGGTGATGCCTGCTGCATGCGGGGTGAGGATGACATTGTCGAGGGCGAACAGCGGATGATCCGGTGGCAGGGGCTGAGCCGAGAACACGTCCAGGGCCGCCCCGGCAATCGACCCGGTCCGAAGTGCCGACAGCACGGCCTCCTCGTCGACGACCGGACCGCGCGAGACATTTATGAGGAGGGCGTCGGGCTTCATCCGGGCAATCCGCTCGGCGCTGATCAGGCCCCTGGTTTCCGCGGTAAGCGGGCAGCACAGCACGATCACGTCGGACTGGGAGATCAACGTGTCGAGATCGACCTTGACGGCGCCCTCGGGTATCGAGGCGGCGCTGCGGGTCGCAGTCACGACGTCCAGTCCGAAGCCGAAGCTGGCGATCCTGGACACGGCCCGTCCGACCGCACCCATGCCGACAATGCCCATTGTCCGGCCGGCAAGGTCGCGGCCCAGATCGGAATGGGCCCGCCCAGCGCTCCAGCCGGCACGCCGCAGGTCGCGGTCGACCTGCCGAAGCCGCCGTGTCAGTGCCAGAGTCACCATGATGACGTGCTCTGCCACGGTCTTGGCGTTGACACCTGGCACGTTCGCCACGAGAACGCCGGCCGCCGTCGCCGCATCGACCGGGATCATGTCGAGACCTGCGCCATGCCGGATCGCAGCGCGCAGGCGCGGCGGATTATCGAACAGGGCAACCGGCAGCGGAGCACGCACGATGATGACATCGGCGTCGCGGCCTTCACGCAGCAGCGTCTTTTGATCGGTTGCGCTCGCGACGATGAAGTCGCCGGCATTCTCCAGGATTCCAACGGCGCGCGGATGAAGGCTGTGCGTGGAGAAGATGACCGGCACCTGACTGCCTCACCCCTGTGCGGACTCGAGCTGACCCTCGCGACGGTCGTCTGCACCGGGCGAGCCGATCAGGCCCTTCCAGTAGCTCTCGGCGCCCGTCAGGTGAGCGCTCATCAGCGCCTGAGCGAGATTGCCGTCCCTGCGCAGCAGGGCCTCGAAGATCTGGATGTGCTCGGCGTGGGAGCGCCGGCCGCGTTCCGGATCGCCGAAATAGATCGGCAGTCGATGCTCGCCCATGATGTAGTAGACGCTGCAGACCTTGTGAAAGACGCTGTTCTTCGTGGCACGAACGATCTCGAGATGGAAGTCGCGATCCTCGCGTGCCAGCCCCTTACCTGACGCAAGCCGTTCCTCCGAGGCCTTCAGGATCTCGCGGAGACGCTCGAAGTTCTCCTCCGTCGCCCGTGCACAGGCGAGCTCGGCGGCCTTGATCTCATGAATCTTTCTCAGCTCTACCGTCTCGTAGATCTGGATCGGGTCGAGCGGAACGCCAGCCCGAGCGAACAGGGCCATCGCCTCGACGCTCGCCTGGTTCGTCGTCAGATAGATGCCGGACTTGGCGCGGCGCTCGACGATGCGCATCGCCTCGAGGACGGCCAGAGCCTCCCGAATTTGGCCGCGGCTGACGGAAAAATGGTCAGCAAGTTCCCGCTCGGACGGAAGACGGCCGTTGCTCGCCTGCGACTGCGCATAGAGAAAAGCCGCCAGATCCGGCAGGAGATTGTTTTCCTTCATCGTTCAACATCTCTGCGCGAAGGTCTCAAGGACCTGCTCTGCAATGGTAAAGCCAAGGCCGGGACGATCGGGGATCTCGATCATGCCGTCCGCCACCGATATCTCCTCTTGCGCCAGGTCGTGAATCATCGGGTTCGCCCCGAGCGAATACTCGATGATGAAACTCGCCGGCGACGCCGCGCATACATGCAAGCCTGCGAAGAAACAAGGCGCACCCGCCCAAAGGTGAGGTGCGAATCGAAGATTGAAGGCGCTGGCGATCGTACCGATCCGCATGGCCTCGGTGATGCCACCGCAAAACGCCGGGTCGGGCTGGAAGACGTCAGCCGATTTCAGCATCGCAAGATCGCGGAAGGCGAAACGGGTCGCCTCCGATTCACCGGCGGCGATCGGGACCGGCCCATGCAAGCGAACCTCCGCCATGCCGGCCTTGTCGTCGGCAATTACCGGTTCTTCGAACCAAGTCAGGTCGCAGTCGGAAACGAGCTGAACGAAGCGCTTGGCGTCGGCCACGGTATAGGTACCGTGAGCGTCGACCATCAACTGGACGTCGGGGCCGAGTGCTGCGCGCGCAGCCTTAACCCGTGCAGCGGATATGTGCGGAGCGCCGTCCATCGCGCCGACGCGCATCTTCACGGCGCGGAACCCGCCGGCCGCAATGTAAGACTGCAACTGCTCGCCGATCTTGTCGACATCGGCCCAGCCTCCGGATGCATACGCCGGCATCCGATCCGCCTTGCGTCCGCCGAGAAGCCGCCACACGGGCTGCCCGAGCGACTTGCCCAGGATGTCCCAGAGCGCGATATCGACGGCGCTGATGGCGGCGACGGATAGGCCGCGCCGCGACAGTTCGGGCATGGCATGACCCTCGGCCGCAGCGGTCTCATACCGCACGCCGTTGTAAAGCATCTCCCATATCTGGACGATGTCGGCGGGATCGCGACCAATCAGTCGGGGCGCGATCTCGTTGTTCAGCAGGTGGACCAGCGCCGCATAGGTGCCGGCGCTGCCGGCCGCATTCTTGCCCTCGCCCCAGCCGACCAGCCCGTCGTCTGTCTCGATGCGCAGGATCGCGGCGTCGAATGTCTGGAGCTGACCGAAATCGCTGCGATGCTGCCGGCTCGCCTCGATCGGGATCCGGACCCACCATGCCTGTGCCGACTTGATCCGCATCGCAGCAGGCCTAGCGGATCAGCGGCAGGAGCGTCTCCGCCGTGATGCGCATCTGGTCAGCATAGAACGATTCCGTCAGCAGGCTCGAGCCGTGATCCTGAATGAACTTCAATTGCTCGGGCGAAATGTCGACCGGGTTTCTCTCGACCATGTCGAGATATTTTGCGGCTGGTGTGCGGTCGACCGGGGCGACGAACTCGTTTGTCAACGCACCGTCGTAACCGATTTCCTTCAAGGTGCCGACGATCTTCGGCCAATCCAGATGGCCGAGTCCCGCAGCAAACCGGTTGTTGTCCGCTACGTGGAAATCGAACAGCCGCTTACCGGCAAGCCGAATTGCCTCATAGATGTCCTCCTCTTCGATGTTGAGGTGGAAAGCGTCGAGACAGACGCCGCACTCGGGGCTGACGGCATCGGCGAGGGCGAGTGCCTGTGCGCAGCGATTGAAAAGGTAGGTCTCAAAGCGATTGAGCGGCTCGATCGCAATCCGCACGCCCTTCTTCTGCGCATGATCGAAGCATTCCCGGGTTGCGTCGACGACCCAGGACCACTCTTCCTCCTCGGTGGCGTCCGGGACCACCTTGCCGACCGTCGCCGGCACCAGGGTCACAATTTCCCCGTCGAGCTCCGACACCATGGTGATGACGCTCTTGACGTAGTCCACCGAGCGCGCCCGCTGACCTTCATCCTTGGCCGCAAGGTTGCGTTCGCCCAGCGTCAGCGTCACGGCGCCCCAGCAGCGGATGCCGTGTTCCTTGAGCAGTGCGCGTGTCTCCGCCACGTCGTACTGCGTCGGCTCGCCCGAAATCTCGATAGATTCGTATCCGAACTTCTTGATGCGACGCAGTGTCGTCTCGAGTGGTTCCGCGCGCATCCAGTTGTGTGTCGACAGATGCATGTCTTGCCTCCTCCCAGAAGTCCGTTTGCGCCAGCTTCGAGCCGCAGCGCTGTGCGTTTCGACGGCTGTCTCCAAAAACTGGTGCGACCAATTCAGGCTCGCTCCACCTCTAGCGCATTCTCTCTCAGCGCACAACAATCACCGACTTGAGCGCAATCAAAAATATAATATTGAAATATCATGATGTTATAATGAGACGGGCAGGTATGAGTCTGTTCGTGCCGGGTTCTTGTCTTGACCTGTTGAATGCATTTGGTATTACCAGATGGCGGTTGCCACCGCTGCGGCGTACCTGCGGAGGGCTGCGCCTGTGTGCGCGGCGCCTTAGCACGGGAGGAGGAATCGATGCCTGCAACGATGAAGGGACCGGGACTGTTTCTGGCGCAGTTCGCGGGTGACGTTGCTCCCTTCAACACACTGCCGTCCATCGTCAAATGGGCCGCGGATCTTGGTTACAAGGGTGTTCAGATTCCGAGCTGGGACGGTCGG
>CAYXAA010000001.1:0-309822 GCA_964462985.1 uncultured Hyphomicrobiales bacterium | reverse complement strand
GCCCGTGGGCGGGGCCTCATCTCGGGTTCGCTACAGGATAATGGCGGAGAGAGAGGGATTCGAACCCTCGATACGGTTTCCCGTATACACGCGTTCCAGGCGTGCGCCTTAAACCACTCGGCCACCTCTCCGCGGGGCGGCCTCCCTTCGAAAGAGAGCGTGGCCGCCGCAAGTCGCGCACTATACTGAGGACGCGCCCGAGTGCAAGCCGGAGAAGCGGCTTTCACCAACGAAGGCGGCCGCCATCGGCCAGGCCTTCTGCAGCACCGGTCTGGTCGTGAGGATCCTACGCTTGAACCATCGGATTTCATCACGGTCTCGCCGGCGCCGCCATGAATGCCGCACGTGCCCAAAGGCTCTCGTCATCAGACATCCGATAGGGTGCAGCCTTGGCCGAGCGTCGACTGCATGTTCCGGCGCACTTCGTGCAAATGCGGCCGTCCCGCGCGAGCTGTCAGAGGGCATGCTGTCCCGTTCGCGTGATTTCTTTCCCATCGAGTGTTTCCAACCGGCTGGAAACCACGCTAGGAAAGGCGAGGTCGCTCGGCGGCATGGCAACCAGGTGAGGCGCGCGGTCGGCGGGTCATGGGGCGGTTCTTTTCTCGTGTGATCGGGTACTGGCTGGTCGCCATCGCGCTGGTCGCGGCGGTGGTCGACGGCAGTCGCAGCATCGCCGCCGCGGCATGGTCGGCCGTGCCGATCGGTCAGTACTGGTATGATCTGTCCCCGGCAACGCTGGACGGCGCTCAGACGGCGGTCCAGCGTTCGGTCGGCCCTTGGCTCTGGGACCCGATTGTCATGACGGTGATCCAGCAGCCGGTCTGGGCGGTCGCGGCCCCGCTCGGTCTTTTGCTGATCTGGCTCGGCCGCAAGCGGCGTCGGGTGCCCCTCCTCTGAGGCGGCGGCCATGACCATCGAACTGTTCAGCTGGGCCAGCGTCCCCTCCCTGTGGATTGGATTGGGAACACGCCGGGCGACTGGCGGGGCCGATCACGCCTCATCAAGATGTGCTCAGCGCGCTTGCATCGAGCCACAGCCGGGCTAAGTCATGGATACGAACCGCCGTCCGCCGCTCGCGCCGGCGAAACCGGGAGACCAGCGATGTCCTTCATGACGATGCTCGCCAACAAATTCACCCTGCCGTCGCCGGACGAGGCGTTGCCCGGGCGCGACACACCGATCGTTGTGCCGGGACCGCATTTCGTCAACGGGCGGCCGATCGACATGGCAGTGCCGGCCGGCCAGGAGGAAGTGCTGTTCGGCATGGGCTGCTTCTGGGGCGCCGAGCGCCTATTCTGGCAGACGCCGGGGGTCACGGTCACCGCCGTCGGCTATGCCGGCGGCTATACACCGAATCCGACCTACAACGAAGTGTGCACCGGCCGGACCGCGCATGCCGAGGTGGTGCGCGTTGTCTTCGACCCGGCAGTGATCTCGCGCGAGGCCCTGCTCAAGCTGTTCTGGGAGGGGCACGACCCGACGCAGGGCATGCGCCAGGGCAATGATACCGGTACCCAGTATCGCTCGGCGATCTACACCGCCGGGGAGGCGATGTTGGCGGCCGCAGAGGTGAGCCGACACAGCTATCGCACGGCGCTGAAGGCGGCGGGTGTTACCCGTGACATCACCACCGAAATCCGGCAGATGCCGCCGTTCTATTACGCCGAGACCGAACACCAGCAATACCTGGCCAAGAATCCCGGCGGCTATTGCGGCCTCGGCGGCACCGGCGTGGCCTGTCCCATCGGCCTCGGCGTGTCCTCAGAGGCGTGACCGGCCCGGCCGGATCGCCGCGGCTGCGTCGCCCTGCCGACCTTGGCCTCGCGGTTCGGGCTTGCTAAGACGAGCGCGAAACCGACCGCGCGCCGACCGGGAAACAGGGGATGGAAGAACACGATAGGTCGGCCCGTCCGCCGACCGTCGGAGCCGGCCTGCAGCGCCGCCTGATCGGCGCACTCATGCGTGCCCGCCGTGCGCTTGCCGATCCGGGCTGCAGCCTGTTGCCGGCGCTACCGGGCGAGCCCGTCGTCGCCAGCGACGCCGAACGGCTAGCCGCCGCAGCTGCGGAAGTCGACAGGGCCCGCGCCCTGTTCCGGGCGTGGAAGAAAGCCCTCGGGCCGGCTTATCCGCCCGCCGTTGCCCGGCTCAAGGCTGTCGACAGCATGCTGTCCCGGGTGATGGACGAGACGGCCACTCCTTCGATCGGAACGGCCGCCGCTCCTGCGACACGACGCGACCTTCAGGCCCTGCTGCGGCGCTGCGAGGTCGACGCCGTCGTCCTGGTCGCTGCTGTCATCGATCGTGCCGATGTCGTCCGGGCGAGAAAGCGCGCCAGGCGCAAGGCACGCAAGGCGCTGAAGCGGGTGCTGCGGCGTCCGACGCGGGCGCACGTCGCCTTCTGGCGCCGGTGGGTGCGGCGGCACCGGGCGCTCGCCGAGGCGGCAAGCAGCTTGCCGGGCTTTCCGGGCCGGGCGAGCACATTCCGCCTGGCGTCCCTCGAGGATAGGCTCGACGCGCTGCTCGCCGTGCCGGCAGCCGACGGCGGCCGGCTGGAGAAGCGGACGCTGTCTGCTGTTCTTGCAGAGGGGCGGCGACTCTATGGCCGCCGCCGAGGACGGCGCTGACAGGCTCCGCCGTTGTCCGGAACGGTCTGCACTTCCTCGCGTCTATACGACCGCCTATATCGAAGACATGGAACCCATCAGCCGCATCAACGCCAGGACACAGGCGCGGTATCGTCTGCGCAACATGCTGCACACCTTCGTGTTGTCGGCGGGCAGCGTTGCGCTGCTGGCGCTCTGCGCCTGGACGCTGGCCGGTCCGGAAGGCGTGTTCTGGGCGGCGATCGGCGGCGGAGTGTCGCTGGTGGCGGCGACCCGGCTGTCGCCGCAGATCGTGCTCAACCTCTACCGCGCCCGGGAGCTGCGGCCCGACGTTTTTCCCGAGGGCCAGCGCATCATTCGACTCCTCGCCAGGCGTGCTGGGCTCGAGAGACCACCGACACTTCACTACGTCCATAGCCGCATGATGAACGCGTTTTCGATCGGCCGCCGCGACGATGCCGCGGTCTGTGTGACGGACGGTCTGATTCGCGGGCTTGATCTGCGTGAGTTCGTCGCCGTGATGGCGCATGAGATCGCCCATATCGCGCACGAGGACATTCGTGTCATGGCGCTCGCCGACGTCGTCAGCCGGATGACGAGCGTAATGTCGACGCTGGGCCTGTTTCTGGCGCTGTTCAATTTGCCGGCGGCGATGGCCGGCGGCGCTGGCGTGCCGTGGCTCACGGTGCTGGTGCTGGTTGCCGCCCCGACTGTCGGCACCTTGCTGCAACTCGCCCTTTCGCGGGCGCGGGAATACGATGCCGACCTTGGCGCCGTCGCGTTGACCGGCGATCCCCAGGGCCTTGCCTCAGCCCTGGTGAAACTCGAGCAGGCCCAGGGACGGATGTGGGAGGCTATGGCCTTGCCCGGCGCCCGCATCCCCGATCCGTCGATCCTGCGGTCCCATCCGGCGACCGAGGAGCGGGTGCGGCGCATTCTGGCGCTTCGACGCGAGCCGGAACGCTGGATCGACGTCGACGGCCGCCCGCACACACCCGGACGCTCTCTGGTTCCGGCTGTTGGCCGGCCGCGCCCGCATTTGCGCGGACTTGGGGTTTGGTACTGAGGCGGCACGTCGCCCTGATGGCCCGTCGGGACGCATGCCAGCCTTGCAACCGGCCGGCTTCTGATATTGGACTGCGGAGCAACGTTTTGCGGGCCGCCACCCGATCGGGCGGCGCACCGGAAGTCTGGGAAGCATGATCACGTCAACGGCCGAGGCCGGCACCGTTCTTCTCGTCGATGCAATCGGCTCGCGCGGCGCGCTGCTGTTCCAGCAGCCCCGCGCGATCATTGTCTGCGACCGGCTGGACGGTGTGGCCGGCGCCCTTGCCGAAGTCGAGGCGGCGGCGCAAGGTGGCGCGCATCTGGCCGGGCTCGTCGCCTACGAGGCGGGCTTCGCCTTCGAGCCCAAGCTTGCTGCTGATACGCTGCCGTCGCCGACGGTGCCGTTGGTCTGGTTCGGCATCTATGACAGCGCCAGGCGTCTGTCCCCCGGGGAGGTGTCGGAGTTTCTCGGCAACGGCTGCGGCACGTGTCCCTCGGTCACGGATCTTACGTTCGACACCAGCCGCGAGGCCTATGAAGCCGCCTTCGCCGCGGTCCAGCGCCATCTCGCCGCCGGCGATATTTACCAGGCAAATTTAACGCTTCGGGCGCGGTTCCGCTTCGCCGGAGATCCGGCGGCGCTGTTTTGCCGCTTGCTAGCGCGCCAGCCGGTCGGCCACGCGGCCCTCCTCAATCTCGGTCACCTTTCCGTGCTGTCGTTGTCGCCGGAGCTGTTCCTGGAGCGCGTGGGGCCGACGATCCGGGCACGGCCGATGAAGGGGACGGCACCGCGCGGCCGCACCCGGCGCGAGGATCTTCGCGCGATCCGCGAACTTGCGCGCGACCCGAAATCCCAGGCCGAGAACGTTATGATCGTCGACCTGATGCGCAATGACCTGTCGCGGATCTGCGCGCCCGGGAGCGTCCGCGTGCCGGACCTGTTTGCAGTCGAAACCTACCGCACGCTGCACCAGATGACTTCGACCGTCGAAGGCCGGCTCGAGTCCGGCGCCGGAGTGGCTGAAGCGTTTCGCCGGCTTTTTCCTTGCGGCTCGATTACGGGCGCACCGAAACTGAGAGCCATGGAAATCCTGCGTGACCTGGAGAAAAACCCGCGCGGGATTTACTGCGGCGCGATCGGCCACGTCGCACCCGGTGGCGACTTCCGCTTCAATGTGGCAATTCGCACGGTCCTGATCGACGCAGACGGCCGGGGAGAGGCGGGAACCGGCTCCGGCATCGTCTTCGATTCCGGCGTCGGACCGGAATATGACGAATCCCTCCTGAAGCTCCGCTTCCTCACCGACACCACACCGCCCTTTGCCTTGATCGAGACGCTGGCCTGGACCCCGGACGCCGGCTATCTGCTGCTCGGGCGCCACCTTGACCGGCTTGCCGAGAGCGCCCGACATCTCGGCTTGCCATGCAATCTTGCTGCTGTGGAGGCGGCATTGGCTTCGCGCGCGGCGGCCTTCTCGGGTCCGCGTCGGGTCAGGCTGGAACTGTCGCAGGACGGCCGCTTCGATCTGACCGACGCCGCGCTGGAGCCGCCGCCGGCCGAGTGGCGCGTCGTGTTGGTCGAAACGCCGACCGATCCCGCCGACCCGCTGCTTTACCACAAGACCACACGCCGTGACCTCTATGACGGCGTCCGCCGAGAGCTTTCGGCTGCGACCGGCTGCGACGAGGTGCTTTTCACCAACCGTTACGGCTTCGTGACGGAGGGCAGCTTCACGACCCTGTTCGTCGAGCGGGACGGTACCCTTTTGACGCCAGCGCTCGATCACGGCCTCCTGCCGGGCACGCTGCGGGCCGCCCTGCTCGAGACCGGGCGGGCTCGTGAGGCCGATCTGCGCCCGGGCGATCTCGAGGGCGCAAGGATCTACCTGGGGAATTCGGTACGCGGCTTGGTGTCAATCGTGATCCAGTCGCGCAGCGCCCGGGCAGAGGCCGCCCTGCGCTCGTCGGCGACCGATGACGTCTTGCGTCCGACGGTTCGGTCCTTCGGGTGAAGCGGGACGGGATCGGACGATTTCAGGCCTTTTTCGGCCGGCGGCTCGCCGCGCGCCTGACTTGACATCATCGGCTCCGGTGCCGTCCAAGGCATGACTTCGAGCTCGGGCCATCTCGCCCGCATGCGCTCGGCCTTCACCCGGTAGCTGCGGGCGTCCTCCAGCGCCGGATTCGGCACCAGCCGCATGGCAAAGATGTTTGCCAGACCGAAGGGCGCGACAATGTCGAGCCTGTCATCGGGCTCGAGCCGGACCGCAACGGCATGGGTGAGTGATGCATAGCGCAGCAACGCCTCTTCGGTGCAATACAGCGGCGGATAAGGGATGCCGAACCGCTCCGGGTACCAGAGGTGGACACGTGCCTGATTGCGGACCTCGACCGGGCGATCGAATGTGCTGAACAGCTTGGCGGCCTTTCGGATCACCCGGTCCTCGGCCTCGTAGGAGAGGTCCGAACCGTCGAAATAGATGAGGTCGTAGTCCTTAATGCCGTGGCCGGCCGGCCGGTCCGTCATCGCGTTCCAGACCGTCTGATAGATGGCTCCGGCCGTCAGGCGCCAGTCTGGCAGGCCAAGGGAACGGGCAGCCGTCAGCACGGCCATGATCTTCCGGTCCATTCTCAGCACCAGTTCGAGCACCAGCCGACGCTCGCGCTCGCTGCAGCGTTCGGTCGAGCCGAGCACGGCACGTTCGAGCCGGGTTGGCGCCTGCTGCCGCGGCGAGGTGAACTGCCTGGTCTGGGGCATCGTCCCTGATCTGCCATCGAACGGATGCCGTCGTCGCGGACGGCATGCCATTCGAGCGAAAAAGCGTCAGCTGCGCAAGCTGCCGCCGGTCGCTTTCTCGACAGCGGCGACGATCCTTGCGGCGACCGCGTCGATCTCCTGGTCGGTCATGGTCTTCTGTTTCGGCTGCAGTGTAACGTCGATGGCGATGGACTTCTTGCCTTCAGCGATGCCCTTGCCCTCGTAGACGTCGAACACCGTTACGTCGGCAATCAGTGTCTTTTCGGCGCCGCGCGCCGCCCGGAGCAGCCGGTCGGCCGTGACCGACTTGTCGACGACGAAGGCAAAATCGCGTCGCACCGGCATCAGGTCGGCGAGGTCCAGAGCGCCCTTGGATCGGCCGGCCTTCGCCTTCGGCTCCGGTACGGCGTCGAGGAACACCTCGAAGGCGACCAGAGGCCCGCCGAGGTCGAGCCGCTCGAGCAGCGCCGGGTGAAGTTCACCGAAACGGGCGAGCACTGTCTTCGGCCCGAGGCGGAACTCACCGGACCGGCCGGGATGGAACCAGCCGGGCGCCTCTGAAAATACCATCAGCTTGTCGACCGGGGCTCCGACCGCGGCGAGCACCGCCTCGGCGTCCGCCTTGGCGTCGAACACCGTGACCTCCGGCGCGGCGCCCGACCAGTGCCGTCCCGCACCCGTCAGCGCAGCCGTGCCGCGGCGGACGCCGGAGGCGGACATCCGCTGGCCCTCCGGTGTATCGTCGGTGAAGATCTGGCCGACCTCGAACAGCGCCGCGTCGGGATAGCCGCGATCGGCGTTGCGCTGGGCTGCGGCAGCAAGACCAGGGATCAGGCTCGGCCGCATATCGGACATGTCGGTCGAGATCGGGTTGGCGAGCCGGAGCACCTCGGTCCCGCCGCCAAAGGCTTCGGCCGCCGTCCTGGAGATGAAGGACCAAGTCACCGCCTCTTTCAGTCCGCGCACGGCAAGCGCGCGCCGCGCCTGACCCCGCCGGATTTGGCCGGACGTCAGCACCTTGCCCATCACCGTGGCGCCGCGCGGCAGCGGGGTCGATGGCACCTTGTCGACGCCGACGATACGCATTACCTCCTCGACGAGATCGGCTTTGCCCTCGACATCCGGACGCCACGACGGTGGCGCGACCTTGACCGTGTCCTCGGTTCCGGCAACCCAGAAGCCGAGCCGGGTCAGAACGCCCTTGATCTCTGCGGGCGTCAACGTCAGTCCCGACAGCCGCTTCACCTCCGAGCAGGGGAAGTCGATGATCAGCGACCGCTCTGGAATCTCACCGGCTACGGTGACGTCACTCGCAGTCCCGCCACATATCTCCAGCACCATTTTTGTGGCGAGCTCGATACCGGGGAGGCAGTACTGCGGGTCGACGCCGCGCTCGAACCGGTAGCGCGCGTCTGAGTTGATGCCGAGCTTGCGGCCGGTCTGGGCAATGCGTTTAGGATCCCACAGGGCGGACTCGATCAGGACGTCAACGGTATCTTCCGAGCAGCCGGAATGCTCCCCGCCCATGATACCTGCGAGCGACTCGGGACCGTTGTCGTCGGCGATGACGCCCATCTCCGGATCGAGCTTGTAGGTGCGGCCATCGAGCGCCAGAAGCTCCTCGCCCTCGCGGGCGCGGCGGACCACGAGATCTCCCTTGACCTTGGCGGCATCGAACACGTGCAGCGGCCGCCCGCAGTCGTAGGTGATGTAGTTGGTGATATCGACGAGCGCATTGATTGGCCGAAGTCCAATCGCCCTCAGCCGCCGCTGCAGCCACTGCGGCGACGGGCCGTTCCTGACGCCCTTGACCATGCGCAGTGCAAAGGTCGGACAGAATGCCGGGTCGCTTGCGAAATCAAGGGTGATCCCGACAGGGCAGGGGCCGTTGCCGGCAATCGGCTGCGGCTTATTCTCCTTGAATCGGCCGATCCCGGCGGCGGCAAGATCGCGGGCGATCCCAAGCACGCCTGCGCAATCCGGGCGGTTCGGTGTCAGTCCGATCTCGATGGTCGGGTCGTCGAGCCCAGCGTAGTCAGCGAAGGATGCGCCGACGGGCGCGTCCTCCGGCAGGTCGATGATGCCGCTGTGCTCATTGGAGATCTCAAGCTCGCGCTCCGAGCACATCATGCCGAAGCTTTCCACGTCGCGGATCTTGCCGACCGACAGCGTGACGTCGATCCCGGGCACGTAGTCGCCCGGACGCGCGAGCACGCCGATGAGGCCGGCGCGGGCGTTCGGCGCGCCGCAGACGATCTGCAGCTGTTCGCCCGTGCCGGGGTCGACGGTGAGCACCTTGAGTCGGTCGGCGTTCGGGTGCGGCTTGGCCTCAACCACCCGGGCGATGGTGAAGGGCTTGAGACGCGCTGCCGGATCGTGCACGGCCTCGACCTCAAGGCCGATCAGGGTCAGGGTGTCGACGATCTCCGCGAGGCTCGCCTCGGTTTCCAGATGGTCCTTGAGCCAGGACAGGGTGAATTTCATCGGCTCGGTCTCTTGTTGCGTCTTGGAGGCAGCCTTATCGGGCAGCGCAAGGATCAGGTCTGACGTGTCATGGCGGGCCGAAGCGTTCGAAATCCGGCAGCGGCGACGCCGTGCCGTAGGCGGAGGCGAAGCGCTGGCCGATTTCGTAGAGACGGTCGGTCCAGCGGGCAATGTCCGTCTCCGTCAACTGCCGGCCAGCGGAAATCGCTTGCGCAGTTTCCGCCTCAATGGCGTCCCGCAGCAGGCCGAGCTCCGTTTGGGCAGCGTGCTCGGCGCGGTACTTGCCAAGCCAGCCTGCCGCCGTCGCTCCGACCAGGATCAGGAACGCCAGGGCGATCGTTGCGGTCGCCCATTTTGAAATGCCGGTGATCCGCCGCTCCGTCGCCACCAATACGATCGTCGCCACCGCCAGGAAGGCGCTGATGTAGATTGCCGTCAGAAAGCTCTGGTACTTTTCGACCGCATTGGCCTCGTGACTTGCTCTGAGCGTCGTTATCCGGTCGCGTAGATAGAGCACCGGGTCGGCGCCCTGCCCGAGAGCCTCGCGAAAATAGGCGTCGCAGAAACGCAGCCGGCCGCGATCGGTGCTCTTGTCCGCGCACACCTCGATAAAGGAGCCTTGCCCCTCTGTCGGCGCCGTAATCGCTTGCGCCGCTGATGGTCCGACCGTCGCAGCGGCAAGAAACAGTAGGACCGCAAATCGGCCGAGGAGAGCCGTGAGCGGCCGAGTCATCGACGGGGGTCGGGTCATCGCGACAGGCCTCCGAACAGGGTCGGGAGATCGAGCGGGCGGAAACCGTAGTGGTCGAGCCAGCGCATATCGGCGTCGAAGAAGGCACGCAGGTCCGGCATGCCGTATTTCAGCATTGCGATCCGGTCGATGCCCATGCCCCATGCGAAGCCCTGATAGACGTCGGGATCAAGGCCGCAGTTGCGGATGACATTGGGATGAACCATGCCGCAGCCGAGGATCTCCAGCCAGTCATCCCCCTCGCCAATCCGGATCTCGTTGCCGGACCGGTCACAGCCGACATCGACCTCCAGCGACGGCTCGGTGAACGGAAAGAATGACGGCCGGAAGCGCATCTTGACGTGGTCGACCTCGAAGAACGCCTTGCAGAACTCTTCCAAAACCCACTTCAGGTGGCCGATGTGGCTCTCCTTGTCGATGACGAGGCCCTCGACCTGGTGGAACATCGGGGTATGAGTCTGGTCGCTGTCGCAGCGATAGGTGCGGCCGGGGATGATCACCCGGATCGGGGGCTCCTGCGTCGTCATGGTGCGGATCTGCACCGGTGAGGTATGGGTGCGAAGCAGCATGCGTTCTCCGTTCTCCTTCGGATGGAAGAAGAAGGTGTCGTGCATGTCACGCGCCGGATGGCCCTCGGGGAAGTTCAGTGCCGTGAAATTGAGGTAGTCGGTTTCGATGTCCGGTCCCTCTGCGATGGCAAAGCCCATATCGGCAAAGATGGCCGTCAGTTCGTCAATGACCTGGGACACGGGATGGACGCGGCCGAGGCTAGCCGGCGCCGGGCGCACCGGCAGCGTCACGTCCACCCTCTCGGAAGCCAGCCGTTCCTCCAGGGCCTGTTCCTTCAGGATCTCCTTGCGGGCGGCGATCGCCTCGGTGACGCGGGTCTTGAGCCCATTCAGCGCCGGCCCCATCGCCTGCCGTTCCTCCGGCGTCATTGAGCCGAGGGTCTTCATCATTTCGGAGACCTTGCCCTTCTTGCCAAGGGCGGCGATGCGCACCTCTTCGAGGGCCGCTTCCGTCCCTGCGGCCTCGATAGCGGCGGAGATCTCCTGGTAAAGGCTGTCAATGTCCGACATGGAAACTCGTGTCTGATTGCGGGCGCGCACGGCGCTGCACCCTTTGGTCCGGATCAGGTCGAGGGGACTTTTAGCAGAAATGCCGCGCAACGCCATGGCCGCCGCGCGGCCGTGGGCGCGGGCGGCTGGGGCTACACGGCGGGGGTAAATCGGCGGCCCAGGACCACGGCGGAGACGGCAGCGCGATGCGGGACGGTCATCGCCGCTCGGGGGCGCCGATCGACGCCGGACTGCGCCATTTCAAACCGGTTCACACTGCCCATCATGGGGAAATCCTTACAAGTGCCGGCATCATACAGTCGAGACGGGTGAGTGCAAGACCTTCCGTCCGAGCACCCTCTACCAAGAGCTGGGCATTCCTCCTAAACTCCGCGTCCCACCTCTGCCGACAGACGTCACATCCCTCAGGATTGCTCCATGAACATCGACCTTCTTCGCCGACTCTGCGAAACGCCCGGTGTGCCGGGCCACGAACACCGGGTTCGCGACCTGATCCGCTCCGAGATCGACGGCCTGTTCGACGAGGTCTCCGTCGACCCGATGGGCTCGCTGCTTTGTAAGCGCGAGGCACGCAAGAAGAGCAAGACTCCGAAAAAGGTGATGTTGCTCTGCCACATGGACGAGATCGGCTTCCTGGTTTCCCACGTCACGGACAAGGGCTTCATCCACGTTCAGCCCGTTGGCGGCTTCGATCCGCGCAACCTCTTCTCGCGCCGGGTGCTGGTCTCGACCGACCACGGCGACTTCAAGGGCGTGATGAACGCCGGAGGCAAGCCGGTTCACATTTCCACGCCGGAGGAGCGCAAGGTCCTGCCCGAGCCGCACGACTTCGTCGTCGACATCGGTCTGGGCGAGGCGACCAAGGACAAGGTCAAGATCGGCGACATGGTGACGATGGATGAGCCGCTGATCGAGATCGGCGAAAAGATTGTCTCCAAGGCTCTCGACAACCGCGTGGCCTGCTGGCTCGGCATCGAGTCGATTCGGGCGCTGGGCAAGGCCAGGCACGCCTGCGAGATCCACGTCGCCTTCACCGCGCAGGAGGAGGTCGGCCTGCGCGGTGCCCGCACCGCTGCCTATGCGATCAAGCCCGATATTGGCCTGGGCATCGACACCACCCTTGCCTGCGACACGCCCGGGGTCGCCGAACAGGACTGCACCACGGTCCAGGGCAAGGGCTTCGGCCTCCACGTCAAGGACTCGAGCTTCATCGCCGACTGGGCGCTGGTCGCCGAGATCGAAGCCGTGGCGACCAAGGAGAAGATCCCGTTTCAGCGCACCATGCTGCGTGCTGGTGGCCAGGATGGTGCGGCGGCCCAGCAAGCGGCCGCCGGAGCCAGGGCCGTCGGCATCGTCGTCGGTACCCGCTACATTCATACGGTGACCGAGATGATCGCTAAGACCGACCTACAAGCTGCTCGCGACATCATTGCCGCCTACTTGAAACAGGCGTGAGCACGCGGATGGCCTGCATGCCGGGTCTGGTGCCCATTCTCTGCGCGGCGTCCAGGCTTTCAGGGCTTAACAACCGTAGCGACCATTACGCGAGGGGTTCCGACCGTTCGCGCTCGCGGCGGATTTCCGTGCCCACCTCCGCGAGGATCTCGTAGGACCGCAACCGTGCGCCGTGGTCGAAGATCGCGGAGGCAACAATCAACTCGTCCGGCTTGATCCGATCAGTGAAGTCGGCGAGTTGTTGCTTCACGGTCTGGCGCGAGCCGATGAACGAGCAGGCCATCATCTGATGTACCCGCGCCTTCTCCAGTGGTGTCCAGTAGTCGTTGATATCGTCGATCGGCGGCGGCAGCAGGCCGCGGCTGCCGCGGAACATGTCGCAGAAGCGCTGTTGCAGCGAGGTGGCGAGGCGCGTCGCTTCGACGTCCGTGTCGGCCGCGATGACATTGACACCGACCATGGCGTAGGGCTCCTGCAGCTGGGCAGAAGGCTGAAAGCCGCTGCGATAGACGTAAAGCGCCTGTTCCAGAGCCTCTGGCGCAAAATGCGAGGCGAAGGCATAGGGTAGCCCGAGCATTGCAGCAAGTTTGGCCCCGAACAGGCTGGAGCCGAGGATCCACAGCGGCACATTGGTGCCTGTTCCCGGAACCGCTTGGATCGTCTGGCCGGGCTGTAGCGGACCGAGCAGCGCCTGCAGTTCTAGCACATCCTGCGGAAAGCGTTCGGCGCTCTCGTTGCTTCGCCGCAACGCCCGCAGCGTCAACTGGTCGGTGCCCGGCGCCCGGCCGAGCCCGAGATCGATGCGACCGGGAAACAGCGTCTCCAGCGTTCCGAACTGCTCGGCAATGATGAGCGGCGCATGATTCGGCAGCATGATGCCGCCCGCGCCCACCCGGATCGTTCTGGTGCCGGCGGCCACATGGCCAATGACGACGGCAGTGGCGGCACTCGCGATCCCGACCATGTTGTGATGTTCCGCCAGCCAGAAGCGGCGGTAGCCGAGGGCTTCGACATGACGGGCCAGGTCGAGCGAGTTCCTGAGTGCGTCGGCGGCGGTCGCCCCCTCGGTAATGAAGGCGAGATCGAGGACGGAAAGGTTCATGAACGGGTCCCGGCAGGAAACAGAAGGATCGCCGGGATCATATAGGCCGGCCGCACCGCGTGGCGAGAACACCCCTTAAAAAGCAAGGAGGACGCGCCCGGCGGACGCGCCCTCCCTAGGATCTCGCGAGGCTGCCGCATCCATCCGGACGCGGGATGCCTTAGGCCGCGGCGGCCTGCGCCTTTTCGACCAGAGCCTTGAAGGCCTCCGGCTGGCGGATGGCGAGGTCGGACAGGACCTTGCGGTCGACTTCGATCCCCGCCTTGTTCAGCCCGTCGATAAAGCGGCCGTAGGTCAGGCCGTGCTCACGCACGGCGGCGTTGATGCGCTGGATCCAGAGCGCACGGAAGGTGCGCTTCTTGGCCTTGCGGTCGCGGTAGGCGTACTGCAGGCTCTTGTCGACAGCGGCCTTGGCCGTGCGGATGGTGTTCTTGCGCCGGCCATAGAAGCCCTTGGCAGCCTTCAGAACCTTCTTGTGCTTGGCGTGGGCGGTAACGCCCCTCTTGACGCGCGCCATGTCGATAACTCCTTGAGGTCTTTAAACTCGCCGTGGCTCAGCTGTAGGGCATGTATTGCTTGACGATGCGGGCGTCCTGCTCGGAGAGCGTGGTCGTGCCGCGGGCGTTGCGGATGAACTTCGCCGTCCGCTTGATCATGCCGTGCCGCTTGCCTGCCTGGGCGGTCTTGACCTTACCGGTCGCGGTCAGTTTGAAGCGCTTCTTGGCGCCGGACTTCGTCTTCAGCTTGGGCATTTTGCGTCCTTTCTTGTCCGGCCCGCGCGCTGGGCGTTCCGGTGGTTGTTGGATGCTGGCTGAGCCGCCACGGCATGCCCGTATTGCAGTGGCCCTCCGACATACCCGGATCGGCCCCGCAGAGCCGGGCGGCTCGGGACGTGGGCTTATACGCGCGGTCGATGTGGAATGCAAGCGACCGTAGGCGAAGCAGACCTGCGCCATAAGGCAAAAACCCGGCGCAAGCGCCGGGTTGATGCTTTGAACCGGATGGAGGCTCAGCGCTGCAGCGGCGCAAGCACCATCACCATCTGCCGACCTTCGAGCCTCGGCGTCGATTCCACCTTGGCGATGTCGGCGGTCTCGTCGCGAACCTTGTTGAGCAGCGCGACGCCGAGCTCCTGGTGCGCCATTTCGCGGCCACGGAAGCGGAGGGTCACCTTGACCTTGTCGCCTTCGTCGAAGAACCGCTTCATATTGCGCATCTTCACGTCGTAGTCGTGCGTGTCGATGTTCGGACGCATCTTGATCTCTTTGATCTCGACCGTCTTCTGCTTCTTCCGCGCCTCGGCGGCCTTCTTTTGGGCCACATACTTGTGGCGGCCATAGTCGAGGATCTTACAAACCGGCGGGTTCTGGTTCGGCGAGATCTCTACGAGGTCGAGCCCAACATCCTGTGCGATCGCCAGCGCCTCCTCCGTGGGCACGATGCCCCGGTTTTCGCCTTCATGGTCGATCAATTGGACTTCGCGAACGCGAATTTCGTCATTGACGCGGGGGCCTTCCTTCGTAGGGGGCGGTGCTCGGAATGGACGGCGAATGGTTGCAGTCTCCTCTAACGTTTCGGTCCAGGTTCCAGTGCTCTGCTCGATCCGGCATGTCTCTCGACCACGGTTGCCTCTACCGGCTTCCGCAAGGTCTAAACGAACAGCCCCGGACGCAGGACGCCGAGGCTCAAGGATCGAACGAAGCTGGAAGAAAGAAAATCCGGCGAAACCGCGCCAAAGTCAACCGCCATCGCTTGGATTGAGGGCCGTTGGTTCGCCAAACACGCGATCATAGACCGCGAGCGTGGCTGCGCACATCGCTTCTCTCGTGAAATTTTGCAAGGCATGGGCCCGAGCCCGGGCAGCGATGGTGCTGCGGGCATCCTCTCCCAGGTCGAGCAGGGTGGCGATTGCTTCGGCAAGTTTCGACGGGTCTCCAGGCGGTACCCGCCATCCGGTGCGCTCGCACTCGGCAACCTCCGGCGGCGCCAGCACGGTCTCCGGCGCGGCGCCAAGATCGGTGACCACCACCGGCACGCCAGCCGCCTGCGCCTCGACCGCAGCCCGGCCGAACGCTTCGGCCTCGACCGAAGCCACCACTGCGACCCGGGAGAGGGACAGAGCTGCCGGCACGTCGGCGCAGTGTCCCGGCAAGCGGACCCGCTCCTTAAGACCTGCCCGTTCGATACGCTGCTCCAGCTCGCGGCGATAGTCGTCGCGGCCCTGATCGCCACCGGCAAGCACGGCGATCCAGCCCGCGGGCCGGGACCGCATCAAATGTTCGAGCGCATCAATCAGCACACGCTGTCCCTTCCAGGGGGTGAGGCGGGCAATGTTGAGGATCACCTCCTCCTCGGGAGGCAGCCGCCACGCCTGGCGCAAGGCTGCTCGCCGCTCCTCGTCCACGGCCTCGGGGGCAAGCGCCGCCAGATCGGAACCGCGATGAATGACTGTGATGCGACCGCGGGCGAACGGGTGGCGTTCCGCAATCAACTTCGCCGTGTAGTGGGAATTGGCAATGATGGCGTCGCCGCGCGCCATAATGGAGTTGTATAGAGCCTTTATTATCGTCTTCTGGTTGTATATACCATGATAGGTGGTGACGAAGGGGGTTCCGGTTATCCGGCAGGCCAGGAGGGCCGACCATGCCGGCGCCCGCGAGCGTGCATGGACAAGGTCGACCGCATCGCGCTGGATTAGGCGGGCAAGTCGAAAGGCATTGACCAGAATCGTGAACGGATTCTTTGCCGCAGCCGGAAAGAGAACATGCTTGGCGCCCGCGCGCTCAAGCTCTTCGACGAGCCGGCCACCTCGCGACAGCACAAGGGCGCGGTGCCCGGCCGCCGTCAGCGCCCTGGCCACGTCAACAGCCGTCCGCTCCGCACCGCCGGTGTCAAGATCGGGAATGATCTGGAGAATCGTCCGACGCACGGGCGTCCTGGCAAGCGTGGTCACGTGTTCAACAAGTCCGATGCAGGTCCGACCCCGGCATTTTGTCCTCTTTAGAGGATATCTCTGCCCCCTTTATCCTTTAAAGAGAATGGATGCACCCGGAGATCGTGGCGTCGGCAGGTCTTCCCATGGCCGGCGCGAGATGCAGATCGGGAAATGCGACAGGCCGAAGCGGAGGGAAACGCCATGACCCATTCCGAGCCAGCCAGCATCGTTGTCGGCACGGGCGCCTCGGCCCGTGAGATCAAGGTCCTGCGCGATACGGGTTCCGCCCCCGGCATCTTCTGGTTGTCGGGTTTTAAGTCGGACATGGCCGGCACCAAAGCGGTGGCGCTTTCGGATTGGGCGCGCGAACACGGTCGCGCCTGTACCAGGTTCGACTATTCCGGCCATGGTGTGTCGGGCGGCGCCTTCGAGGAGGGTACGATCTCGCGCTGGACGGAGGAGGCTCTTGCCGTCTTTAATCGCTTTTGCCGCGAACCGACGATCATCGTCGGCTCGTCGATGGGGGGATGGATCGCCCTGCTCGTCGCCCGTGCCTTGCGCCGTTCTGGACAGGCGGACCGCCTCAACGGCATGGTGCTGATTGCGCCCGCTCCGGACTTTACCGAAGAGCTGATGTGGAAGCGGGAGTTTACGGACGAAATCCGCCGCCAGATCCTCGAGACTGGCCGCTATGAGCGCCCCTCGGACTATTCCGAGGAACCTTATATCGTGACGCGGGCCCTGATCGATGACGGCCGCAACAACCTGCTGCTTGGCGGCACGATCGAGATCGGTTGCCCGGTTGTGATCCTTCAGGGGCAGCAGGATGCGGACGTCCCTTGGGAGCACGCTTTGCGTCTCACGGAGTGCCTGGCCGTCGACGATGTCGTCTTGACCCTGATCAAGGACGGGGACCATCGTCTGTCCCGGCCACAGGACATCGACCGCCTCGTCGCCGCCGTCGCGGACCTTGCAGGCCGGGGCTGACTCGGCGCTCCGAGAGTTGCCGCGGATTGCGCCTTGAGTAACGCCTCAGCCGTCATTGCTTCGTCGTAATCTCCACCAAGGGTTTAGTGATCGTATTGCGAGAGAGACATGGTGACACGAAAGCGTTTCATTCTGACCATTGACGGCGGTGGCGTCCGTGGGCTGATCCCGGTCCGAATTTTGCAAACGCTTGAAAGCCGCCTGCGCAGCCGCGGCAAGACCGAGCCGCTGCATCGCTATTTTGATCTCATTGCCGGCACATCGACAGGCGGTATCATCGCCGCCGGTCTTGCTGCGCCGAAGCCGGACGACCTTTCCGGCCGCCCGGCGGCGACCATCGACGAACTGCGGACCTTCTACGAGGTCGAAGCTCGAGAGGTGTTCGCACGCCGACCGGTGATCGAACGCCTTGTGACCAATCCGTTTGGATTGTTCGACGAGCGCTACGACGAACGGCCGCTCGAGCGGGCGCTGAAGGACCGTTTGGGCTGGACCTCGCTCGCCTCCGCTCTAACCAAGGTGGTGCTTACCGGCTACGATATCGAAGCGCGAAAGG
The DNA here is from genome assembly GCA_964462985.1 of uncultured Hyphomicrobiales bacterium. Lineage (GTDB taxonomy): Bacteria > Pseudomonadota > Alphaproteobacteria > Rhizobiales > Stappiaceae > CAYXAA01. The sequence continues at coordinate 292,065 of CAYXAA010000001.1, read as the reverse complement.
CGGTGTTCATGACGAACGGCCGGGAGCGCGATGGCCGCGCCGCGGACGACTACTACTTCTGGCAGGCTGTTCGTGCCACGACTGCGGCGCCGACCTACTTCGAGCCGGCACGCGTGGAGAACCTCAGCACCGGCAAGGAGCAGGTGATGGTCGACGGCGGCGTGTTCATGAACAATCCCGTGATGGCGGCATATATCGAGGCCCGCAAGCTTGGCTGGGCACCCGAGGACATTGTCATGGTTTCGCTCGGCACCGGTCGGACGATCGAGCGCGGCTACAGCTTTGCCGAGGCCTCTTCGTGGGGGGCAATCGGTTGGCTGTCCCCGACCAACGACCTGCCGCTGCTGTCGATCCTGCATCACGGACAGGCGACGACGGTGGCTTACCAGGCCGAATGGTTGTTCAGTGAGGCCGCCGGCACCGAGCACATCCGTCTTGACGGCACGATCCCTGCTGAGGCAGCGGCGCTGGACAACACGCGGCCTGGGAATATCATCATTCTGAACGGCGTTGCGGATCGGATCATCCGCGATAACACGCTGCTGCTCGACGCTCTGGCCGAAAGGATGACCGCCTGGCCGGATTGACGGACAGGATCGGCAGTATCCGGCCAGTTGGTTCAGGTCGGATCTAGCTGTGGTTAAGCCTTCGTAAACATCGCCGCGCTAGCGTGTCGATACGGCGTTTCGAGCCGATCCGCCGTTCGAAGGGAGAAGATGCCGATGCGCCTGGCGCTGCTTGTCCTCGCCGCCGTGCTTGCACCGCAGTCGGCGTGCACCGCGCCGCTGCCGCAACCAAAGCCGGATTCCGGTGTCATCGCCGCGCCATCGCCGTCCGTCGCAAAAACGCCCATTTCCGTTCGGCCCGATGCGGTCGCCAAGACACTGTTCGGCGCCGCCAACGGTCCGGCGCCGCTCGCCGCTCGCGCCATAGGATCCTACGCCAGAGGCTGTCTCGCCGGTGCGAAGGCGCTGCCGGTCGATGGCTCCACCTGGCAGGTGATGCGACTGTCGCGCAATCGCAACTGGGGACATCCCGAATTGATCGCCGTGCTGGAACGGCTTGCCGCCGATGCGCCTGCTCTGGGATGGAACGGTCTTCTGGTTGGGGACCTGGCCCAGCCCCGTGGCGGGCCGATGACTTCGGGCCATGCCAGCCATCAGATCGGGCTTGATGCCGACGTCTGGCTCACGCCGATGCCGAACCGGCAGCTCAGCCGTCAGGAGCGCGAGACCATGAGCGCGGTGTCGATGCTGAAGGGACCGCTCGACGTCAAGGGGGCCGACCGCCGTGTGGATCCAAACAAGTGGTCCGACAGCCACGCTCGTCTGATCCGCCGCGCCGCCCAGGATCGGCGCGTCGCCCGTATTTTCGTCAACCCGGCGATCAAGAAGGCCTTGTGCGACTTCGAGACCGGCAACCGCAGTTGGCTGAGGAAGGTGCGGCCGTGGTGGGGGCACGACTACCATTTCCATATCCGCATTGCCTGTCCCGCCGGCAGTTCAGGCTGTAAGGACCAGGACCGACCGCCTCCCGGCGACGGCTGCGGCAGCGAGTTGACGTGGTGGCTGTCGGACGAACCCTGGGTGCCGAAGAAGGATGCCAAACCGGCGAAACCAAAGCCGCCGCTGCGCATGTCTGCGCTGCCCAAGGCTTGCACCGACGTGCTGGTGGCACAATAGAGCCGCCGGTTGCGTTGCGACTGCATAAGCCGCCCGGCTTGGGCAGGAGCGGGTTAACCGCCGAATAAGCCGAACATGTGAGACCATGAGCGCATCCGATGATGATGCGCCGGTGCCAACGTCGGTCGGACCGACTTCAACTTGGCCAATTGAATGTCCGCTGCGGTCCGGCGCCGCAAGAAGATTGGGGTTCTTGATGCACAGCATTGACAGCCTTCCGCACCGGGCCGGCTGCTTGTTCCTGGCCGATGGCGGGTTGGAGACGACGCTGATCTTCCAGAAGGGCGTGGACCTTCCCATGTTCGCGTCCTTTGTCCTCGTCACGACGCCGGAGGGACGCGAGACGCTCAAGGCGTACTACCGGCCCTTTGCGGACTTGGCGGTGCGGAGCGGTACTGGCTTCATTCTGCAGACCCCGACCTGGCGGGCGAATCCGGACTGGGGCGCAAAACTCGGCTACTCGCCTGAGGGTCTTGAGGCGGTCAACCGTCGCGCCGTGGAGCTGATGCAGGAACTGATGGCCGAATACAGGACGCGGACGGCGCCGTTTCTGATTACCGGCTGCCTCGGACCCCGTGGCGATGGCTATGTCGCGGGCGAGGGAATGACAGTTGAAGAGGCGCGTCACTACCACGCCGCTCAGGTGCAGGTCTTTGCGGCCGCCGGCGTCGACATGGTCTCAGGCATGACCATGACCATGGCAGAGGAGGCGGCCGGCATCGCGCTTGCGGCGGCAGACGCAGGAGTGCCCGTGGTGATCTCCTTCACCGTGGAGACAGACGGAAGATTGCCGTCCGGCATCGGTTTGGGCGAGGCAATTACGATGGTCGACGCCGTAACGGAAAGCGCGCCGGCGTTCTACATGATCAATTGCGCGCATCCAGTTCATCTGGAGGCGGTCCTCACGGCGGACGCGCCGTGGCTCAGGCGCATTGGCGGGTTCAGAGCCAATGCCTCGAAGCGGAGCCACGCCGAACTCAACGTCGCTAGGACGCTCGACTCCGGCGATCCCGAAGACCTCGGCCGCCGCTTCCATGCTCTCCGCCGGAAGATGCCCTGGCTTCATGTCGTGGGTGGCTGTTGCGGCACGGATCATCGCCACGTGGCCGCGATCTGTACCGCCTGCACCGCCTGATCCGTCTCCGCCGCCTGATCCGTCTCCGCCGTCAGCTTGGCGCTTTCAGCCGTACTGGGGAAAGTGTGTCGGGCAGAAACAGCAGCCGGACCAAGTTTCGGAACAAGAGAAGCTGCTGCGGCAGCGCATTCGGTTCGCCGAGAGCCTTCGACATCACGATACCGCCCTCGATAACCGTGGAGACCATGTCTGCCAGGCCGTCGAGGTCGACGGGCTCCTTCGGTGGATAGAGAGCGGCAATCTCCTCTAACGCCGCCCGGAATCGCGTCCGCCAAGCGAGAACGGCCTTCCGGTTGAGGGCGCGGATCGCACTGTCGAACAGCCGCTCCTGATAGCAGAAGGTGGCAACCAGGCAGCCGGGATGCCCCGTGGGCATGTCCTCGACAATGCGGGCAAACATCTTCAGCCCGACCAGAAACGCCTGCAGCGGATCGTCCGTCAATTCCTTCGCCTCGGCGAACACTCGGTCGAGCAGCCGCTCGTCTTCGGCGATATGGTCCTCCAGGAGCGCCTTCGCGAGTTCGCCTTTGTCGCGGAAGTGATAGAAGAACCCGCTTTTGGTGATGCCGACCTCGGCAATGAGCTCGTCGATCGACGTGGCGCCGAAGCCCTTTTCCAGGATCGAGGCGGTCGCGGCCTCGATGATGCGCCGTCTCGTTTCGCCACCCTTGCTCATGTCGTAGATCCACCCTTCGCTGGGCCACTGTACCGCCGGTACAGTTTTCGACCAGTCCATTCGCGCGCGCCCGAGACATCTTTCGCGATAGTGGCGCCAAGCAATTGAAACAAAAGTGATCAGCATCAACTCTCTTGGCCGTACCGCGAGTAGTCTAGATGAGATCGCCGCTTTCTCGGAGATTAGCTGCGCCAAAGCGGCCAATTGCACACGGCCATACATTGGAAGCGAGAAGCATACACAAGGGATTTTAGAATGCAGATCTTTGACCATGGCCTTCCCAATCAGACTGGGCGCCTGTTCCTGACCGATGGTGGCCTGGAGACGAGCCTGATCTTCCTGGAGGGCGAGGACCTTCCCCTGTTCGCGTCCTTCGTCCTTCTCGACACACCCGAGGGTCGCGAGAAGCTGAAGGCCTATTACCGACCTTACGCGGACTTGGCTGTGCGACACTGCACCGGCTTCGTGCTTGAAAGCCCGACCTGGCGTTCCAATCCGGACTGGGGCACGAAGCTTGGTTACTCCGCTGCAGATCTGGAGAGAGTCAACCTGGAGGCGATCAAATTGATGCACGAGCTCGCGGCCGAGTATCGGACGCAGACCGCTCCGTTCCTCGTCAGCGGCTGCATCGGCCCACGCGGCGACGGTTACGTCGCCGGCGAAGCCATGACGGTCGAAGAGGCTCGTGATTACCATGCGGCCCAGGCCAGAGCGTTCGCGACCGCCGGCGTCGACATGATCTCGGCCATCACGATGACGACGATCGAGGAGGGAGCAGGCGTTGCGCTTGCGGCAAAAGCTGTCGGCGTTCCTTCGGTTATTTCCTTCACGGTGGAGACCGACGGCCGTCTGCCGTCCGGCGACGATCTCGGCGAGGTCATTGCGGCCGTCGACGCCGCGACGGGCAGCGCACCGGCCTACTACATGATCAATTGCGCTCACCCCGCCCATTTCGAGGACGCGCTCGCCGAGGACGCGCCGTGGCTCAGGCGCCTCGGCGGACTGCGCGCCAATGCCTCCCGGATGAGTCATGCCGAACTCGACGCCGCAACGGAACTCGACGCGGGGGATCCGAGCGATCTCGCCCGACGCTACGGCGATTTTCGCAAGCGGATGCCGTGGATCAATGTCGTCGGCGGCTGCTGCGGCACCGATCACCGGCACGTGACGGCGATCTGTAGCGCCTGCGTTGCTGCCTGATCGGTTCGCGCACGGCGGCCGCGCTCTGCTTCTGGGCGTGCGGCCGCCGGTCAATTTCCGCTTTCCAGCGGTCTTGCTGCACTTGCCCCTTTGCGCCCACCGGTCCCGATGGTAAACGGGCGCGCATGACGACCCAGCCCATTTCCGACATCCGCAACTTCTCGATCGTGGCCCATATCGATCACGGCAAGTCGACCCTGGCCGACCGCCTGATCCAGATGACGGGAACCCTCACCCAGCGTGAGATGAAGGAGCAGGTGCTCGATTCGATGGATATCGAGCGCGAGCGCGGCATCACGATCAAGGCTCAGACAGTCCGTCTGATCTATACGGCTCAGGACGGCAAGCAGTACAAGCTGAACCTGATCGACACGCCAGGCCATGTCGACTTCGCCTACGAGGTCTCCCGGTCGCTGGCGGCCTGCGAGGGCTCGCTGCTCGTCGTCGACGCCAGCCAGGGCGTCGAGGCGCAGACACTCGCCAACGTCTACCAGGCGATCGACAACGATCACGAGATTGTTCCGGTCCTCAACAAGATCGACCTGCCGGCGGCCGAGCCCGACAGGGTCAAGGAGCAGATCGAGGATGTCATCGGCCTTGACGCCTCCGACGCCGTGATGATCTCGGCCAAGACCGGCCTTGGTATCGATCAGGTGCTCGAGGCAATCGTCCAGCGCCTGCCGCCACCGAAGGGTGATCCCGCAGCCCCCCTAAAGGCGCTGCTGGTCGACAGCTGGTACGACGCCTACCTCGGCGTGATGGTGCTGGTTCGCATCATCGACGGCACGTTGAAGAAGGGGCAGAGGATCAAGATGATGGGTACCGGCGCGGCCTATGAGGTCGACCGCGTCGGCGTCATGACGCCCAAGTTCCTGGTGACCGACGTGCTCGGTCCCGGCGAGATTGGCGTGCTCACTGCCTCGATCAAGGAGGTGGCCGACACCCGCGTCGGCGACACCATCACCGATGAAAGGAAGCCGTGCGCCGAGGCGCTGCCGGGCTTCAAGCCAGCGCAGCCGGTCGTGTTCTGCGGCCTCTTTCCGGTCGACGCCGCCGATTTCGAAGACCTGCGCGCGGCGATGGGCAAGCTGCGCCTCAACGATGCCAGCTTCTCCTTCGAGATGGAGACGTCCGCCGCGCTCGGCTTCGGCTTCCGCTGCGGTTTTCTCGGGCTTCTGCACCTGGAAATCATCCAGGAGCGGCTGGAGCGTGAGTTCAATCTCGACTTGATCGCCACCGCTCCTTCGGTGGTTTACCGCATGAACATGACCGATGGCACGACGAGGGAGCTGCACAATCCCGCGGACATGCCGGACGTGGTCAAGATTGCCTCGATCGAGGAGCCCTGGATCCGGGCGACGATTATGACACCGGACGACTATCTCGGCTCGATCCTGACACTGTGTCAGGAGCGCCGCGGCGTCCAGGTCGACCTCAACTATGTCGGTTCACGGGCCATGGTGACCTACGACCTGCCCCTCAACGAGGTCGTGTTCGACTTCTATGACCGGCTGAAGTCGATTTCCAAGGGCTACGCGTCGTTCGATTATCAGCTGTCCGACTACCGCGAGGGCGATCTCGTCAAGATGTCGATCCTGGTCAATGGCGAGCCGGTTGACGCGCTTTCGGTGCTCGTCCACCGCTCCCAGGCCGAGCGCCGTGGCCGGGCGATGTGCGAGAAGCTGAAGGACCTGATCCCGCGCCACATGTTCAAGATCCCGATCCAGGCCGCGATCGGGGCCAGGGTGATCGCTCGCGAGACCATCTCCGCGCTGCGCAAGGATGTGACGGCGAAATGCTACGGCGGGGACGCCACCCGCAAGCGCAAGCTTCTGGAGAAGCAGAAGGAGGGCAAGAAGCGGATGCGGCAGTTCGGCAAGGTCGAAATCCCGCAGGAGGCCTTCATCAAGGCGCTAAAGATGGATGAGTGAGCCCCGGCGCGCCGTAACCCGATCAATTGGCTCGCTGATCCATCAGGAAAGCCAACGCCCACGAGCCTGGACCTCGCGGGCGCTGTTCAGGCTGTCGTCTCAGCGCGGCTGCGGCACGATACGCAGATAGGGCTTCGGTGCCTTCCAGCCGCCGGGGAACATGGTCTTCGCCATCTCGTCAGTCACCGATCCCGAGATGATCACGTCATCGCCATTCTTCCAGTTTGCCGGCGTCGCCACCTTGTGCTTGGCGGTGAGCTGCATGGAATCGATCACCCGGAGGACCTCGTCGAAGTTCCGGCCGGTGGTCATCGGATAGATCAGCATCAGCTTGATCGTCTTGTCCGGTCCGATGACAAAGACCGTGCGCACGGTCTGGTTGTCGGCGGGGGTGCGGCCTTGCGAGCTGTCTCCGGCGGTAGCCGGCAGCATGCCGTAGAGCTTTGCCACCTTAAGGTCCGGGTCGCCGATCATGGGATAGTTCGGCGCGGCGCCCTGGGTCTCCTCGATATCCTTGGCCCATCCGGCGTGGCTGTCGACGGGGTCGACGCTGAGACCGATGATCTTGACGTCTCGAGCATCGAACTCGCCCTTGATGCGGGCCATGTAGCCGAGCTCGGTGGTGCAGACCGGCGTGTAATCCTTGGGATGCGAGAACAGGACGCCCCAGGATGTCCCGAGCCAGTCGTGGAACCGAATCGGGCCCTCGGTCGTCTCCGCTTCGAAGTCCGGAGCTATGTCTCCTATCCTGAGCATTGTCATTGCGATTTTCTCTCCTTCGTTCTTCTCGGCGCCGGACGCGGCGGCCGGTGCCGTCGCGGTCGCCGTGACATGCAGCTACATGTACCGGGAAACGGGCCTATCACAGGGTATTAGACGCAGTTTGGCAAGGGGCCCGAGCTTGCGCCGCCGGCTATTCTGCTGCCACCAGTTGCGGCGCTTGCCAATTGCCCGCCTCGATTTCTGCGATCTGCGCATTGATCTGGCCGACGACGAAGCGGGAGAATGGGCCGAGGTGGACATATAGGGCCATCATCTGCAGCACCGGCTTGATGGCGCGGAAATTGTGCGTGGCGGTGTAAAGCAGGGTGCGCCAGAACGGGCCGCGGAACTCCGGATGGCGAATCGTCATCGCCCACAGCAGCCGGCCAAACAGTTGGAGGTCATGGAGGAAGCTGGCGCTGAGAACCGTGCCGTTGGTTCCGTCGAGCTTCAGCATGTCGGCGACCTTGCGAACACGCGCGAAATAGGCCTCCGGCGCATAAATCCTTTTCACGATCGTGCCGTAGTCCGACAGGATCCGGGCACGCGGCCGCCGGGTGGAGAAGTTGAGTCCCGATGTGCACTGGTCGCCGAGTACATCCTCGGCGTCGGCGACGTCGAACTCGGCATAGAGCCTGCCCTCGCGCAGGAGCCGCCGTGTGAGCTGGGTATTGGGCAGCGCGTAGAGGAGCCCGACCATGGAGACCGGAATCGCCGCCTCCTCGATCAGGTTGGCGATCTCGTCGGCGACCCGCTCGCTTTCCTCATCAAAGCCGACGATGAAGCCCGCAAGCACATAGATGCCGTGTTCGTAGATCCGGTGGATGCTCTTGGCGATGTCGCGGCGCGTGTTCTGCTTCTTGCGCGTGGCGTTGAGGACGTCAGGATCCGGTGTCTCGATGCCGACGAACACGGAGAAGAAGCCGGCATCCTGCATCAGCGCAAGCAACTCGTCGTCGTCGGCAAGATTGAGGGAGGCCTCGGTCGAGAGCTCAAACGGCAGGCCGCGATCTTTTTGCCACGTGATCAGCTCCGGCAGGAATGCCTTCACCGCCTTCTTGTTGCCGATCAGATTGTCGTCGACGAAATCGACATGGCCGCGGTAGCCGAGGTCGTAGAGCCTCTGCAGTTCGGCGAGGATCTGAGCGTTGGTCTTGGTGCGCGGCTTGCGGCCGTAGAGCTCGATGATGTCGCAGAACTCGCAAGTGAACGGGCAGCCGCGCGAGAACTGCACGTTGACCTGGACGTAGTTGTCGAACCTGAGGAGGTCGAACCGCGGGATCGGGCTGGTGGTGACGTCAGCCTTGAACTTCTCCGCTTCGAACGTGCCTTCTCGCTCGCCGCGCTCGAAGGCCGCAATGAAGCGGTCGATGACGCCCTCCGCCTCGCCAAGGACTCGGAAGTTGGCGGACTTGTAGAGCTCCGGGCTCGACGTGGCGTCAGGCCCGCCGACGACGACAGGAATGCCGGCTGTCCGGCACGTATCGATGATGTGCAGCGCATCGCGCTGCTGCGGCAGCATGCCGCCGGTGAACACCACGTCGGCCCAGGCAAGATCGTCTTCGGTTAGCGTGTCGGCGTTGCGGTCGACGAGCCGAACCTCCCAGTGCTTCGGCAGCATCGCGGCGACGGTGATCAGGCCGAGCGGCGGCGCGGGATATTTCGCGCCGACGAGACTGCAGGTGTCCTTGTAGTTCCAGAAAGAGCCTGCATTAAAGGCCGGGTAGACAAGGAGGACGTTGCAGGCCGAAGTCATCGCGGCTTCCTTGTTGCGGCCGGATCCGTCTGCGCGATAACCGGCGTGGGTACGGCCCGCGCCGAGAAACGCGGACGGCGTCTGGCGATGCCATACGCGGGTCGACGGTACCGTCGGCGCGAGGCTGGCCGTAGCCTAGTGCAAGACGGTGCAATGCGCGATGGGCTTTTCCGTGGCGGCCGGGGGCTCAGCCCGTGATCGCCCCTTTCGTGCGCGCCACCGCATTTCGCCAGGCGGCGATCAGCCGCTCGCGCTCACCCCCCGCCATCGCCGGCTCGAAGCGGCGGTCGAGCCGCCAGCTCGCGGCAAAACCGTCCTGATCCGGCCACAGACCGGCCCGGTGACCGGCGAGCCAGGCCGCGCCGAGCGCGGTCGTCTCGAGCACGATCGGCCGATCGACCGGGGCGCCGAGGATATCGGCCAAGAACTGCATGGTCCAGTCGGATGCAGTCATGCCGCCGTCGACGCGCAGAACGGTTTGTGCACCGTCCGGAGCCCGCCAGTCGGCGTGCATAGCGTCAAGCAGGTCGCGCGTTTGGAAGCCGACGCTTTCAAGAGCCGCGCGGGCGAAATCGGCGGGGCCGCTCGCCCGCGTCAGTCCGAAGATCGCGCCGCGGGCGTCAGGATCCCAATGGGGCGCACCGAGGCCGACGAAGGCCGGCACGAGAAACAGCCGATTTTCCGGGTCGGAGCCTTCGGCCAGTCTCTGGCTGTCCGCGGCGGAGCCGATTACCTTGAGTCCGTCGCGCAGCCACTGCACCGCGCTGCCAGCGACGAAAATCGATCCTTCGAGAGCATAGGTGGTGCGCCCCCCGAGCCGGTAGGCGATGGTGCCGAGCAGTCGGTTCTGCGACGTGACCAGCGTCTCGCCGGTGTTGAGCAGGGCGAAGCAGCCGGTGCCATAGGTCGACTTCACCATGCCGGGCTTGAAGCAGGCCTGCCCGAGCGTCGCCGCCTGCTGGTCGCCGGCGACGCCGAGGATGGGAACCGCACGGCCGATCACGCCCGGATCGGTGGTTCCGAAATCGTCGGCGCTGTCCTTCACCTCAGGCAGCATTGACACCGGCACGCCCAGGAGCCGGCACAGGTCTTCGTCCCAGCGGTTGTTGCGGATGTCGTAGAGCAGGGTGCGGGCAGCATTGGTGGCGTCGGTGACGTGAACCCTGCCACCGGTCAATCGCCAGATCAGCCAACTGTCGACCGTGCCGAACAGGAGGTCACCATTTTGGGCGGCGGCCCGAGCGCCCGGCACGTTCTCCAGGATCCAGGCGATCTTCGTTCCCGAGAAATAGGGGTCGATGATGAGGCCGGTGCGCTCGGCCACCAGCGCATCGTGGCCTTCCTGCCGAAGTCGCTGGCAAAGGGGTGCGGTGCGTCGATCCTGCCAGACGATGGCGTTGGTAATAGGTCGGCCGGAGCTGCGCTCCCACACCACGGTCGTTTCGCGCTGATTGGTGATGCCGACCGCAGCCAGGCCAGATCCGGACCCGGCCGCCTCGATTGCCTGGCGGCAGACGGCGACCGTGGTCGTCCAGAGATCTTCGGGGTCATGCTCGACCTCGCCGGGCCGGGGGAAGTGTTGGGGAAACTCCTGTTGGGCACTTGCGACCGGGCGAAATGCGGTGTCGAACAGGATGGCTCTGGTTGAGGTCGTACCCTGGTCGATGGCGAGGATTGCGTCGGTCATGGATTGGCTGTCCGGGTGTGCGGCGGCTCGGCTAGAGTGGCTCGCGCTCCGAAGAGAGAGCAATTCGGGCATTGGCTCGGGCGGAACCGACGGTTCGACCGGTTCTGAAAAAGCTGGCTGATCCGTGGCGATCCGGACGGCAATACATCAACGAGGCCCGAAATACGTCCGTATGACACAGTCGTTCGCGCTCTGCTCTCAATTTCGCTTTTGTTCATTTCTCCGGAAAATCACTTTCGAATGAAAGCGTATGGCCGTCAACCGAAATCTGGTTCCCGGTGATTCAAGGGAGTTGGGCGACCTCAGGATTGGGGCATCCTGCGGTCCAGAGACAATGGCAACAAAAAAGGGCGGAGAAACCGCCCTTTCGTGGCAGCCGCCGGCAACTCTTGCCGCGGCTTTTCACACACTGTCCTTTACAGGACGCAGAGGTTGTCGGCGACGGTTCGCCCCCGAGCATAGCCAAGATCGAACACGACCAACTGGCCCTCTTCGAGGGTGCGTCGTCCGGCCTTCAGCACCGTATCCAGTTCGACGTGAACGTCGTCACCCTCGTCGGGTTCGATGACGCCAATACCTCGCGCCAGGTCGAACCACTTCACGTTTCCATTCTGCATTTTCACTTCCACTACATCACTAACGTCGCGTGGTACTCGATAAAATCGCTATTTCAATACGGTTTCATGACGCCACGCTAGACGCGTGCCGCCAATCGAGCCTAGACCTTTAACAGGGAAAAGCGCGACGCTTCTTGAAATAAACCTGCCGATCGCCGCGCTCGTAGGAGGGATTGATCGGCAGTTGTTCTGTTCAGCGCACCTTTTAGAGCGCCGATGACATAGCCAAGATGGGGTGCGCAGGAGGAGTCGTCAAGCCCCGTGCCTGAAATCATTTGGCGCCCGTCACGATACGGGCAAGTCGCAAGGCGAGATCAACGGAACTCGTGAAGATCTAAAACCTGTAGACCGTGGTTTCACGACGCCATCTGCTGTTACCGACTTCACTAGGCGGCGCGCACGCGCTGCAGGAAGTCGTTCATCGCCGAACGCAGATACGCGGTCCGGTCGAAAAACTCGCCGATCGCCTCGCGGATCTCGCCCGAGAGCTGGCCTGTCTGCGTCGCCGATGTGCTTACTTCTCCGATGGCGACGCTGACCTGCTGGGTGCCGGTTGCGGCCTCGGAAATATTGCGTGCGATCTCGTGGGTCGCCGCATTCTGTTGCTCGGCAGCCGCTGCCATCGCGGCCGCCCGTTCCGCAATCATCTTGACCATGTCCGCCACCGAGGAGGTTGCGTCGATCGACAGGGATGCCGCCGACCGCATCTCCGAGATCTGCCGGTCGATCTCTTCTGTGGCGCGGGAGGTCTGCTCCGCCAGCGCCTTGACCTCCGAGGCCACGACCGCGAATCCCCGACCGGCGTCGCCGGCGCGGGCAGCCTCGATCGTCGCGTTGAGAGCCAGCAGGTTGGTCTGCTCGGCAATGTCGTTGATGAGTCGGGTTACGTCGCCGATCTTTGCGACCACCGTCTGCAGGCTGCCGACCGCCCGGTTGGTTCGTTCCACTTCGGTCTCCGCCTCGCTGGCAATCTTGGACGAAGCGTGGATCTGACTGTTGATCTCCTGGATCGAGGCGGACAGTTCCTCTGTGGCGCTTGCCACGGTGTGCACGTTCGATGTCGCCTGTTCGGCAGCCGATGACACTGTCAGCGAACGTTCGGTCGTGTCGGAGGCAATTGCAGCGAGGCTTCCGGCCGTTGCATTCAGCTGCTCCGAGGCCGCGATAATTTCATCGGAGATGCTCATGACGGTGGCCTCGAACTCCGCCGCAACGCGTTCCATCTCAGCGCGCTTTGCTGCCTCCAGAGCGGCCGCCTGCTCCTCGGCTTCCGCTTCGAGTTCGCGGGTGCGGAGCAGGTTGTCGCGGAAGACGCCAAGGGAAGCGGTCATCCGGCCGATCTCGTCGCGGCGATTGGTGGCTTCGACCGAAACCGACAGGTCGCCGTCGGCGAGCTTTATGGTCAGATCGGCGAGCTGCGCCAGCGGTCGCGACACAACCAGAAAGTTCAAAAAGCCGAGCAGGGCGGCAAATCCGGCGATGACAAAGGCACTGGCGACCGCAATGGTCTCAACCAGCCACAGGCCGTCGTGTTGTGCGTTGGCCAAGCCTGACTGACGCGCCGCAAGTGCACTGCGCAACTGCTCGAACTGGTCAGCGATTGCCGCGATCGCCTCGGAACTCCGGCCGGTTGTCTCCATCGCCTTGGCGAGGTCGACCGTCATGGGATCCCGCATCAGCAGGATCTGTTCGCGTGTATACGTCTCCAGCCAATGGCGCCACTGGTCATTGAGTCCGCGTACCAGTGCTGCATCGGCTGCACCGCTCTGCTCGACGGCTCGCTCGACCGCAGTCAGGCCGCTCTCGATTTCCGGTGCCGCCCGCTCGACCTCGCTGACCCAGCCCCGGTCGCCAGTCAGGAGGAAGTTCTTGACGGCGACGACCTGCCCAAGAACTTTGGACTCCACCGCGCCAATGTCGCGGATCAGTGCCTGAATGCGCGCGTTCTCGGCAGCAGCCTGCGAAGCAGAGACCGATTGCGTGTAGGCAACGTAGCTCGACAACAGGCCGACCAGCGCCATCAGGGCGAAGGCGGCGACACCCTTGCCGGTAACCGATAAATTTTTCAGCATGTTCGCCCCTGCCCTCAACTCCCGGCGACTTGGCGGCGCTCAAGTTCGGTCAGATTGACCTCGACCGTTGCGGCCCCGATCGGGGTCCTGCCGTCGGCATCCGTCAGGGTGAAGTTGACCTGAGCGCGCCAGACATGGATGTCGTTGTCCCACTCCGGCTCGTCTATGAAGACGGCGTCAGGCGAAACCGGGAATGTCTTTTCGTACTTCGCCTCATCGCCCTGCCAGAAGTCGCTGGTGATCGACGACTGGCCGACGTTGAGACCCTTGTCATCCATGACGAAGATCTCGACAAACAATCCGGCCGAGCGGCCCTGCATCCGCGACAGGTAGACCGACAGCGGATTGGAAAGCGTTGCCGCGATCAATGGTTTGTCGTCGACCTCGCGCTCGGCCACCCACTGCTGGTCGAGCGCGTCGATTTCCGCTTGCGACAGTGCGCCGTAGCGCTGGTTCTGGGTCTTGACGGAAAGCCGGACAATCTCGGTGTCGAGCCAGCCGCGGATCGTCTTCATTACCTGCGGAGTAATCAGCGCCTTGGCGTCGGGCGCCGGTGGTGGCCCACCGGCATGCGCCGGGAGAACCCAACCCAGGGCAAGGCCGGCCATGAGGACGAGGGAAGCACGTGACACAGATGTCCTCCAATTGGGACGTGTTTCCCAAAGGAATGACTTTCAACTATTAACTCATAGTAAAAATTCCAAAGATCACGTCCTTTTCAGATTGCAATCTGTAGTTGAAGATATCTTACGAAGTATCTATTAAAATTAAATTTGTTACCTCTCATCTCTTCTTAAAGTCTGACGCAAGAGAGGCGAGTGCCTCCCGATAGGTAGGATAGAGGAGTGTGTAATTCAGTTCGTTCTTCATCTTCGCATTCGAGACGCGCTTGTTCTCGCCGTAGAACGAACGCGCCATTGGCGTCATCTCGGCCGCTTCGAACGCCACCTCGGGCGGAGGCGGGACTTTCAGGAGATCGGCGGCATAGGCGACGACGTCTTGCGGTGGGGCAGGTTCGTCGTCAGTTACGTTGTAGATGGTGGTCTTGGGCTCGTTAAGGGCCGCGTGCAACACACCGGCGATGTCATCGACGTGGATGCGGTTGAAGACCTGGGCCGGCTTCACGATGCGCCGTGCGGTGCCCTTCTTCAGGTTTTCGAGCGCATTTCGTCCCGGACCATAGATCCCCGATAGACGGAAAACCTGTACCGGCAGACCGGTCTCGGCGGAAAATCCGAGCCAGGCCCCTTCGGCGGCCAGGCGCTGGATCGAGCGGCGTGAGACAGGGCGGCAGGGCGTTCGCTCGTCAACCCAGCCACCGCCGTGGTCGCCGTAGACACCGACGGTGGAGAGATAGCCGATCCATGCGGGTCGCGCTGCGGCAAGTTCAGCCCGGTGGTGGGTGAGCACCGGGTCGCCGGCCGCAGAAGGGCCAATGGAAACGAGGACATGGGTCGCGGTGGCAAGCGCCGCTGCAACCGCTGCGGACGGCGCCGTGCCGTCGAACAGAACCGGCTCTATCCCCGCCTGCCGAAGCGCTTCGCCCTTCTCGGCAGTCCGGGTGGTGCCTCCGATCCACTCTGCCTCGGCCGCGACCCGGCGGGCGAAGGTCCGCGCGGAGTAGCCGGCGCCGAAAATGAAAAGTCGCATGAACTCGGTTCCTTAATGATGCCGGCCTGGCAATGCTCGGATGCTGTGGACGGCGTAAGCCCTGGAGATTGACCGAGTCCATGGTCAGACGAAAACCCGGCTGCTTCTCACGACAGGGTCAGATGCGGCCGACGGATCTCGTAGAGCATGACGGCGGTCGCAACCGCGAGGTTGAGGCTGTCGGCTTGGCCGGCCTGCGGGATCCGCACCAGGGTCGAGCAGGCCGCCGCCATGTCGTCGGACAGTCCCGCCTGCTCGTTGCCCATGACGAGCAGCACCGGCTCGCGGTAGTCGGCCGAGCGGTAGTCGGTGGTGCCGGACAGATGGGTGCCGACCACCGGTCCCGGCCAGGTCTTTGCCAGCGCCTTGAACGCTTCGCGGCTCAGCTTCGCCAGCGGGACGTGGAACAGCGAGCCCATGGTGGCCCGGACCGCCTCGACGGCGAAGGGATCGGTGGTCTCTCCGACCAATATCACCCCGCTCGCCCCGACTGCATCGGCGGTGCGGATGATGGTGCCGAGGTTGCCGGGGTCGCGGACGTGGTCGAGCGCGATCCAGACCGTCGCTCCTTCCGGTCGGATCCCTGCTGGGGCAACAAGCCTCTGCTCATAGACGCCGACCACCATCTGCGGGTTGTCGCGCCGCGTGATGTTGGCAAGCACCGCCGTCGGCATCTCCAGGATCGACGCGCCGCGTGCCCGGGCGGTTGCCGCCACCTGCTGAACCTGAGCGCTGTCGCGCCCTTCCGGGCCGAGCGCCAGCATGTCGATGCGCCAGCCGGTCGACAAGGCATCGATCGCGAACTTCAGCCCCTCGGCGACGAACAGCCCGCGCTCCGCCCGGTGCTTCCGCTGCGCCACCAGGCCCTTGATCTCCTTGACCAGGGGATTGGAATGGCTGGTGATCTGCTTGACCTGGCCGACCCGCGGCCGCCTGTCGGGATGCTCGGTCATGGCGCGCTCCAGCGCGAATAAAGCGACGTCGAGAGCGCCCGGCCGCCGGCTCCTTGACGGGTCGCCGACGCCCTCTTGTGAGGCTCTTCTCGAATGACGAGTTCGCCGGACTCGATCAGCCCTCCGCGGCTGGCAAGCGCTTCCATCATCAGTTCGTGGATCGACAGAAAGCTGGCCCGGATTGCATAGGCCGTTAGAACCAGAAAGCGGGCGTCCGGGGCGAGCAGGGTTTCGAGGTCGGCGAGCATCTGCGGCAGGTCGGCAAAGAGATCAAATACCTCACCCTTCGGCCCGCGGCCGTATTTTGGTGGGTCGAGCACAATCGCGTCGTAGCGACTGCCGCGCCGGAGTTCGCGAGCGACGAACTTGCCGGCATCCTCGCAAATCCAGCGGATCGGCAGGTGCTCGAGGCCGGAAAGCGCCTGATTCTCCCGCGCCCAGCCGATCGCCTTCTTGGAAGCGTCGATATGGGTAACCTCGGCCCCGGCGAGCGCCGGCAGCAGCGAGGCGAGCCCGGTGTAGCCGAACAGATTGAGCAGCCGGAACGGCCGTCCGCCGCTGGCGGCCTTCGCCGCCCGGATCTCCGCGCTCATCCAGTCCCAATGTGCGACCTGCTCCGGGAAGACCCCGACATGGCGGAACGACATGAAGCGGCACAGGAATTTGACTTCACCATAGGCCAGCGGCCAAGTCTCGGGCAGTCTTCTTCCCGCCGCGAACCGCCAGCGGCCCGGTCCTTCCTCCTCAACATCGCCGGTGAACACAGCATCGGCGTTCTCCCAGCGTTCGGGGCTCAGCCGCGGCCGCCCCAGCGCCTGCGCCTCGGGCCGCACCACGGTGACCGAGCCGTAGCGCTCGAGCTTTTGGCCGTAGCCTATATCGAGGAGCCGGTAGTCATCCCAGCCCGCCGTCTCCAGCACCACCGGCCACCGCTGCGCCGGGCGCGAGCCGGCGGGGGTGGGGTGAGGGAGGTCGGCAGGAGCGGACAACGCGGCCAAGGCGGAGCTTTCTCGCAGGGTGAAGGAGAGGCAGGAGGTAGGACGGATTTCGGCGGGGGTCAATCGGGGCGCCGACGGGAAGCGACGAGGCAGCATGGCACGACGAAGGAGCGCAGCTTACGCCCCGTCGTCATGGATCCATTGTCTTTGCCGCCTGGCATCGTGAAAACCACTTCACCATCTGCTTTCGAGCAGGCGCAACACGATTGACCCCGATCGAAGATCAGCGACCATAGGCAATCCGCCACCACCCACCGTCCGGAGGCCCCGCCATGCTTCTTGCTACCTGCCATTGCGGCGCGATCGAGATCCGGGTCGCGGACGAGGTAACCACTGTCACCGAATGCAATTGCACGGTCTCCCGGCGCTATGGGGTGCTCTGGGCTTATTTCGCGCCGGACAAGGTCGCGGTTGTGGCCAGGCGGCCGCAGCAGGTCTATGCTTGGGGCGAGAAGACGCAAGGATTCTACCGCTGCGCCGACTGTGGCTGTATCACCCATTGGGCCAAGTTCGATCCTAAAGCAGAATGGATGGGGATCAACGCCCGGTTGTTCGAGCCTGATATTCTGGCCACGGCACGGCTGCGCCGGCTCGATGGGGCGAACACGTTCGCCTACCTCGACGAGTAGCGGTACGCACCACCACTAGAAGCGATCGGGCGGCGGAGAAGGTCGAATCCGGATCGGCATGATCTCTCGCACGGTGCCAAAGCATGGATTTGGAGCGTCTCCTCGGCTACTCTCCAGACAAAGGGAGAGCAACCCGTGCAACGCCGGCTGGCAGCGATTCTCGCCATCGACATGGTGGGCTATTCGCGCCTGATCGGAGCCGATGAGCACGCCACGCTCGACGCCCTCCGACGGCACAGTCGGCAGATCCTCAACCCGCGGGCAACGCGTTACCGCGGCCGGGTCGTGAAGTCGACGGGCGACGGCGCGCTGATGGTGTTTTCGAGCGTTGTCGACGCAGTTGCCTTCGCGGTCGACGTCCAACTCGCTCTGCGCAAGGACAATGCCGGTCTCCCGGAGGAGCGGCAGTATCGCTATCGCATCGGGCTCAACATCGGCGACATCGTTGTCGAGCGCGGCGACATTTTCGGCGACGGCGTCAATATCGCCGCTCGGCTCGAGGCCATTGCCGGCCCCGGCGAGATCTGCCTGTCGAAGTCGGTGTATGATCAGGTAAGGGGCAAGCTCGATCTGACCGTCGACCTCCTCGGCGAGCGGCAGGTCAAGAACATTGCCGAGCCGCTGACCGTCTATCAGATCCGGCTCGACGACAAGGCCGCGGCGCTGGTGTCGGGAGGGGGGAACGGGATCGGACGGCACCGGATCGCGCTGGTCGCTGCGGTCGTGGCGATCGCGGTCGCCATGGCCTGGGTCTGGTGGTGGTGGCAACCCTGGGCGCCGGTCGCGCGGCAGCTTGCGGCCGAGCGTCTTGCCTATCCGCTCCCGGACAGACCCTCAGTCGCGGTGATGCCCTTCGTCACCAGTGATCCGAATGCGGAGCATCTCGCCGACGGCCTGACCGACGACCTGATCACGGAACTGTCAAAGGTCTCTGGCCTGTTTGTCATTGCACGCCATTCGGTGTTTGCGCTGAAGGGCTCGGCCAGTTCGATCCAGGACGTGGCAGCAAAGCTGGGAGTGAATTTTGTCGTCGAAGGCACACTGCAGCGCGCTGAATCCCGCCTGCGCATCAACGTCAACCTGATCGACGCGCTCACCGGACTTTCGCTGTGGGCGGAGCGCTACGACCGGAAGTATGCCGACATCTTCGCGGTACAGGATGATGTCACCGGAAAGATCATCACCGCACTCTCCGTCCGGCTCAGCGACGGCGAGCGCAATCACCTGGCGCGGATCCCGACCGACAATCTCGAGGCCTATGACTATTACCTCAGGGCAGAGAAGGAAGGCATTCTCTACAGCGATGTCGAGGCCTACCGCCGGACGCTGTCCTTCTATCAGAAGGCGATCGACCTTGATCCGGACTTTGCAGAAGCCCACGCCGGCGTGGCCCGTGTCGCCGTCGAAATCTGGCGCAACGACTACAACCTGATCTGGCCGGCGGCGGTGGCGCGCAAGGTGGCCTACGATGCCGCCGGAACGGCCCTGACTCTCGACGGCGACAACGCCCGCGCCCATACCGTGCTGGCGCTGCTGCAACTCGTCGACGGGCACGAGGCGGAAGCAATCGATTCGGCACGGCGCGCGGTGGCAATGCAGCCGAGCGATCCGGAGGCGGTCGCCAATCTCGCGCTTGTGCTGGCCCACGCCGGCCGCCACGACGAGGCGCTCGCCGAAGTGGAGAAGGCGCTCCGGCTCGATCCGTCGCCCTCAGCAAATTTCCGGTTGCTGGCCGGCATCGTCTTTTCCATGACGCGCCAGCCCGAGCGCGCTGCGCCACTCCTGGAGGCGGCGCGCGACGCGCTGCCCGATGTCGAGCCGGCACATGAATACCTCGCTGCCGCCTATGGTCACCGCGGCGACCACGAGGCCGCAGCGGTGGAGGCGGCGCGGCTGCTCGAGCTGTTTCCCGACAGCAACCTGACCTACTACGAGCTGCTCTACGACTACTGGCGCGCCGAGGACCGCGCCCACCACCTCGCCGGACTGGCCGCGGCCGGGATCCCGAAATGGCCCTTCCGCTTCAACGGCCGGGCGTCCGACCGGCTCGGCGAGGCGGAACTCACAGCTTTGGTAAGCGGCACGACATGGACCGGCCGGCACAAGAACGGCACCGGCTTCGTGCAGTATTTCGACCACGCCGGCAACACGGCCTACCGCAGCGCCAACACCAGTGTCACCGGCGTCATCGAGGTCCGCGGCGATCGGCTGTGCGAGCGTTTCGAAGGCTATTTCCTCGACCGCATGGCCTGCGGCGAAGTCTACCGCAACACCGCGCCGGAGATCCGCGATGCGGACTATGTCCATGTCAGTCCGCAGGCCCTGAAGTATTTCACGGTCTCTGGGCGATAGGGCTCCCGGCGGCTGGCCGGACGGAGCCGACTGGCAAACGGCAGCCCAGTGGAACCGGCCGCCTGATGGGCTCGACGCGCCGCTTGTCGACCGTTCCAGCCATTGGCGTCTCGTTTTCTGCCTCCGATTAAGCGGGAAAATCCATCTCTCGGCAGCCCGACGAAAAATCGATCCGCCACATGGCCGCGATTTAGATTGGGTTCGCTTTTATACTCTAGTAAATTGATAGACATTGATGGCATAAGAGGAGAGCGAGATGTTGCAGAGATCCGTTGTCGGAATTTCGGGCAATATTGCCCGCCCATCGAAGACCAGGGCCTTCGTCAACCATGTGGCGCAGGATGTGGCCGAAGCCATTGGCGCCGGCCAAGTGACCTACGACGTTGAAGATTTGGGTCCGTCGGTCCTGACGGCGCGGCGCACGGCGGATCTGGATGACCGAGCGCGCGCGATTGTCGAGCAATTGCGGAAGGCGACAGTGCTGGTCGTCGGCTCCCCCACCTACAAAGGAAGCTACACCGGACTGTTCAAACACTTCTTCGATCTGCTCGACCCGTCGCTGTTGCGAGGCAAGCCGACCATTCTCCTGGCGACGGGCGGCGGTGAGCGCCACTCGCTCATCGTGGAGCATCAGCTTCGTCCACTGTTCGGGTTTTTCGAGGCATTGACCATGCCGACGGCAATCTACGCCTCGGACAGGGACTTCGTGGATGGTGTGCTGGCGTCCAACCCGATCCTCGATCGGGCCCGTCAAGCGGTCGGTGAGGCGGCGCGGACCGCGGGAGCCGAAGCGCGAGGGGTAAGCCTGGTCGCCTGAGTCGCCGGCCGGACCGAATTCAGTCACTTCGTGGAAACCGAGGGAACCGCCGGTGCGCGGCCCAACGGCGAAGCCTTGTCAAACCGAAGGAGAGATCGATGACACGGCAGATCAAGCTCGGCGCATTCCTGCCCGGCGGAGGACAGCATGTCGCCGCATGGCGCCACCCAGACCAGCCGGTCGATGGCGCCACCAGTTTCGAATTCCACAAGCAGCTCGCCCTGACCGCCGAGCGCGGCCTGTTCGATGCCTACTTCCTGGCGGACGGACTGGCCGTCAGTTTCAGCGGAGGCACGGAAGGCGGTAACGCGAAGGTCGCGGGATTCGAGCCCGTCACCTTGTTTGCCGCACTCGCACCGCTGACGAAGCACCTCGGCTTCATTGCCACCGCGTCCACCACCTACGAGGAACCCTACAACCTGGCGCGGAAATTCGCTTCGCTGGACCTGATCTCCGGAGGTCGCGCGGGCTGGAACGTCGTAACCACGGCGACGGAAGCGGCGGCCTGGAACTTCAACCTCGAGGTCCAGCATCCTCATGCCTTTCGCTACCGCCGGGCAAGCGAGCACGTGGAGGTCGTGAAGACGCTCTGGGACAGTTTCGAGGACGACGCCTTCATCCGCGACCGTGAGAGCGGACGCTTCTTCGATCCCGACAAGCTGCATTGCGCCGATCACCGGGGCGAGCACTTCCATGTGAAAGGGCCATTGAACGTTCCCCGATCGCCGCAGGGCCATCCGGTCATCGTGCAGGCGGGGCAGTCGGAGGACGGTCGGCGGCTGGCTGCCAGGACGGCCGAGGTGATCTTCACCGCGCACCAGAACCTCGGGTCAGCGCAGGAATTCTATCGCGACATCAAGGCCCGAGCCCAAAGTCTGGGGCGCAACCCCGACCACATCCTCATCATGCCGGGGGTCTCTCCCTTCATCGGACGGACCAAGGAGGAGGCTCGCGAGAAATACGACCGGCTGACGGGCCTGATCCTGGAAGAGGACGGCATCGCCCTACTTAACGCGCTGACGGGCGGCACACTCGACCTGTCGGGCTACGACCTCGACGGCCCGCTGCCGCCGGCCCCGCCGACGGAAGGCATGAAGTCCAGGCAGGCGCTGATCCGGCAGATCGCTGACGAGAACGGATTCACGATCCGCCAGCTCTATCAGTGGATCGCGTCGGCCCGCGGTCACTTCACGATCGTCGGCACGCCGGTCGAGATCGCAGACATGTTGGAGGAGTGGTTCGAAAACGAAGCCGCGGATGGCTTCAACATCCTGCCGCCATGGCTGCCGACCGGACTGAACGACTTCGTCGACCTGGTGATCCCGGAGTTGCAGCGCCGCGGGCTGTTCCGCACGGCCTACGAAGGCCGGACCCTGCGCCAGAATCTCGGATTGCCGTTCCCCGAGAACCGCTGGGCCGCGGCCCGCCGCTCGATCCAGGCTGCGGAGTAGCGCTATGACCCTTCAGAGCATGGAAGCATCGTCGTTGCGGCGGCGCCTCGGAACCCGGACCGGTCGCGTGGTTCCCCAGGGCGCTGCAACCATCGGTCAACGTTTCTTGTCACGCTATGGCCTGCTGATTGGATTTCTGGTTCTCTGGCAGGTTTCGGCGAAGACCGGCTGGGTGAATCCTTCGATTTTCCCGCCGCTCGATATCATCGCCGCCGCTGTCTGGACGGCACTCTCGTCGGGCCGGCTGGTGGGCGATATCGCCATCAGTCTGCAGCGGTCCGGCATCGCCTTCGGGGCGGCCGTGGCCATTGGCATCCCGCTCGGTCTCTTCATGGGGCAGGTCCGCTGGGTCGAGCAGGCTCTCGATCCGATCCTGCAACTGTTCCGTCAGACGTCTGCGCTGGCGCTCTATCCGGTCTTCATCCTGCTGCTCGGCCTCGGCGAGACCTCCAAGGTATTCGTGATCTTCTGGGCGACGCTCTTTCCGATCCTGCTCGCCACGATCGGCGGCGTGAAGGAGGTTGACGCCAAGCTGGTTGAGATGGCGCGCACCTTCGGGGCGTCGAGGCTCACCGTGTTCCGGCGCGTCGTCCTTCCGGCATCGATACCTGCGATCTTCGTCGGGCTGCGCCTGTCGGCCACCACGGCGCTTCTGCTGCTCATCGCGGCCGAGATGATCGGGGCGAACAAGGGCCTCGGGTTCCAGGTGATGAACGCCCAGTACAATTTCCAGATCCCGCTGATGTTCGGCGCGATCTTCCTGCTCGCCGCCCTCGGCCTTGCCGCGAATGCCGTGCTCGTCACCCTCCAGCGCCGCCTCTGCCGCTGGTCGGAGATCGCCCGCTAGGCCCGCACCCATCCGCACGTCCTTCCAAAGGAGAGATTGATATGAAGACCCTTGTTCGCAGCCTGGCCCTCGCCGCATTCCTTTCGACCGCGAGTCAGCTGGCGGTCGCAGAGGACGTGACCATTCGCTTCCTCGGCAGTCATGGCGGTATTTCCGCGCATGAGTTGGCCGCGGAACTGGGCTACTACGACGAGGCCGGGATCAAGCTTGAGAACGTTGGCTACGCGACCGGCGGCCCGGAATCGCTGATCGCGCTTGCCGGCGGCAGTGTGGACCTTGGAAGCGCCGCCACGCCCGCCGTGATCAACTCGATCGCCAGCGGCAATGACTTCGTCGCCGCCTATCCGTCGAACGGCATCAACGATGAGGCGCAGTCGATCTTCTACGTCCTGGAAGACAGTCCGATCAAAGGCGTCAAGGACATTGCCGGCAAGACCATCGCCGTCAATACGCTCGGCGCGCATCTCGACTACGCGATACGGGAGGCACTGCACCAGAACGGGCTGCCGCGGGACGCCGCCAATCTTGTCGTGGTGCCCGGGCCGCAGCTGGAGCAGGTGCTGCGCTCCAAACAGGTTGACATCTCGGCCTTCGGCTATTGGCAGACGACCTTCGAAGGGGTTGCGCGGCAGAGCGGCGGCCTTCGTGCGATCTTCGACGACACGGACGTCCTGGGCGAGATCGCCGGCGGCTTCGTGGTGCTCCGCCGCGACTGGGTCGCGGCTCACCCGGAGCACGCCCGGGCTTTCGTCGAAGGGGCGGCCAAGGCGCTCGACTACGCGCGCGAAAACCCGGAGGAGACCCGCGCCATCCTCGCCCGCGTTCTGGGGGAGCGAGGCGAAAACCCCGATCTGGCTCAGCACTTCAAGGGCTACGGCGTGCGTGCCGGTGGCCTGCCGGTCGAGCGCGACATCCAGTTCTGGATCGACGTGCTCGAGCGCGAGGGCCAGATCGAAGCGGGCAAGCTGGTGGCGAAGGACATCCTTCTCGTCACCGGCGATGCTTCGACCAACTGAGGGGCGGATGATGAACGTCGTCGGAACGACGCGCCGCGGGGAGGTCGCGGTCCGCGGTCTGTCCAAGTCCTTCGCGCTGAACGGGCAGCGCCTGAACGTCCTGCGCAACCTGCGGCTCGACATTCGCGGCGGCGAGATCCTCGCCGTGGTGGGCCCGTCAGGTTGTGGAAAGACCACGCTGCTGCGGATCCTCGCCGGGCTCGAGGTCCCCGATGCGGGCGAGGTGTTGATCGGTGACAAGCCCGTGCATGGCGTCGGCACTGAGCGCGCGATCATCTTTCAGGAGCCGCGGCTGTTGCCCTGGCTGACGGTGCTCGACAATGTTGCCTTCGGACTAAGCGTCCGGGGCGACGCGCCGTCCGACGCCGAAGAAAAAGCGCGGCACTATCTCCACCTCGTCGGATTGGCTGACTTCGAGAACGCCTATCCTCGTCAGCTTTCCGGCGGCATGGCGCAGCGTGTCGGCATCGCACGGGCGCTGACCGTGCAGCCCGAGATTCTGCTGCTGGACGAGCCGCTCGGGGCGCTCGACGCCATGACCAAGATCACGATGCAGGAAGAGCTTGCTCGAATCTGGCGCGAGGAAGGGGTGACGATGATCCTCGTCACCCACGATCTGGAAGAGGCGATCTATCTCGCCGACCGCGTGCTTGTCATGCCCAAAGAGAGGGGAGCGCGGACGCGGTTGATCGACATCGATCTGTCGCGTCCGCGCGACCGCAGTGAGAGCCGTTTCGTTCGCCACCGCGAGGCGCTCATGGCGGAGTTCGGCCTTCACTAACGAGTCGCCGCAGCCGCGCAGCTTTCCTCAGAACCGGCGACAGGAGGAGGCGGGATGAAGGGGCTGCCAAGGGGGCAGCGCCCCGTCGCCTCTCACCACGCGCCGCGGGTCCTCTCGCTGGCAAGCACTTGCTGGACCTCGGGCCAGTACTTCTTGGAATCGGCGAGCTTGTTCGCGGACTTTTCGAAGCCTTCGGCGGCACCAGGGTCGTAGCTGAGGTAGAGCTTGCCGTCGATGATCCGCCACGCCTTGGGGTCGATGTTGGTGGTGATCGTCCCGAAGGAGACCCCGTCCGCGCAATGACCCCCGTATTGTGGAGCATAACGCAGCGGGTCTTCGGCGAAGCGGTCACGGTTCTCGGCGCTGGCAAAATGCCAAGTTGCGCCGAGCCAGCGGTGGGAATAGGTCGCCGAGCCTTCCACTGCGCGGCCCTCGGTGAAATAGGCAACCGTGTCGTAGCCCCTGATCGCGACGTCGCCGAAATAGCCGGTGTTAACGAGCTCGCTCGTTGCCGACCCCGGGACGGTCGCCAGGATCAGCATTGCGGCCGCGGCCACGCCGCGACGGAGTCCATGTCCAGTCATGATCATTCTCCTCGAACCGGCCGCAGCCAGCCCTCATTGTCGCCTGGTGCACTCTCCGTAGAGCCAGTCACCGACCAGCGACGCGTCCTGACAGATCGCCCCCGCCTCGATCAGAAGGTGGGCGGCATCCCAATGTTCGCGCCAGCCGGCTTGCGTCAGCGGCGTATAACCGTTGCGTTCCCTCGCCTCGACGTCGGCGCCGTTTCCGAGCAGCAGCGACACCACTTCGGTATGGCCTTCCTCGGCCGCGGCATGCAGCGGCGACATCTGGTAGAAATTTGCGACGTCGTTGACGTTGGCGCCCTTCTCGACCAGCAGTGCGGCGACATCGGCGTGCCCGCCATAAGCTGCCGCGTGCAGGGCCGTCAGTCCGCCCTTATTGCGGACGTGGATGTCACAGCCGCGCTCGAGCAGCACGCTGACCGTGTCGGAATGGCCGGCGAGAGCGGCGATGAGCAGGGCGGGCTCACCGGCATCGTCAGGCGCGGCCACCGGCTCACCCTGATCGAGCAGTGCCACAATGCGCTCAACGTCGCCATCACGTGCCGCGTCGTGTAAAGGTCCGGCCCGAACGGTAGCAGTCGTGCAGGCAAAGGCTACAAGAACTAGAATAAAGTGCTTCATGAAAAACACTCCGCCCCCCAGTCCGGGCGGAATACATAAATCTACCGCAGAGGAATTTGGCGAAAGAATGGCGATACGCCAATTTTTGGCGCAAAAGTGGCTGTATAGAGTCGGGCTTTTTGTTGATATCGCGACGGCCTGGAACTTTGGCAGAACGGCAGACGCGTCCATGACGTGCGACCTTCCTGTCGTGGTCAAGGCAATGCGCCTTGACAGAGGGGTCGTCAACCGCTCGCAAGGCGAATTGCTGAAGGCCGGTCTACACCCGCCGCTCCGACACCGGGTCATCCGCAAGCTGGGTCCAGGAGTGGCGCCGTCTTTCGTAGACGGAGACCCTCGGGGCCGGAAAGCCCGGGTCGGCAAAGGCGCCAACGGCAACCGCGACCACGTCCGGAGCGTGGCTCAGCTTCCAGCACACGGTCGAGCCACAGTCGGGGCAGAAACGAAAGGTCACGGTGCCGCCACTATCTCCGAGCCGGGTGAATTCTCGCGCGCGGCCCTCGACGGTCACCTGACCCACGGCAAACCGCGCCTGGACCGCGAACGGGGCGCCGGTGCGTCGCTGGCATTCCAGGCAATGACACATCGAAATCCGAAACGGTTCGCCGTTGCAGGCGACCCGGAGCTGGCCGCAGGCGCAGCTCGCCTGTCTCATCATGATATCCGGTCTCCCCGAGGCGGAATGGTGCGCTGATTGGCTACCTGTGATTTTATCCGTTTTCGTCATCCAATTACATCGACTCACGCCTGGGGAGGTCGCCGTGCGCGACGTTGGCTCAGCTGACCTCGGCCGCGGTCGATGCGGCCATACGTCCGTGGCAGCGCCACGGCTGTCATGCTGCACCGCAGCGTCGACAATCGGCGTTTATTTATTTCATTCAGACGCTTGTCATTGTCGCTGCGCTTAGACAAGCTAGGTTGAGACAGCAACGCTGCCCCGTCGCGAGGTCTGAGAGTGAGATGGCGGCAGGGGCGGCGCAAAAGCGCCTTACGGCGACGATGAACAGGAGTGGGCTGGCCGCATGGATATGTCAGGCGAGTACCGGATCGAGGCGCCGCGCGAACGGGTATGGGCGGCGTTGAACGATCCCGATGTCTTGCGGGAATGCATCCCCGGGTGCGAGAGCCTAGAGAAGACGTCGGACAACGAAATGACGGCCCAGGTCACCGCCAAGATCGGGCCGGTAAAGGCGAAGTTCAACGGCAACGTCCGCCTTGAGGATCTCAATCCGCCGGAAAGCTATCGCATCGTCGGCGAGGGCAAGGGGGGCGTGGCCGGCTTCGCAAAGGGCGGCGCGGACGTCAGGCTCGACGACGTCGGCGGGGCGACGGTGCTGACATATGCGGTCAAGGCCCAGGTCGGCGGCAAGCTGGCGCAACTCGGCTCGAGGCTGGTCGACTCGACCGCACGCAAGATGGCCGATGACTTCTTCGGCACCTTCAGCAGGATCGTGGCGGAGGGCGAGACCACCACGGTGGAGGAGCCGGACCCCGGCGTGATCGACGAAGCGCGAAGGCTCGGTGAGGCCCACATGGCCGAGGAGGTGGTCGGGACGGCGAGCCGGGTCGAGCACGCGGTTGAAGAGGCCATGCACCGGGCGGAGACAGAGGTCGAGACCGCGGCGGCGGACAACAAGTTCGGCGGACCGATGGTCTGGGGTTTGATCGCGCTGGCGGCGCTGATCGTGGTGCTGGCTTTGGCAGCGCTCTGATTTTGCGGCGAGGTGCCGCATTGGTCGAAAGTCCTCTTTCCAGCGGGCAGGGGCTGCGACCAGTTTGATTGTCGGCGGGCTTCGGCCCGGCTGGAGGGAGAAGAGGGAGATTTCCATGACCACAGTCACCCTGACGGTGAACGGCAAACAGGTGACGAAAGATGTCGAGGATCGCACGCTGCTGGTGCAGTTTCTGCGCGAGACTCTGGGTCTTACCGGCACACATGTCGGCTGCGATACCTCGCAGTGCGGCGCCTGTGTCGTTCATGTCGACGGCAAGGCTGTCAAGTCCTGCACCATGCTGGCAGCCCAGGCGAGCGGTTCCGAGGTGCTGACCATCGAAGGGCTTGCCAATGGCGCCGAGCTGCATCCGGTGCAGGCGGCATTCCGTGAGCATCACGGCCTGCAGTGCGGCTTCTGCACCCCAGGCATGATCATGGCTGCTGTCGACATGATCCGGCGCTACGACGCCCGGCTCGATGAGGCGACGATCCGCCACGAGCTCGAGGGCAACATCTGTCGCTGCACCGGCTACCACAACATCGTCAAGGCGATCCAGGCCGCGGCCGACCAGATGGCCGCGATGAAGACGGCGGCTGAATAGGCCGTCGCTCCGGGCCTCGGCCGCCGCGGCCGTTTGAGCCGCTCCGACCGGCGCTCCGGGATTTCAGGAGACGCGGCCATTGCATGAGCATCGTCTCTGGGGCGCATAGACGCATCTTTTAGAACAAATCCCCGCGCCGTCGCCGGAGCCGAGAGCCCGCCGCAGGCGCAGGTGGATCCGAGGGAGAGAGGCAATGGCAGTCGAAGGCATCGGGCAGCGGGTGCTGCGCAAGGAGGACCGGCGCTTCATCACCGGCAAGGGTCGCTACACGGACGACATGGTCGTTCCACACATGCATCATGCGGCCTTCGTGCGCTCACCGCATGCTCACGCCAAGGTCAAGGGGATCGACGCTTCGGCGGCACTGGAGATGCCGGGTGTTGTGGCCGTTCTGACGGGCTCGGAGCTCGTTGCCGACGGCGTCGGCAACCTGATCTGCGGCTGGATGATCCATTCCAAGGACGGCTCGCCGATGAAGATGGGCGCCTATCGGGCGCTCGAACCGGATCGGGTGCGCTATGTCGGCCAGGCGGTCGCCGTCGTCGTCGCCGACACCCCAACCCATGCCCGCGATGCTGCCGACGCCGTAATGGTCGACTACGAGGAATTGCCGGCGGTCGTCGACCCGGTCGAGGCGCTGAAGCCTGGTGCCCCCGAGCTTCATCCGGAAGCACCGGGCAACCTGATCTTCGACTGGGAGATCGGCGACAAGGCCGCGGTCGACGACGCCTTCGCCAGGGCCGCCCACGTGACTCGGATGGAGATCACCAACAACCGGTTGGTGCCGAACGCGATGGAGCCGCGCGCCGCGCTGGCATCCTATGACTCGGCCGAAGACCATTACACGCTGTGGACCACCTCCCAGAACCCGCATGTCGCCCGGCTTGTGCTGTCGGCGTTCTACAACATCGCGCCCGAACACAAGCTCCGGGTGATTGCGCCGGACGTCGGCGGCGGATTCGGTTCCAAGATCTACATCTATCCGGAAGAGATGGTCTGCCTTTGGGCGTCGAAGAAGACCGGTGTGCCGGTCAAGTGGCGCTGCGACCGTTCCGAGGCCTTCCTAACCGATGCTCATGGCCGCGACCACCGTTCGCACGCTGAACTGGCGCTCGACGCCGACAACAGGATCATCGGCCTTAGGGTCGAGACCATCGCCAACCTCGGCGGCTACATGTCGCTGTTCTCCTCCTCGGTGCCGACTTATCTTTACGCGACCCTGCTGTCGGGCCAGTACGACATCCCGTCGATCTACTGCAACGTCAAGACGGTCTACACCAACACCACGCCGGTCGACGCCTACCGCGGCGCCGGCAGGCCGGAGGCAACCTATCTGCTCGAACGGCTGATCGAGACGACGGCGCGCGAAGTCCGGATGGATCCGGCCGAGTTCCGCCGCAAGAACTTTATCCGCTCGTTCCCGCATCAGACGCCGGTCATCATGTGCTATGACGCCGGCGACTACGACGCCTCGCTCGATGCTGCCTTGAAGGCAATCGACTATGCCGGTTTCCCGCAGCGCAAACAGGAGGCGGCCTCCCGTGGCAAACTGCGCGGTATCGGCTTCTCCTGCTATATCGAGGCCTGCGGTATCGCGCCCTCGGCGGCAGTCGGCTCGCTTGGCGCCGGTGTCGGCCTGTGGGAATCGGCGGAGGTGCGGGTCAACCCGGTCGGCACGATCGAGGTGCTGACCGGCTCGCACAGCCACGGCCAGGGCCACGAAACAACCTTCGCACAGCTCGTCGCCGAGCGTTTCGGCGTTTCGACCGATACCGTGTCGATCGTCCATGGTGACACCGACAAGGTGCAGTTCGGCATGGGCACCTATGGTTCGCGCTCGGGCGCGGTCGGCATGTCGGCGATCGTCAAGGCGCTCGACAAGGTCGAGGCCAAGGCAAAGAAGATCGCGGCTCACCTGATGGAAGCGGCCGAAGGCGACATCGTGTTCGAAGGCGGCGAGCTGAAGGTTGCCGGCACCGACAAGTCGATGCCGTTCTTCCAGGTGGCGCTCGCCGCCTATACGGCGCACAACCTGCCGGCCGGAATGGAGCCGGGTCTGAAGGAAGGTGCCTTCTACGATCCGACCAACTTCACCTTCCCGGCCGGCACCTATATCTGCGAGGTCGAGGTCGATCCTGAAACCGGCCGGACGGAGATCGTTAGTTTCGTCGCTGCCGATGACTTCGGCACGATCATCAATCCGATGATCGTCGAAGGCCAGGTTCACGGCGGACTGACCCAGGGTATCGGTCAGGCGTTGCTGGAGAATGCCGCCTATGATGAGAGCGGCCAGCTCCTGACCGGTTCCTTCATGGACTACTGTATGCCGCGCGCCGACGACGTGCCGTCCTACCACCTCACCACCACGGAGACCTTCTGCCCCGGAAATCCGCTCGGCATGAAGGGGTGTGGCGAGGCCGGGGCGATCGGCTCGCCTCCGGCTGTCATCAATGCCATCACCGATGCCATCGGCAACAACGCTCTCACCATGCCGGCGACCGCCGAAAAGGTCTGGCTAGCGCTCCAGGCGACGCGGATGCCGGCCGCCGCCGAATAAGCCGCTTTAAGGGGGCGCCGGCCGGTTCGGCGCCCCCCGTTCCACGGCCCCGCCGAGCCAGGCCCGTGGACGACAGAACCGACCCGAAACGCGACCAGACAGAGCGAAGTTCAGGACCACGCCATGTACGAGACCACCTACCATCGTCCGCAGACGCTCACCGAAGCGGCGTCGATCATCTCCAGTGCCGAGGACGGCAAGCTTCTCGCCGGCGGACAGACGTTGATTGCCACCATGAAGCAGCGTCTTGCCGCGCCTTCCGACGTCATCGATCTGCGCCACATCGCCGAGCTCAAGGGCATTACCGAAACGGCCGACGGCGCGATCCGCATTGGCGCCTGCACCACCCACGCCGAGGTTGCCGCATCAGAGGCAGTCAAGCGGATCCTGCCCGGCCTCGCCAAGCTTGCCGGCTTGATTGGGGACCCGCATGTGCGCCACATGGGCACCCTCGGCGGTTCAATCTCCAACAACGATCCGGCGGCCGACTATCCCGCAGCGCTCGTCGCCCTTGGGGCCACGGTCGTGACTGATCGGCGGGAACTCGCCGCGGAGGACTTCTTCACCGGCCTTTTTGAAACAGCGCTGGAGGAAGGCGAGATCGTCACGGCTGTCCGTTTCCCCGCAGCACAGCGTTCGGCCTACGAGAAGTTCCCCAATCCGGCCTCGCGCTATGCCATGGCCGGCGTCTTCGTTGCCCAGGCCTCCGATGGCTCGGTGCGCGTTGCCGTCACCGGCGCCGGACAGAACGGCGTGTTCCGTGTTCCGGCTATGGAGGCGGCGCTTGCCGCCAAATGGTCGCCTGACGCAATCGCCGGTATCACCGTTCCGGCCGGCGACCTTCTCTCTGACATTCATGGTTCGGCGGAATACCGGGCGAACCTCGTGACAGTCATGGCGAAGCGGGCCGTCGCGGCGGCTTGAGGGACGCCTTCCATAAAAACGGAAAAGGCGGCCGCAGGGCCGCCTTTTTGTTTCGCGATGCAGAGGCTCAGTCCCACGGCAACCACGGGCGCGGCTTCCAGTGCGGCCATGAGCACGACACCGGCGACCGCTGCCTTTCTTCCCATTTTACGCCCGACTGTTGGGAGGAGGTGGTGGCTTCCGTCCCCGGCGTTCGCAAGGCGGAATTCGAGAGGCCATCCCTTCCGCCATCGACCGCCTCGTGGGGCAACGGCCGCCCTCGAGGCGGCCCTGGAGCAGGACCGTTCAGGATTAGAGGAGGCTGCACTGACCTTGCCGCCTTCGCGCTTCGGCAAAGCAGCGGCTGCGGCACCCCTCCTGACCGGGGCGACCGGCCTGTGTCTCACGCCGCCGCCACCGCCTGCAGGAACCGGTCGATCTCCTGGCGCAGCGTCGCCGTTTTTTGACCGACGTCACCAGAGGCAGAAAGGACATCATCGGCGGAGCGACTGGTGCGTTCGACGGCCTCGGCGAGCGCGGTCATGTTGGCGCTGACCGCACCGGTGCCGTCGGCCGCGCGCTGGACGTTGCCGGTGATCTCGCTGGTGGCCGCGCCCTGCTGCTCCACGGCAGCGGCGATTGCCGATGTGTAGCTGTCGACTTCCTGCATCGTTGCGGCGATTGCAGCAATCGCCTCGACGGCTTCGCGTGTGGAGCCTTGGATGGCGCCGATCTGGGCGCCGATCTCTTCCGTCGCCTTCGAAGTCTGGTTGGCGAGTTCCTTGACCTCAGCGGCGACCACGGCAAAGCCCCGACCAGCGTCGCCGGCTCGCGCTGCTTCGATAGTGGCGTTAAGCGCGAGCAGGTTGGTCTGCTCGGCAATATCGGAGATCAACTTGACGACGTCTCCGATCCGGCTTGCCGCCTCGGCGAGGCCGGAGATCTTCCGATTGGTCTCTTCCGTGCCGCTTGCTGCCTTGCCGACGATCGCCGTCGTCTGGCCGACCTGGCGCGAAATCTCACCGATCGAGGCCGACAATTCCTCGGCGGCTGCGGCGACGCTCTCGACGTTCCGGCTCGCCGCCGTACTCGCCGTCGCCGTGTCCTCGGCGCGGACCGTGGTCTCCCCGGCAATCGAGGTTAGGGCCTGGGCAGTCGACTCAAGCCCGGCCGCAGTGTCTCCAACCGATGAGATCAGCGCTTGTACGGTGGCGCGGAATTCAGCAATCAGGGTCTCAACGTGCTGCTGCCGCGCGGCCTGGGCTTCCCGCTCCTTGGTCTGCTCCGCCTCAAGGCGGGCGCGGGCGACGGCGTTGTCACGGAATACCTGTACCGTGCGGCTCATGTCACCGATCTCGTCCCGGCGGTCGCCGTCGGTCAGGGTCACGTCGGTATCGCCCTCGGCCAGTCGGGCCATGACGGCCGTAAGCCGCCGGGTTGGCCGCGAGATCGCCGCCGTCAGCAGCACCGCGACTAGAGCGCCAGCCGTGATCACGATCAGGACGGTGGTGGCGATCGTCCAAAGCGCAGCGTCGCCGGCAGCCTTGGCTGCGCTGGCCTGATCACCGGCCATGGCACCGATCTGATCGCGCACGTCTGCCGACAACGTGGAAAGCAGTTCCCGTGCCTCCTCGACAGTGTTGGTGCTCGCGACCAGCTTCTCGAAGGCAGTCCGATAGGCCGCAATTTCTTCGGTGATTGCTTCGACAGAGGCCTTGATCTGAGAATACTGAGCAGAATCGGCGAGCAGCACCCTGGCGTTATCCTCCAGCACCGACAGGCCGCCGAGAACGTTGCTTTCCAATCCCTGGTCGCTGCCGGAGAAGTATTCCATCGAGGCTGCCTTGACGTGCAGCGTCTGACGGTTGAGCCGAGCAGCACTGGCGGAGATGGCATTGACGACCGTAAGCACGGCTTCGGCTTCAGAGGCCTTTGCCTGGGCGCTGTCGATCGCTGCATAGGCGTCCTCGAGGATCTCGCCCGCCGTCTGTGACATGGCGGCGAGGGTATCCTTCGCGCGGTTTCGCAATGCGAACAGATCCGCAAAATCCTCGGCCTTCGGCAACTGCGTCAGGATTCCATCAAGTTCGCCAGCCTTGGTTTTGAGCGCCTCGATTGCCGCCTTGTCGACGCCGGCGACGGTGCGCTTGGCCATGGATTGCACCAGTTCCGGCAGGGTGGCGGCCAAAGCGCTGGCCTCCTCCAGCGCTTCGGTAGCGCTGGTGCTTGCCGAGCGCATGAACAGGAGCTCGATGGTTAGCGTGCGTTCCTGGATCGTGGCGATCGTACGCCCGAGCTGATCGGCCCTGTCACGTGTCGAGGCAGCCTGGCCAGCATCACGCGTGGCATTGCGCCGCGCCGACTGGACCTGGCTATCGATCGCGGTGGTCAGCGCCTCGAGCGAAACTACCGCATTGGCAAGGGCTGCCACCTGTTCAGTCTGCGTGG
Organism: uncultured Hyphomicrobiales bacterium; assembly: GCA_964462985.1. Lineage (GTDB taxonomy): Bacteria > Pseudomonadota > Alphaproteobacteria > Rhizobiales > Stappiaceae > CAYXAA01. Next base: position 257,621 of record CAYXAA010000001.1, on the reverse strand, counting down.
TAACGGCGTCCGCGACCTTCGCGAACTCCTCCTCAAGGGCCCGGACCGCTTTCAGGGCTTCGGCGACCCTGGCGTCGGCCTCGGGCTGATGCGCGACGCGAGCGCGAAGGGTATCGAGGTCGGCGATGAGGCCGTCGATTGTCCGGGTCGTCGCCTGCGCCTGCTCCGGCTCCCGGGTTTCGAGGAAATGCTCTCGGGCGGCGGATACCTCCTGAAGCCGAGCGATGACGGTCGTTGCCTGCTGGGACGTCTCGATCTGCTGCGACAGGCCACGGATGGCGAAGACGCCGGCGGCTCCTACGATTGCCGTCAATATCAGCACGACAGCAAAGCCGCCGCCAACCTTCGCGGCAACGCGCAGATTGCCGACCAGCCTCAGGATGTTGTGCATCATTTCCTCCGAAAGAACTGTCGTGCAGTCAAGCAGCTTTGGGTGAAGGCGAAGTAAAGCGGGGCCGCCACCTCTCTCGCCGCATTGCCTCGATGAAAGGGGACGCAACCTTGATCAGCTGAAGGTCGGCGCACCAGAGAGCTCACGCCCCGTCGCTGCCGATTTCATACCCGATACGGATCGGGCGGGATCAGGGCGGAGGTCGTGCCGGAGCCGACAGCGAAAGCCAGCACCACCATGGCGGCCGGCGCGACCGCCAAGATGGCATCTAGAGGCACCGTTTTTCATGCTGCGCATCGTGACCAGATTGCTTCGGCCGAATTGGCCTTCGGTTGCTTTTGGTCGAGTTTCGCCGGGCTTCCTGAAGAATCCGTTATTGAAGCGGTCTGCTTCCGTTGCGTCCAATGCAGAATGCCGTCCGGGACGAAGAATGTGGGTTAGACTGCTGCAGGAAAATCCGCGCGTCTTCTGCTTGGAGAGAGAGAAATTACTTCCGCTTCTGCAATCGAGAATTGCATGCCCAGTCGGGGAAGCCGCCGCTGGACACTACGAAAGTCCCCTTATACCGATTGCGTTTGCCGGGTTGCGGCAGATGCGGGCCAGCTGTCACCGGCATGCATGTTTCTGCAGCCGCATTTAGGCGGCTCGCATCCAATGTCATACGTGCTGGCCGCCGTTGATATGGATTTCGGCGCCCGTGACATAGGATGAAGGAGAATTGCACAGGAAGAAGATCGTCTCGGCAACCTCCTCGGGCCGCCCGAGCCGGCGCAGTGGAATGTCCTCGATCAGCCGTTCCGTGCCCGGCGACAGGATTGCGGTATCGATCTCTCCCGGCGCGATCGCATTGACCCGAATGCCGTGAGGGCCGAAGTCAGCCGCCATTTCGCGGGTCAGGCCGGCCAAGGCGGCCTTCGAGGTGGCATAGGCGGTGCCGGCGAAGGGATGAACCCGCATGCCGGCAATCGAGGTCACGTTGACGACCGAACCCCCGGCTCGCTTCAACTCGTTAAAGAGCCCGCGCGCCAGCATGATCGGCGCGAAGAAGTTGACCTGGAACACGTTGCGCCAGACGTGCATGGGTGTGGTCAGGGAGTCGAGCCTGGCCCCGCCTTCATCCTTCGGGCTGATGCCAGCATTGTTGACGAGCGCGTGAAGCTTGCCGCCATTTTCCTCCAGTCGCTTGCGCATTTCGGCGACGGCAACGCCAAGATTCTCCGGATCCGACAGATCGACCTGAATATGGTCCTCGGGTCCGGACGGCCACGGACATTTGTCGGAGAAGGTGTGGCGCGAGCAGGTGATGACCCGCCATCCCGCCGCGGAAAAACGCTTGACCGTGGCGTGGCCGATGCCTCGGCTCGCACCGGTCAGCACGATCGTCTTGCGGTCTGTATCGGTCATCTCGGTTCTTTCCCTCGGCGCGACGACTTGGCACCTATATAAAGCTGACTTTTCTTGTCAGGAATATCTGGTCGCCCCATACCAAATAGGGTAGGAGTGGGCCGGCCGCAGAATAAATAGCATGCACGATGATCATATGTTCCTGTAATCGCCTGAGCGACAAGGACCTGTGCCGCGGGGCGCGAGCCGTTCTGGATCGCCCGGAAGGCGGCGTGGTCACGCCGGGTGCCGTTTTCCGTGCTCTGGGATGCCGCCCTCGCTGCGGCTGTTGCTTTCCTCGCGTGATCGAGGAGATCCACCAGGAGCGTCTTTCCGGTGAGAAGAAGGACGCAAGTGAAAATGCCTGCACATGTTGCGCCCTTGCCTTGACGCCGGCCGCCGAATGACCCGATCCTGCCCTCGGACCGGCAGCCGTGCGACACAGCGGCCTGATTTTCGAGGGAGATTCCGATGAAGGGCGACGACAAGGTCATCGACTATCTCAACAAGGCGCTGCGACACGAGATGACGGCCGTCAATCAGTATTGGCTGCACTATCGGCTGTTGGAGGACTGGGGCTATACCAAGCTTGCCAAAAAGGAGCGCGAGGAATCGATCGAGGAGATGCAGCATGCCGACAAGCTCGTCGAGCGCATCATCTTTCTCGAAGGCTTTCCCAACATGCAAAGTCTCGATCCGCTGCGGATCGGCCAGTCGCTGAAGGAGGTGATCGAGGCCGATCTTGCCGGCGAATATTCGGCGCGCGCGCTCTACAAGGAGGCGCGCGAGATATGTCTCAATGCCGGCGACTACGTGTCGATGCGCTTGTTCGAGGATCTGATGGAGGACGAGGAAGGTCACATCGACTTCCTCGAGACCCAACTCGAGCTGATCGAGCAAATCGGCATCGAGCGCTATGGACTTCTGAACTCCGGTTCCGCGGATGAGGCCGACTGAGATCCTCCGGCTTCAACTCCCAACCTCGACGATCCGTCCGCCGGCGGCTTCCGCATCGGCCCGGTCGTGGGTGACGAGCAACACGGGGAGGCCACGGTCGCGGGCCTTCTGAAATACCAGGTCACGGATCTGCGCGCGCAGGTCTGCGTCCAGCCCGGAGAACGGCTCGTCGAGCAGCAGCGCGCGCGGGTTTGCCAGCAGCACGCGCATCAGGGCGACGCGGGCCCTCTGGCCGCCGGAGAGCGTCGCCGGATCGCGGTCGCCGAATCCCGCTAGCTCGGCATCCTCCAGCGCCCGCTCGACCTGGGCGCGGCGCTTGCGCCGTCCCCGCTCGTCGGCCGCCAGCGCGAACAGCAGGTTGCCGGCGACTGAAAGATGCGGAAACAGCAGCGGATCCTGGAACAGCAGCCCGACGTGACGCCGGTGCGCAGGTAGCTGGGTGATGTCTGTATCGCCGATCAGCACCCGGCCGCGCGCGGAAAAGGCCGGATCGAGGAAGCCGGCGGCATAGGCCAGCAGGGTCGATTTCCCCGTGCCCGACGGTCCCATCACGGTCAGAGCCTCCCCCGGCGCAATCTCGGCGTCGAGCGCGATCAGCCGCACGCCGCTACGGTCGATCTCGACCCTGTCGAAGCGCAGGCGCGCCGTCATGCCACCGTCCTCAGCGCGCGGCGGTTGCGGAAGACGAGCGCTGGCACGAGGGCGGCGAAGGCGAAGCCGAGGAGCGACAGCAGCATCTGCAGCAGCGCGTAATGGGCGATGAGACGGCGGTTGCCGCCCGAGGCGAGCGCGACAGCCTCGGTTGTAATGGAGGTGACCCGGCCGCCGCCGACGATCAGCGTTGGCAGATATTGGGCGACCGAGACGGCGAACCCCAGGGCGGCGGCCGTGACGACAGCCCGTAGCGCCAGTGGCAGGCGAATGCGCCAGAAGGTACGGATCGGCGTAGCCCGGAGGCTTGAGGCGACGGCTCCATAGCGCGGATCGATGGCGCGCCAGGAATCGGCCAAAGCGAGGAAGACGTAAGGCAGCACGAAGACAAGATGAGCGAAAGCCACGGTAAGCGCAGAACCGCCGAACCCGGCGGTGAGGTACAGCACCTGCAGCCCGAACAGGAAGGTGACCTGAGGCACGAGGAGTGGCAGGTAGAGCAGGGCTAGGGCGCGGGTGCCAGGTTGGAGGCCGTGGCGCGTCTCGTTTTCGAGACAGGCCAGCGCGAGCACGACGGCCAGCGCCGCTACGGGTAGGCCGATGGCGAGCGTGGTGGCGATCGCTGGCGCCGAAGTTGGAAGCTGGTGGGCGAACACCATGACCGACAACGTTTCCGGAAAGGGCGCCGGATAGCGCCAAGGCCCCGCGAGTGACCAAAGCGCGATCGCCGCAATACCGAGGATAAGCGCTGCCACGAGCACGGCAACGAGCGCGAGAGCCACCACGCTGACGCTTCGATCAGCGGCGCTGCGCCCGCCGGCGTCGCTCCAGCCCCGCCCGAGGCCGATGAGAAGGCGTTCGCCGGTAAGCCAGATCGCGATAGCCGTGAGGGTGATGCCGAATTGAAGGACGGCGCCGGCAGAGGCGACAAATCGCTGGGAGAGGTCCGGATCGCCCATCCATTGCGTCAGCCGGACGGCGAGGGGTGCCGGAGTGGTCGGACCGAGGATCATGGCGACATCGACCACGGAAGTCGCGTAGGCGAGAACGGCGAGCACCGGCAGCCGGATCTGCGGGTAAAGCCGGGGTAGCACGGTCTTGAGAAAGGCGGCGACCGGCGCATAGCCCAGGCTGGCGGCGACCCGGCGCGTGGCGGCGGCGTTCGCCTGCGGCAGCGCGGCAAGCACCATGAGGAACAGGAACGGCACCTCCTTGGCGATCAGGCCGAACGTCATCGCTATGCCCGCCGGGTCGTTGAGGATCAGCAGGTCGGGAGGGCGGCCAAGGTCGCCGATGAAAGGCGAGGCGAGCCGCATCAGCCACCCGGACGGGGCGACGAGGAAGGCGAGGCCGAGGGCCGCCGCGGCATGCGGCAGTGCCATCAGGGGAGACAGCAGGCGGTGAACGATGCGGAACGGCCGCGTATCGAGGAAGGCGGCCGTAAAGAGCACGACGGCAGCGAAAGCCCCGAACGTTGCTGCGAGCCCGGTACCGAGACTGAGCATGATCGAAGTGGGAAGTCCCGGTATTCCTAGGAGGGCGGTGAAAGGTGCGAGCGACAGCGACGTGCCGCCGAGAGTGGGCAAATAGCCGAAGGCGGGCAGGAGGGTACCGACGAGCCCGACCATAACGGGTCCGATCAGGACCGCGAGGGTCAGAGCCGGGGCGAGTTTCACCATGGGACGCTCCGCCTCGAAGGATGGCTGAGCATCACTGCGCGCCGTAGCGGGCGACCCACTCTTCCTCGATCCGGGTCATCCAACTCGGGTGGGGTTCGGGGATCACCGGGCCAAGCGCTTCCGGATCGAGTGTGGCGATGCCAAGGTCGAGGACTTCAAAGCGGGCCCGGTCCTCAGCAGAAAGCCGGTCGAGGGCAAGCACCGTGGGATCCCCCCATACGGCTGGATCCTGCTTTCGCGCCTGGGCTTCCGGCGACAACAGGAAATCGGCGACCACCAGCGCGCCAGCCTTGGCCGAGGCGTTGAAGGGGATCGCGACAAAGTGGCTGTTGCCGACGGTACCCCGGTCGAAGACGAAGGTGCGGACGGTGTCGGGAAGTTCGCCGGCGGCGATTGCCGCCGATGCGTCGCCGGGGTTGAACGAAAAGGAGATGTCGATTTCGCCATCGGCGAGAAGGGTGCGCGTCTCGGCAATTGAGTGCGGAAATGCGCGAGCACGGCGCCACAGGTGGGGGTGAAGTCGGTCGAGGAAGGCAAACAGCGGCGCGATATCGGCACTGACCCGCGCCTCGTCTACCGGTTTCTGCAGTTTGGCAGGATCGTCGATCAGGACGGACAGTGCCTGCTTCAGAAAGGTCGAGCCGTGGAAGTTTGGAGGCTGGGGATAAGTGAAGCGGCCGGGATTTGCGGCGGCCCAGTCGGCGAGCGCCTCAAGGCTCTTGGGCGGCTCGGGCATCCGGACGGTGTCGTAGAGAAACACCAGCTTCGCCATGCCCCAGGGGCTCTCCAGGCCTTCGGTCGGCACCGTGAAATCGGTGACGACAGTCGGCTTGCCGGTAACATCGACGAGCGGCCAGTTCGGCAGCTTGTCGGCCCAGCCCGGCGTCATCAGCAGGCCGGCATCTTTCAGGGCAGCAAAATTCTCACCGTTGACCCAGATCAGATCGACAGCGCCGTCCGCCGTTTTGCCGGCAACCTTCTCGGCGACAATCCGGCCGACGGCGGTGCTCGTGTCATCGAGCTTGACGTGCCTCAGCGTCACGCCATAGCGCCTTTCAACCTCTTCGCCGGTCCAGTCGATATAAGCATTGATCCTCGGTTCGCCGCCCCAGGCGTGGAAATAGACGGTCTGCCCTTGAGCCTCCGCGAGGACCGCTTCCCAGTTCTGCGGGTCGGGGCCAGCGGCCAGTGCCGGCGAAGCGAGAGCCGCAATGGCGAAAAGGGCGGCGATCGTCTTCATGCGGGATTGTTCCTCGTCCATCGGCCTCTTGGTGCAGAACCGCTGCGATGACGGTCAAGACACGTCGTTGTGACGCTGTTGCCGATCTGGTCAAGTCTGGAGTGGCAGCACATGGGTATCCTTCACCGCCTCCATCACCGCATAGGTATGGGTCTCTCGCACTCCGGGGAGGGCGAGCACAATATCGGAGAGGAAGCGCCGGTAGGCGGCCATGTCGTGGACGCGCGCCTTGATCAGATAGTCGAAGCCGCCGGCGACCATGTGACACTCCAGCACCTCGGGGGCACGTTCGACCGCGCGGGCAAACGCGCCGAACACGTCGGGTGTGGTGCGGTCGAGTTTGACCTCGACGAAGACGAGAAAGCCGAGCCCCAACTTCTCGGGATCGAGCTCGGCGGAAAAGCGCAGGATGTACCCTTCACGAATTAGCCGCTTCAGCCGGTCGCTCGTTGCAGTCGCCGACAGGCCGACCCGGTCGGCGAGTTCTGCGTTGGTGATCCGCCCGTCGGTCTGTAGCACCCCGAGGATGCGTCGGTCGATTCGGTCTAGCTCCGGAGAAAACCCGGTAAACTCCGATCTTTGCGCCATTCATTCTACCAAATTGCCTTCAAATCGAAAGATAGCACGGATGAAGTCGGGGTAGGATGGGGAAATATCCTGGGCGGGGGAGCAGCACCTTCCGCCCCGGTCTTATCGTACCTCGTTCCGCTGGCCGACAAACGGCAAGTCGCTGGAGAAGATCATGTCGCTCGCCGCCCCTAAGACCGAAGGCGCCGCTTCGCTGTCGCCTTTTCGCGCACCCTATGCGCCGTCTGATGATGCCGCCGTCCGGTCACTCCTACCTGCGGCGGCCTTCGATGCCGCATCCGAGGCGCGGATCGATGATCTCGCCACCGGGTACATACAGGCGATCCGTTCGGCCCAGGGCGGTCTCGGTGGTGTTGAGGACTTTCTGCGCGAGTACGGGCTGTCGACCAAGGAGGGATTGGCGCTCATGGTGCTGGCCGAAGCATTGCTGCGTGTTCCCGATGCGGCGACCGCCGACAAGCTGATTGAGGACAAGTTGGCGGCAGCAAGGTTCGACGAGGCGCCGGCCGGAAAATCCGATACCTGGCTCGTCTCGGCCTCCTCTTGGGCGCTGGGCGTCACCTCTCGCCTGCTGCATCCCGGCGAGGAACCTGACACGATACTCACCGCTCTGGTCAAGCGCATGGGCATGCCGGCTGTGCGTACCGCCACCCGGCAGGCAATGCGCCTCCTTGGTCACCAGTTCGTGCTCGGAGAGACCATCAAGTCGGCGCTCGAGCGCGCCACGGCTCAGGAGGCAAAGGGCTACCGTTATTCCTACGACATGCTGGGCGAGGGAGCGCGCAGTGCCGAGGACGCCGCGCGCTATTTCAGGTCCTATGCCGACGCGATCGAGGCGATCGGTAAGGCGGCAGGACAGAATCCATTGCCGGATCGGCCCGGGATCTCGGTGAAGCTGTCGGCGCTTCATCCGCGCTACGAGGCGGTCAAGGGGGCTCGGGTGCGCGACGAACTGGTGCCGCGGGTCACGGACCTGGCCATCAGAGCCAAGAACTACGACCTCAATTTCACCATCGACGCCGAGGAGGCCGACAGGCTGGAGTTGTCCCTCGACGTCTTCGCCGCGGTCGCTGCCGACCCGGTGCTCGGCGGATGGGACGGCTTTGGGCTGGCGGTTCAGGCCTATCAGAAACGCGCCGCCGCTGTGGTCGACTGGATCATTGCTCTGGCCGAGACGCTCGACCGAAGGTTTATGGTCCGTCTCGTCAAGGGCGCCTATTGGGACACCGAGATCAAGCGTGCCCAGGAGCGGGGGCTGATCGACTATCCCGTTTTCACCCGAAAGCCGGCGACAGATCTGTCTTATCTTGCCTGCGCCCGTAAGCTGATGGCGGCGCGCGGGCGCATCTACCCGCAGTTTGCGACCCACAACGCGCTGACAGTGGCGCAGATCCTCGCGCTGGCGAACGGCTCGGGCGGATTCGAGTTCCAGCGCCTTCACGGCATGGGGGAGAGTCTCTTCAAGGCGGTGACCGAGCGCGACCGCCATCCATGCCGGATTTATGCGCCCGTCGGAGGCCACCGCGACCTGCTCGCCTACCTGGTACGTCGGCTGCTGGAGAACGGCGCCAACTCTTCCTTCGTCTCCGCGGTTGGCGATGCGTCGGTCCCCATCGGCAAGCTGCTGGCACGGCCCCACGAGGCGCTTGCCGGTGGGGAGCGGGCGCTCAACAGCCACATCCCGCTGCCCGGCGACCTCTACGGCCACAGCCGTCGCAATTCGGCCGGCCTGGAGTTCGGACACGCTCCGGACCGGCTGGCGCTGACCGAGGGCATGGCCGCCGCCGGCCGCAGCGTCGATGCGGTGCCGCTGGTGCCGGGCGTTGCGGCCGACGCTGCCGCGCGGCCGGTGCTGGCGCCGGCCGATGGCCGAACCGCGGCCGGCACGGTGCGGGACCTTCCCACGGCTGCGGTCGCGAAGGCCTTCGATGTGGCGGGCGCAGGTTTTGCGCGTTGGTCCCGCACTCCGGTCGACGAGCGTGCGGCGGCTCTCGAGCGCGCCGCCAACCTCATGGAAAAAAACCGAGACCGGCTGATGGCGTTGCTCAGCCTGGAAAGCGGCAAGACGCTCGCCGACGGCATCGCCGAGATTCGTGAGGCGGTCGACTTTTGTCGCTACTATGCCGTCGAGGCGCGCGCCCTGTTCGGCGACGGCCGGCTGATGCCCGGGCCGACCGGCGAGGAGAACCGCTACCGCCATCGCGGCCGCGGTACCTTCGTCGCGATCTCGCCTTGGAACTTCCCGCTGGCGATCTTCACCGGCCAGGTCGCCGCGGCACTGGTTGCCGGCAACGCCGTGATCGCCAAGCCGGCGGAGCAGACGCCGCTGGTTGCCTTTGAAGCGGTCAAGTTGATGCATGAGGCTGGCGTACCGGAGGACGTGCTGCTGTTCGCCCCCGGCGACGGCATGCTGGGTGCCGCCTTGGTCAAGGAGCCTCGTGTGGCCGGCGTGGTCTTCACCGGTTCGACCGAGACCGCCTGGGCCATCAATCGTACCCTTGCCGAAAAACGCGGGCCGATCGTGCCGCTGATCGCTGAGACCGGCGGCATCAACGCCATGTTGGTTGACGCGACGGCGCTGCCCGAACAGGTCGCCGACGACGTCGTCACCTCCGCGTTCCGTTCGGCCGGCCAGCGCTGCTCGGCGCTGCGCCTTCTGATGGTGCAGGAGGACGTTGCCGACAAGCTGACCGATCTGATCGCAGGGGCCGCGAAGGAGCTTTCCCTTGGAGATCCGTCCGATCCGGCCACCGACATCGGGCCGGTGATCGATGCCGAGGCGCGCGACAGGCTGCTGGAGCACATTGCCGAGATGAAGGCGACACAACGCCTTGTCTATGCCGGCGAGGCGCCCGGTGGCCGGTTCAGCAGCGGTACCTGGGTGGCACCCCATATTATCGCGCTCGACAGGCCGGAGGCGCTGACCCGCGAAGCGTTTGGTCCGATCCTGCACGTGGTGCGCTATAAGGCTCGGGATCTGCCGAAGATGCTCGACGCCATCGCCTCCAGCGGCTACGGCCTTACCCTCGGCGTCCACAGCCGGATCGACGCCACGGTGCGTCAGGTCGTCGACCGGCTGTCGGTCGGCAACGTCTACGTCAACCGCAACATGATTGGCGCGGTGGTTGGCACTCAGCCCTTCGGGGGCTCGGGTCTGTCGGGCACCGGTCCGAAGGCCGGTGGGCCGGCCTACCTGCCGCGCTTCGCGCTCGAGCAGGTGGTTTCGATCAACACCGCTGCGGCCGGCGGCAACGCCAGCCTGATCGCAATGAGCGACGATTGAAGGCGAAACTGCTGCGGGAGCGGCATTGGCGCTCCCCTACACGGTGCGCTCCCGGTATTGACCGATGTCTGCTCGGATGCCGTGTTCGAGCCGGAACAGGTCCGGATCGAATCCTTCCGCCGCATACTGCGCCTGGATCACCGCCTTGGCCGCCTCGACCGCTGCCCGGCTCTCCCATTCAACCATGGTGACAAAGTTGAAGCCGCTCGGGCCACCGGCGAGTTCAAGAACGCGGTTCTGCACACAGCCGGGCTGCGCACCGAGGATGGAGTGCGTCCGGTGCAGGCGGGCCAGAAAAGCCTCGCGCGTCGTGGCGGGAACCGCGAACTTGTCGATGCGAAAGAGATGGGTGGCGAACTGCTTCGACGTCATATCCAGGCTCCGTCAAATGGATGGAGGCAGTCTCGGACCTCAGGTTAAGTTGAGGTCAAGAGGGAATTTGGTGTCGAGGGAGCGCCACGGGCGATGGCGAGAAGCGAGCCCCGCCCTCACCGCCGAGGCTTCGCCCGGCGTGTCGGAGCCGCCGCCAGCGGGTCGTCGGGCCAGGGGTGTTTTGGATAGCGGCCCTTCATCGCGCTCTTCACCTCGGCCCAGGAGCCGCGCCAGAAGCCGGGAAGGTCTTTTGTAATCTGGATTGGCCGATGAGCGGGCGACAACAGCTCCAGCGTCAGCGGTACCTTGCCGCCGGCAACGCAAGGATGGCGGTCGAGGCCGAACAACTCTTGCACCCGGATCGACAGCACCGGCCCTTCCGCGCGGTCGTAGTCGATCGGCGCGCGCGAACCCGACGGGGCATCGAAATGGCTCGGCAGCAGCCGGTCGGCCTTGGCGGCCTTGCCATGCGGAACGAGGTCGGACAGGGCGGCGCCGAGGCAATCGGCATCGATCTCGGAAAGCTTGGTCTTGCCAAAAAGGTAGGGGCGCAGCCAGTCGTCGGCCGTCTCGGTCAGTGCTTCGTCGGAAAGGTCGGGCCAGTCGGGTCCGAGCATGCGGTGCAGATATGTGATGCGAGCCCGCAGCGCCTGCTGCGCTTTCGACCAGGCAAGGCGCCCCACCCCGGTTTTCCTGACCAACGACGTCACGGCATCGGCAACGGCCTCCGGGTCGGGATCGGCTACGGGATGTTCGGCGAGCACCAGGGCACTGTAACGTCGCACCCGCTTTGCGCGCACGGCGCCACTCGTCTCAATCGAGACCTCCGTTGTCTCGGTGATGTGCGAAGCGAACAGCCGCTCGATCGCCGCCTTGTCGAGCGGTGCGGCAAGCGCGATGCGGCCGCGTGCGGCCGTGCCCTGCAGCTCCGCCACGGCAAGGAACGGCTCGCGAGCAAGCGCGTCGGCTTCGTCGAGCAGGCCGCCGCGACCGTTGGCAAGGCGGAACGAGCCGCGGCCGTCGCGGGCCTGTGCGACGCGTTCGGGATAGGCGAGAGCAAGCACCGTGCCGGCATCCTCCGGCCCGGCGTCGCCAGCTTGAACCTCGGCAATGGCGAGCCATCGCCGGGCGAGCGCACGGGCCTCTGCGGCGCGGGGCCCACCACGGCGCAGCTCTGCGAGCCGGTCGCGCAGGTCGGTCGAGCGGCCGCCGAGGCCTGGGTCGGACAGAAGGACGGCGACTTCGGCAGCCAAAAGACCGGCTCCGTTGCTCCCCGCAGCGAGGATCATGTGGGCAAGCCGCGGGTCGAGCGGCAGGGCGGTGAGCTGCCGCCCGATTTCGGTGATACGGCCGTCGGCGTCGAGGGCGTCGAGAGCCTTGAGCAACGAGACGGCTTCAGCCCAGGCACCGGCTGGCGGCGGGTCAAGGAAGCGCAAGGCCGCAGGATCGGTGACGCCCCAGGCGGCGAGATCAAGCGCGAAGCCGGTTAGATCGGCCTCAAGGATCTCCGGCCGGTCCTGGGCGGCGAGAGCAGCGGTCTGCGGCTGGTCCCAAAGCCGGTAGCAGACGCCGGGCTCCATACGGCCGGCGCGGCCGCGGCGCTGATCCGCGGCCGCGCGCGAGACGCGCACGGTTTCCAACCGGGTCAGGCCGGTTCCCGGCTCATAACGCGGCATCCGGGCAAGGCCGCAGTCGATCACAACACGCACGCCCTCGATGGTCAGCGAGGTCTGGGCGATCGCCGTGGCCAGCACGATCTTGCGTGTGCCGGGCGCCGCGGGCCGGATGGCGAGGTCCTGGGCCTTGGCGTCGAGCGCCCCGTAGAGCGGAGCGATCACGACGTCAGGTGGCAGCCGGCCTTCGAGCCGCTCTGTGGTGCGGCGGATCTCGCCCTGTCCCGGCAGGAAGACGAGGATCGAGCCGGTTTCTTCGGCAAGGGCCTTGCGGACGGCAGCCGAGGCAGCATCCTCGAGGCGACTGCCCGGCTCGCGGCCGAGATAGCGGGTCTCGACCGGAAAGCTGCGGCCGGTGGAGACGATCACCGCTGCCCCGTCGTCCATCATCCCGGCGACGGCGGAGGCGTCGATGGTGGCTGACATGGCGACAAGACGCAGCTCGTTACGCAGCGCACCCTGCACGTCGAGGGCAAGCGCCAGCCCGAGGTCGCCGTCGAGCGAGCGCTCGTGAAATTCGTCGAACAGAACGGCGGCGACCCCGTTAAGCTCCGGGTCAGCAGCGATCATTCTGGTGAAGACGCCCTCGGTGACGACCTCGATACGTGTTGCGGCAGAGACTTTGCTCTCCATTCGGACACGGTAGCCGACGGTGCGGCCGACTTGCTCACCCAGCGTTTCGGCCATGCGCCGTGCGGCGGCCCGGGCGGCAAGGCGGCGCGGCTCCAGGACGATGATGCGGCCATCGCCGCGCCAGGGGGCGGCAAGCAGGGCGATCGGCACCCGCGTCGTCTTGCCGGCGCCGGGCTCGGCAACGAGCACCGCATTCCGCCCGTCCTCGAGCGCGGCGGTGAGCTCGGGCAGGACGCTATCGATCGGTAGTTGTTCGGCAAAGGCTGGCGTCATGACGCGGGTTTAGCGGCAAGGGCATGCGGAGGGAAGCAGTCCGCCGACGCGCGGTCCGATCGCTCGCATCATTCCCGCTCTCAGACGCCCCAGCGTCGCCCCTTCAGCTCCACGGCAAACAACGACGGCGTCCGCGCGAAGGCGGCAAGACCTTCCAGTGCCGGGTTTGGATGCCTTACCAGCCAGGTTGGGATTGTCTTCAGCAATGCCTCATGCGGAGCCTTCGCCTCGAAGGCTTCGCGGAAGGCTCCCGTCTTGAGGTGGCGGTCAATCTTCGGCGCGATGCCGCCGGCAAGAAAGACCCCGCCGCGGGCAAGGAAGATCAGGGCGAAGTCGCCGGCGACGCGTCCGAGTGCACGGACGAAGATTTCCATGGTGTGCTGGGCGACGGTGTCGCCCTGGTCGGCCGCAAGTGTTACCTCTTCGGGGTCTGCGTAGTTTCGATCGGCGCCGTCTGCCGCCGCCACGGCCCGGGCAAGGCGCAGGAGACCATTGCCGCTGATCACTTGCTCGGCGCCGATGCGACCATCGAGTCGCTCGATATGCGGCCATACCCGGTAATCGTCGTCGGAGACCGGGCCGAGCTCGACATGGCCGCCTTCTCCAGGGATCGGGACCCAGGTGTCGGCGGCATGGATCATTGCGGCCGCACCGAGGCCGGTGCCGGGGCCAATCACGATTTTTGCGCCGAACTCGTGCACGACCCCGGCGCCAATAGACTCAAGCACGCTGTCGTCGAGACTCGGCAGGGCGAGCGCCTGGGCTTCGAAGTCGTTGAGGACTATGACGGTGTCGACGCCAAGATCAGCGATCAGCTTCAGAGGCTCGATCACCCAGTCGGCGTTGGTCAGCGGAATGCGATCGCCGGTCACCGGGCCGGCGACGGCAATTACGGCGGTACGCGGCAAGCGGGAGGTATGGTCGAAGACGGTTGCGGTCGCGGCCTCGGCAAGGCCCGGATAGGCACGGGTCGCGACGCTTCCGAAACCTTGCGCGCCCGCATGGGCATCGGCAACGAGCGCGAAGCGGGCATTCGTGCCGCCGATATCGGCCACGAGAACGGGGAACCGCAGCGCCCGCGGCGCACTCGACAACGTGTTCATGGCGAAGCCTTGAGGATCTCCGGCGTCTGCGATGTGGTGGCGAGGCCGGTCAGCCGTGCCGAACGCAGCAGGATCTCACCCGTCGATCGGTTGAGTGCCATCGGGATGTCGTAGACAAGTGCAAGCCGCATCAGGGCCTTGACATCGACGTCGTGTGGCAGTGGCGAGAGCGGATCGACGAAGAAGATCAGACCCTGCAGCTTGCCCTCGGCGATCATGGCGCCGATCTGCTGGTCGCCGCCGAGGGGGCCGCTCTTGAGCGGTGTCACATCGAGATCGGGGCAAGCTTCCCGGATGCGCCCGCCTGTGGTGCCGGTGGCGACCAGGCGGTACGCGGAGAGCTTCGAGCTGTTGGAACGCGCGAAGGCGACCATGTCGTCCTTCTTGGCGTCGTGGGCGACGAGCGCGAGCGCCGGTCGGTCGGTCATGGGCTTCGCGAGGCTTTCCAGTCAGGCGGATCGAATACGCTCCAATCGTTTAAACCGTCGCGTTGCTGCAGGGAACCCATTATCCCCGCGCGACCGCATTCAGCCGGGCCACGCCCGATCTGAAAAAGCGATCGTCCTCAGGGGGTAAGTTCCTCGTGCTCTCAGTTGCCGTTCATCATCCGCCGCTGCCACAGCCGCTCGCCGATCAGGCAGTAGGGATCGTAGCCGGTTGCGGCCTTCCAAAGCCGGACCTCCGTCGAGGCGTGATCGGGAACAGACGGGCGGCCGGCGATTTCCAACACCAGCTTGCGTCGGATCGCCTCTGAGAAGGCGGCGGTTTCTCGGACCGGAATTGAAAAGGCTGCCGGGCCGCCGATCACGCAGGTGAAATAGTAGTGGTCGAGTTCCTCGATATCGAACCAGCCGTAAAACGGCCGCTTCAACATCAGTGGCAGGCCGTTGATCGTGATGCCGCGCGCGACCGCTGCATCCCTTGCCTCCGGCGCCGGGCGACCCTGGTTGTTGGGGCCGTCACCGGAGATGTCGATCACCTTGCGCGGTGCGGTGTGGGGGCTCTCTTCGATCACGCTCACGGCGTGATAGATGGCCTCTCCAATCGAAGTGCGATAAGCGCGCGAGATCGGGGCTTCAGCCAGCATGGCGGCGAACTGCTCGGCCTCTGCCGCGCTTCCGATCACATGCCAGTCGACGAGGACGTGCTGGCTGCCCGCACCCGCCCATTCGGTGTAGGCGAGGGCGATCCGACCGAGAAGCCCCTCCTGAATCGCAGCCATGACCTCCCTGGAGGTAATGGCCTCGACATAGCCGCGGCGCTGCAGGCGCTGCTCGTCCTCATCCATGGAATAGGAGGTGTCGACGGCGAGCACGAGCAGCAGATCGACCTCCTCGGCCTTTGCCGTGGCTGAGGACATGACGGCAGCGCCAAAGACAAGTCCGGCGACTGCCGCCAAGACGCGGCGGAGGCTGCCGAACGGTCGTTTCGCACGAGCTCGGTCTGTCTGTTCAGCCGCGGCCGGCCGGCCGGCGATCGGTGAGGGATGAATCGATGCGATGTCTTTGGCAAAGCGCATGCGCAGCCTCCTTCATCGGAGCCGCGCACGAAAGGTCTCGGGAGGCGCACGACGCATGGCGCCGAGCAGACCGGTGCACGGGCCTCCTGGATCGGTCCTTCGAGATCCTCTCCCGACCAAATGGTTCAGGACCAATCCGAGACTAGCGTGGCAGAGGTCCCCGCCCTTGCCTAGCTCGCAATTCTCACGAGTACGCGAAGAGCACGATTCTTGCGCAGGGATTCGGAAGAATCTGGCCGAGACAAGATCACGGACAGGGCTCTGGCTCGCCGGAAGGCCGGCGATGGCGGTATTCGGATCCGGTTAGGGCGGCGCCGTCCGCGGCGACGTCCGAAGGTGACCTTAATCGAACAGCCTGCAATTGACCGGCGTTCGTCCTGCCACCCGGATTGGTTCCGAATCGTGAGGCTGAAGACCGACGATTTCCAAAACCAGCTTCATCCGAATCGCATCGGCAAAGCCCTCCTTTGACCGAACGGGGATGGAGAAGGCGCCGGGCCCCCCGATGACGCAGTCTTCATAATAATGGTCGAGGTGGAGAAAGGCCTGCCAGGCGTTCTTCTCCGCCTTCATCATCAACGGGAGGCCGTTGATGGTTATCCCGGCCGCCATCGCCGCATCGCGGCTCGCCGTTACAGCACCGCCCTGGTTGTTCGGCCCATCGCCCGAGATGTCGACCACCCGCCTTATGCCCTCGAACCGATTGCTCTCGACCATGGCCATGGCATGGCTGAGCGCAGATGCAATCGATGTGCGCTGGCGATGCTGTAGAGGTGCCTCGGCGATTTGCCCGGCAAACGCTTCGGCGGTGGCCCTGTCCTCAACGACCGCCCAGTCGGCGATGACGAACTGCTCTCCAATTCCCCCCCATTCCACGTAAGTAACCGCGATGCGGCCGAGCGGACCATAGCGGATGGCTTCGAGAACTTCTTCCGAGGTGAGGGCCGCGACATAGCCGGCACGTTGTACTTCCTGTTCTTCGAGATCCATCGATTGGGAGATGTCGACCGCCAGGACGAGTTCGACGTCCACCTCTGAGTCCGGATCATGCGCAGAAAGTAGATTTTTCGATTCGAGAGGACTGCCGGACGCCAGGATCAGGAACGCGACAGCGCCGGAAAAAACGTTGATGGGGTACCAAGTGCACAAGGAAGGCATCAGTCTCTTCTCCTTCTGCTCTTTGAGGGCCCCCCTTGTCTGCGTGTCCCTGAAAGCAACTTCCGTTCTGAAGGCCGGCTCAGGCCAATTGCTGAAAGCTTACGCTGTGTTCGGCGATCTTCTTCGGTTGGCAGACGCCTGAAGGCAAACAGCATGCCACGGCCAACCTCATGCTCTGCGCCCGTCTTATTTTGCGGACCACTTCCGCGCATTGCTTAAGTGATACGCGGGAGCTTTGGTTTGGTTGCCTCATGCTCAGGCATTTCCTGCCTGCCTTGTCTGATCGTTCGTGACTGCTGCAGGAATCCAAGCTCATTTTGCTGCGGACCGAGCAGCGCTGATTGATGGAGCTGCCGAAGATTTCCCCAGCCACGCCGCTTGACCCGGGCAGCGCAGCAGGGCAAGGTGGGCGAAAGAATTCGCAAACGATGAAGATATTTTCAGGCGAGGCATCGCAGCTGGGGCGAGGCATCGATCACAGGCTTCAGGACGGGAGCACGGGCCGACGCGTCAGGCCAACCGGAGCCGCGCATTCGGCGGTCAGCCTGTAGTCGTTCACTCCACGTCGAATGAACGCACGCTGAACGAAGGGAGTGATGGGCGGGGATGCCGAGCAACGCGGACGACTGGACCACGAACATGGCGATACGCGCGGCGTGGATGTCGTTCGTGGGCGGCGCCACGCAGGGCGAGATTGCGACCCGGCTCGGCATTTCTTCGGCCAAGGTTCACCGGCTGATCGCGCATGCGCAGCGCGAGGGCATAGTCCGCTTCCGCATCGAGGCTCGACCGACAGTCTGTCTGGAACTGGAGGATGCGATCTGCCGGAGCTTCGATCTCACTTCGTGCCTGATTGCGCCGGAACTTGGCATCGATGGCGAGGAGGCGGCGATCCGCGCGGTCGCCGAGACTGCAGGCCCGCATCTCGCCAATTTCCTCTCCAACGCCGCGGTGCGCCAGGTTGGCGTCGGCATGGGCCGCACGCTGAAGGCGACAATCGCTGCAATGCCTCGCATCCAGCGGCCCGACCTCGACGTGGTGTCGATTTCCGGTTCCCTCACGCGGCGACTGTCGGCCAATCCATTTGACGTCGTCCAGCAGCTGGTCGAGCGAACAGGGGGCGAGGGCTACTATCTGCCAGTGCCCTATCTCGCTGAGACGCCGTCCGAGCGGGAAATGTTTCTCGGCCAGAAGAGCGTGCAGGCGCTGATCACCCGGGCTGCGCGGTCGGACCTGTTCGTCATCGGCATCGGCTCGACCGAAGATGACGGTCATCTGATCAAGCGTGGACTGATCTCGCGCGAGGAACACGCGGCTCTGAAGGCGGCGGGAGCGTGCGGCGACCTGATGGGCCGTTTCGTCGACCGCAACGGCAATCTCGTGCCGGCGGCCCTGGGGGACCTTGCGGTCGGGCTCGGCTACGAGGAGGTACGCGGCGCGCGGGTGATCGCGATCGCAGGTGGTGAAGGCAAGCGTCTGGCGACGTTGGCCGCAGTGAGAACCGGGGTGATCACCGATCTGGTGATCGACGAGACCCTGGCGCGCGCGCTGGCGCGCGAAAGTCAGGCACGACAGCCGGAGCCGGCTTGAGGCAACTGTCGTGGAATCGGGCAGGCAAGACCGGGACGACCGGCGAGCACAGAGGTGGAGGTACAAACGTGAGGACAGTTGCTTTCTTTGGCGCGACGATGGTCGCGACCGCGCTGGCGGGCGCGGCTATCGCCGCCGAGATCCAGCCGGCGGTGGTCTATGACCTCGGCGGCAAGTTCGACAAGTCGTTCAACGAGGCAGCCTACAACGGCGCCGAACAGTTCAAGACGGAAACCGGAATCGAGTACCGCGACTTCGAGGTCCAGAACGACAGCCAGCGCGAGCAGGCGCTGCGCAATTTCGCTCGCCGCGGTATGAGCCCGATCGTCGCCATCGGCTTTTCCCAGGCGAGCGCTGTCGAGAAGGTTGCCGAGGAGTTCCCGGACCTTCAGTTCGCCATCGTCGACATGGTGGTCGACCTGCCCAATGTGCGCTCGATCGTCTTCAAGGAGCACGAGGGCTCCTACATCGTCGGCCTGCTGGCAGCGATGGCTTCGAAGACCGGCAAGGTCGGCTTCGTCGGCGGCATGGATATTCCGCTGATCCGAAAGTTCGCCTGCGGCTACAAGCAGGGCGTGCTCGCCGCCAACGACCAGGCGGAAGTGTTCGAAAATATGACCGGCACCACCGGCGCCGCCTGGAACGATCCGGTCAAGGGCGGCGAACTCGCGAAGTCGCAGTTCGACCGCGGCGCCGATGTCGTCTACCATGCTGCCGGCGGCACCGGGCTCGGCGTGCTCCAGGCGGCGGCGGATGCGGGCAAGCTTGGTATTGGCGTCGACAGCAACCAGAACGGGCTGCATCCCGGCCATGTCCTGACATCGATGTTGAAGCGGGTGGACGTCGCCGTTGCCACTGCCTTCTCGGATGCCAAGAATGACCAGTGGAGCTCTGGTGTCCAGGTGCTCGGCCTCGCCGAAGGTGGCGTCGATTGGGCGCTCGACGAGCACAACCAGAGCCTGATCACCGCCGAGATGAAAGCTGCCGTCGATCAGGCCAAGGCCGACATCATCTCCGGCAAAATCGAGGTCCATGACTACATGGCGGACCAGTCCTGCCCGTACTGAGGTCACTGCGACCGGGCCGGCGCTCTGAAGGGCCGGCCCGGTTAGTGCCGGTGCTGACCGGAAGTGTTCTGATGGCAAAACCGCTCCCTTGGCCCCGTTCTGCGCTTGCGGCGTTCGCCGCCGCTGTGCTCATCGCGGTCGCCGGTGCCGCCGCAGCGGAACCAGCCGTGGTCTATTCGGTTGGCGGCCGGTTCGACGGCTCGTTCAACGAGGCTGCCTTTCGCGGGGCCGAACGTTTCAGGGCCGAGACCGGAGAGAGCTATCGCGATTTCGAAATCGCGCGTGACGCCGACAGTCTTCAAGCACTCCGGAACTTCGCCGGCCGCGGTTTCGGCCCGATCGTGGCCATCGGTTTCAACCAGGCTTCCAGCGTCGCAGCCGCGGCCAAGGAATTTCCGAAGGCGCAGTTCGCCATCGTCGACATGGTGGTCGAAGCGCCCAACGTGCGTTCCGTGGTGTTCCGCGAGCACGAAGGCGCCTACCTCGCCGGCCTGCTGGCAGCGATGGCGTCGAGGACCGGTACGATCGGTTTCGTCGGCGGTATGGATATCCCGATCATCCGTCGATTTCTGTGCGGCTACCGCCAGGGCGCCGCGAGCGTCTCTAAGGATGTCAAGGTTCTCTTCAACATGGCAGGCGACACGCCGGCCGCCTTCACCGATCCGGCCCGCGGCGCCGAACTTGCCCGCAGCCAGATTGCCCAGGGGGCGGACGTCGTCATCCAGGCGGCCGGCGGTACCGGCATCGGCGTGCTGCAGGCCGTGGCAGACGCCGGCAAGCTCGGCATTGGCACCGACAGCAACCAGAATGGCCTGCACCCTGGCCACGTGCTGACCTCGATTCTCAAGCGCGTCGATACGGCGGTCTACGAGAACTTCATGGATGCAAGGGCGGGCCGCTGGACACCCGGCGTGCGTGAATTGGGCTTGAAGGAGGGCGGCATGGATTGGGCTCTCGACGACAACAACGCCGGGCTCGTGACGCCGCAGATGCGCGCAGCGGTGGACGAGGCGGTTGCCGGTATCACCTCGGGCGCGATCAACGTCCATGATGCAGCTGTCGACGGGAGGTGTCCCGTTGACTGACGCGACCGCCATCGAGCGCCTCGCCCCGGAAGGCCTTGCCATCGAGTTGAGGGGTATCGACAAGAGCTTCGGCCCGGTCCACGCCAACAAATCGATCGACCTCAAGGTCCGGAAGGGGTCTATCCATGGCATTGTCGGCGAGAACGGCGCCGGCAAGTCGACGCTGATGTCGATTCTTTACGGCTTCTACCACGCCGATGCCGGAGAGATCCTGGTCGACGGCCGGCCGATCGTGATCCCGGACTCCAAGACCGCAATCGCCCATGGCATCGGCATGGTGCACCAGCACTTCATGCTGGTGGAGAACTTCACCGTGCTGGAGAACATCATCCTTGGCGCCGAGGGCGGTGCCCTGCTGGGCGCCGGCGTCGCCAGAGCGCGGGCGGAGTTGAAGCGCCTTGCAAACGACTATGAGCTCAAGGTCGATCCCGACGCCGTGGTCGGCGACCTGCCCGTCGGGCTGCAGCAGCGGGTCGAGATCCTGAAGGCGCTCTACCGCGGGGCGGAGGTCCTGATCCTCGACGAACCGACCGGCGTGCTTACTCCGGCAGAGGCCGACCACCTGTTCCGTATCCTCAAGGTGCTGAAGGGCGAGGGCAAGACGGTACTGCTCATCACCCACAAGCTGCGCGAGATCATGGCAGTGACCGACATGGTGTCGGTGATGCGCCGCGGCGAGATGGTAGCGACCACGCCGACCGCTGACACATCGATGGAGGAACTGGCCGAGCTGATGGTCGGACGCCGCGTGCTGCTGCGGGTGGATAAGGCCCCTCCCAAGCCGGGGCGTGTCGTGCTCGCGGTCAACGGGCTTACCGTGCATGACAGCCGCGGTGTCGAGGTGGTGCGGGACGTCTCGCTCACGGTCCGGGCCGGCGAGATCGTCGGAATTGCCGGCGTCTCAGGCAATGGCCAGTCGGAGCTCCTGGAGACCATCGCCGGGATACGTCATGCGACGGCCGGTACCATTACGATCGACGGCACCTTGATTGATCCGACCCGCGCCGGCACGGATCCGGCAGCGATGCGAGCCTTCGGCCTCGCGCATGTGCCGGAGGACCGCCATCGCATGGGACTCGTCACAAGTTTTCAACAGTACGAGAACGCGATCCTCGGCTACCACCGCGATCGCCGCTACCGCGGTGCGGCCTTTCTTGACTTGAAGGCAATTCGGGACGAGGCGAACGCCGGCATCGAGAAATACGACATCCGCCCCGCGAACTGCCTACTGAAGACCGCAAACTTTTCCGGAGGCAATCAGCAGAAGGTGGTACTCGCCCGCGAGATCGAGCGCGATCCGACGGTGCTCCTGATCGGGCAGCCGACTCGCGGCGTCGATATCGGCGCGATCGAGTTCATCCACAGGCGCTTGATCGAGTTGCGCGATGCTGGCAAGGGCATCCTGCTCGTCTCGGTCGAGCTTGATGAGATCCGCGGTCTCGCTGACCGCATCCTGGTGATGTGCGGCGGCCAGATCGTCGGCGAGCGCAGCTCCGATGCCCACGAGAACGAACTCGGCCTGATGATGGCCGGTGTGCACGAGGTGGCGGCCGAATGACCCCTGGACAGCTTCCGCGCTGGGCCGACTACGGTCTCGTACCGGCGCTCAATCTTGCCGCTGCCTTCCTGATCTCGGGGCTGGTGGTGCTGGTGATCGGCGAGAATCCGCTGGAGGCGGTTCAGATCCTGATCTGGGGTGCGCTCGGCTGGAACGAAGGCATCGGCTTCACACTGTTTTATGCCACCAGTTTCATCTTCACCGGGCTCGCCGTAGCCGTGGCCTTTCACGCCGGCCTGTTCAACATCGGCGGCGAGGGTCAGGCCTATGTCGGCGGCCTCGGCGTCGCCTTCGCCTGCCTTGCACTCGACCGCTTCGTGCCGTGGTGGCTGACCCTGCCCGCCGCTATCCTCGGCGGCGCGGTCTTCGGCGCGGCATGGGCCTTTATCCCGGCGTGGCTTCAGGCCAAGCGCGGCAGCCACGTGGTCATCACCACGATCATGTTCAACTTCATCGCCGCCTCGCTGATGGTCTATCTGCTCGTCAATGTGCTTGCGAAGCCAGGGTCGATGCAGCCAGAGACCCGGACCTTCGAGGAGGGCGGACGGTTGCCGCTCCTCAACGACATCCTCCCCTTCATTGATTTCGGCACCGCGCCACTGAACCTGTCGCTGGTGCTGGCGCTGCTTGCCTGCGTCGGTGTCTGGCTGCTGATCTGGCGTACGACGCTCGGCTACGAGATCCGCACCTTCGGCGCCAATCCGACCGCCGCCGTCTATGCCGGAATTTCGCCTGTCCGCATCACCGTCATCACGATGCTGATCTCCGGGGGCCTTGCGGGATTGATGGCCATCAACGAAATCATGGGCTCGCAGCACCGGCTGCTGATCGAGTTCGTCTCCGGCTACGGCTTCGTGGGAATCGCCGTGGCGCTGATGGGCCGGGCCCATCCCGTCGGCATCATTCTGGCCGCAATCCTTTTCGGCCTGCTTTATCAGGGCGGCGCTGAGCTCGCTTTTGAGAAGCCGGCGATCAGCCGGGACATGATCGTCGTCATCCAGGGCCTCGTGATCCTATTCGCCGGGGCGCTGGAACACATGTTCCGGCCGGCACTCGCGCGGCTCCTGACGCTGGCGCGGGCGCCAGCGGCGAAGACGGCCTGAGGAGGGGAACCTCGTGTTCGATACCCTGATCCTCATTCTCGATTCCACCGTACGGCTGTCGACGCCGCTGCTGCTCGCCTGTCTCGCAGGGCTCTATTCGGAGCGCTCCGGTGTGTTTGACATCGGGCTCGAAGGCAAGATGCTCGGCGCGGCCTTCGCGGCTGGAGCGGTCGCAGCAGTTGTCGGCTCGGCATGGCTCGGGCTTGCCGCCGGTGTCGCTGTCGCGGTGTTCTTGGCCCTGGTCCATGGCTTTGCGTCCATCACCCATCGCGGCAACCAGATTGTCTCCGGCGTGGCGATCAATTTCCTGGCGGCGGGACTGACCGCACTGCTGGGCCAGGCCTGGTTTGCGCAAGGGGGCCGCACGCCGCCAGTTTCTGGCGATGCGCGTTTCCCCTCGATCGACCTGCCGTTTGCCGCCACGCTGCGTGACGTGCCGATTCTCGGCGGGCTCTATTCCGAATTGCTCTCCGGCCACAACGTCCTGGTTTACGTCGGTTTCCTCGCCGTTCCCCTCACCTGGTGGGCGCTCTACCGCACCCGGTTCGGCCTGAGGCTGCGGGCCGTCGGCGAGAACCCGGCGGCGGTCGATACTGCTGGTATCTCCGTGACCTGGCTGCGCTATCGAGCGGTGATCTGCTGTGGCGTGCTTACTGGAATCGGCGGCACATACCTGTCAATCGCCCAGTCGGCCGGCTTCATCCGTGACATGACCGCCGGCAAAGGTTTCATCGCGCTTGCAGCGCTGATCTTCGCGAAGTGGAGGCCGGTTGGCGCGATGGGCGCGTGCCTGCTGTTCGGCTTCCTCGATGCGGTTTCGATCCGGCTGCAGGGCCAGCAAGTGCCGCTGATCGGCCAGGTGCCGGTCCAGGCGTTCCAAGCGCTTCCCTACATCCTGACGGTGGTTCTGCTCGCTGGCTTCATCGGCAAAGCGATACCGCCCAAGGCCGGCGGCGTGGCCTACGTGAAGGAGAGGATGTGAGAGCACAGACATGAGCGATTTTGATGCGCTGTTTGCGGCGGCTTCCCGCGCCCGAAACAACGCCTACGCGCCTTACTCGCGCTTTGCCGTCGGCGCAGCCGTGCTTTCCGACGATGGCGCGATCCACGTTGGCTGCAATGTCGAGAACGCCAGCTTCCCCGAAGGCTGGTGCGCCGAGACCACTGCGCTCGGGGCCATGGTTTCCGCCGGCGGCCGCAAGGTTGTCGAGGTTGTCGTGCTGGCCGACGCCGCTCTGTGCACGCCTTGCGGTGGCTGCCGGCAGCGGCTTGCGGAATTTGCGGGGCCCGAGGTCGTGGTCCACATATGTGACACGGCGGGCCTCCGCCGAACCTTCACGATGGCCGAGTTGCTGCCGGCCGGCTTCGTCCTGAAAGAAGAGGGCACACCATCCTCATGAGCGGTTACGGATCCGAATGCGCCGAGACCGTGCGCGCCGCCCGCGCCGGCAGCTACAAGGTCGGGCTGGTGCTCGGCACCGGTCTCGGCCGCCTCGCCGACGCGGTCGAGCAGCCGGTGCGCATTCCCTACGCCCACCTGACGGGCTTTCCGGTCACCTCCGTCTCCTCTCACGGCAGCGAACTGGTTGTGGGTCATCTTGAGGGCGTGCCAGTCGTGGTGCTGTCGGGCCGGGCGCATTACTATGAAGGCGGACGGGCCGACGTGATGCGTACGCCTATCGAGACGCTGAAGGCGCTCGGCTGCGACACTCTGATCCTGACCAACTCGGCGGGCTCCCTGCGGAACGATCTGCCGCCCGGCTCGGCGATGCTGATTTCGGATCACATCAACTGGTCAGGGCTGAATCCGCTGATCGGCGAGGAGGACGAGCGCCGCTTCCTCGACATGAGTCAGGCCTACGATCCGGAGCTCAGGGCCCTGTTCCGGCGGATCGCCGAGGAGCAGGGGACGGCTCTCGGCGAGGGCATCTACATGTGGTTCTCTGGCCCCTCGTTCGAGACGCCCGCGGAGATCCGCATGGCGAAGATGCTCGGCGCCGATGCGGTTGGAATGTCGACGGTGCCGGAGGTGATCCTTGCCCGCTTCGTCGGTCTCAGGGTGGTGGCCGTTTCGACGATCACCAATTTCGGT
Source organism: uncultured Hyphomicrobiales bacterium (assembly GCA_964462985.1). Classification (GTDB taxonomy): domain Bacteria; phylum Pseudomonadota; class Alphaproteobacteria; order Rhizobiales; family Stappiaceae; genus CAYXAA01. Next base: position 232,223 of record CAYXAA010000001.1, on the reverse strand, counting down.
GCCGGACTGCACGGCCAGGCATTGTCGCACGATGAGACCAAGGCGACGGCGCTCACCGCCGTGGATCGCCTGACCCGGCTGATCCGCGGCGTCGTGAAGGAGTTGGCCGATGGTTGAGCGAAACCTCAGGGAGGTCGCCCTCAGGGCACTCAGATTGATCGATCTCACCAATCTCAACGATGATTGCAGCGCCCAGGACGTCGCTGCTCTGTGCCGGCGTAGCATGACGCTGCACGGCAGCGTGGCGGCAGTGTGCATCTGGCCACGTTTCGTCGCCACGACCCGGCCGCTGCTTGCCGGAACCGGGATCAAGATCGCAACCGTCGTCAATTTCCCGCACGGCGGCGACAAGACGCTGGAGGTGTTGAAGGAGACGGACCGGGCGCTGATCGATGGCGCGGACGAGATCGACCTCGTCATGCCCTATCGCGCCTTCGTTGCCGGGCGCCGCGGCTTCGCCGAGACGCAGATCTGCAAAGTCAAGGCAGCCTGCGGCGACAAGGTGCTGAAGGTGATCCTGGAGACGGGTGAGATCGGCGATCCTCTCCTGATTCACGCCGCCGCGCAGATGGCGATCGATGCCGGCGCCGACTTCATCAAGACCTCGACCGGAAAGGTCAAGGTCAACGCCACGCCGGAGGCGGCCGAGATCATGCTGAACGTGATCGAGGCCAATCGGACGGCGGACGGGCGGACCGTTGGCTTCAAGCCGGCCGGGGGGATCCGGACTACGGCGGAAGCGGCGATCTATCTCGACATGGCCGACCGGATCATGGGGGCAAACTGGGTGTCAGCGGCGACGTTCCGCTTTGGCGCAAGCGGATTGCTCGATGCGCTCGTTGCCACCATCGAGGGCGGATCACCTGACCGCAAGACCGGTGGCGAGGGCTACTGATATGCTACCCCAGGAACTGGTTCGCAAGAAGCGGGATGGCGGAACGCTCTCGGCCGAGGAACTCCGGGTGTTCATCAACGGCCTCTCCGATGGATCGGTAACGGAGGGCCAGGTCGCGGCCCTTGCCATGGCGGTGTTCTTCCGCGGCATGACACTTGACGAGCGCGTGGCGCTGACGCTTGCGATGCGCGACAGCGGCAGGGTGCTCGACTGGTCGGGTCTCGGCAGGCCGGTGGTCGACAAGCACTCGACCGGCGGGATCGGCGACAACGTTTCGCTGATGCTGGCGCCGGCGCTCGCCGCCTGCGGCGCGGTGGTGCCGATGATCTCCGGCCGCGGCCTCGGTCACACCGGCGGCACGCTCGACAAGCTCGACAGCATCCCCGGCTACGACACTCAGCCAGACCATGCGCAGTTCCGCAAGGTGGTCGCGGAGGTGGGCTGCGCCGTGATCGGCCAGACCGCGGATCTGGCGCCGGCTGATAAGCGCTTTTACGCCATTCGCGACGTGACGGGAACGGTCGAAAGTCTTGACCTCATCACCGCCTCGATCCTGTCGAAGAAGCTCGCGGCGGGGCTGGACGCGCTTGTCCTCGATGTGAAGTGGGGCACCGGCGCCTTCATGTCCCGGCTCGAGGAAGCCCGCGCGCTGGCCGAGAGCCTGGTGACGGTCGCGAACGGCGCCGGCTGTCGGACCACGGCGCTTCTCACCGACATGAATGAGCCTTTGGCTTCCGCCGCCGGTAATGCCGTCGAGGTTCGGAACGCCGTCGACTTCCTCACTGGTCGGGCGATCGACAACCGGCTCCACGACGTCACCGTCGCGCTCGGCGCCGAGGTGCTGCTGACCGCCGGACTTGCCAGCGATCTGACGGATGGGGCAGAGCGGATCCGCACCGCCTTCGACAGCGGTCGGGCGGCTGAGATCTTCGGCCGGATGGTAGCGGCACTTGGCGGGCCGGCGGATTTTGTCGAGAAGGCGGAGCTCCATCTGCCGAGGGCCCCGGTCGAGCGCGCCGTCTACCCCTTGGAACCGGGGACTGTGACTTCGATTGACGCCCGGGCGGTGGGTCTGGCCGTAATTGCACTCGGCGGCGGCCGGCGCAAAACAACGGACACCATCGACCCCGCTGTCGGGTTCTCCGATCTCGCCGGGGTCGGCCACACCGTCGATACCGATGCGCCGCTTGCCATCGTGCATGCCGCCAGTGAAGACGCAGCGGCCGCGGCGGGAGCCGCCCTGCAGGCGGCTTATACGGTCGGTGCCGCGCGCGACGTGCCGGATCGGCCGGTGGTCGCCGGCCGGATCGGTGCTGGGACGACGACAGAACCAGCGGCGACCAGATGACGCCGGCGGCGGGCAAGGAACGGCAACACATGCCACGGGCGATACTTTGCGTGCTCGACAGTTTTGGCGTTGGCGGGGCGGATGATGCCGCCGCCTTTGGCGACGCGGGTTCCGACACGCTGGGTCACATTGCAGCGGCCTGCGCCGCGGGCGACGCCGACAGACCGGGCCTGCGTGCCGGGCCCCTGAACCTGCCGAACCTGGATCGGCTCGGCCTCGGGGCAGCATCGGAAATCTCGACCGGCCACCGTGCGGCCGGCCTTGATGACACCCGCGCGCCAATGGGACTTTACGGCTGTGCCCGCGAGATCTCCAAGGGCAAGGACACGCCCTCGGGCCACTGGGAGATTGCCGGCGTTCCGGTCACGTTCGACTGGGGCTACTTTCCCGAGACCGTGCCGTGTTTTCCCAAGGCACTGACAGATGCGATCATCGAGCGGGCCGAACTGCCCGGCATCCTCGGCAACAAGCATGCGTCGGGCACGGTGATCATCGAGGAACTCGGCGAGGAGCACATTCGGACCGGCAAGCCGATCTGCTACACCTCGGCCGACAGCGTGTTCCAGATTGCCGCCCACGAAGAGCATTTCGGGCTGGAGCGGCTTTATCGCCTGTGCGCGATCGTGCGCGAACTGGTCGATCCGCTCAGAATCGGCCGCGTGATAGCGCGGCCCTTCGTCGGCGATGACTCCAGCAGTTTCGAGCGCACCGCCAACCGGCGTGACTATGCCGTGCCCCCGCCGGAGCCGACGCTGCTCGACCGCTTGACGGCCGCCGGCCGGACAGTGATCGGCGTTGGCAAGATCGGTGATATCTTCGCCCATCGCGGCGTCACGAAGGTTCTGAAGGGAGCTGGCAACGAGGCGCTGTTCGACAGGACGCTGGAGGCGATCGACCTGGCAGGCGATGGCGACCTGGTGTTCTCCAACTTCATCGACTTTGATTCCCTCTGGGGCCACCGACGCGACGTCGCAGGTTACGCCGCGGCGCTCGAAGCATTCGATCGCCGGCTGCCGCAGATGATGGCAAAGCTGCGGTCCGGCGACCTCCTGGTGCTGACCGCCGACCATGGCTGCGATCCGACATGGCGCGGAACCGATCACACCCGCGAGAATGTGCCGGTGCTGGCCTATGGACCGGGTCTGCCTTCCGGATCCATCGGAGTGAGATCGACCTACGCCGACATCGGCGAGACCATTGCGGACCATCTCGGGATCGCCCCGGGCAGGCACGGAACGAGCTTTCTGACCAGAACCGTGGGAGAGGCACGATGATACCTGCCCGGTGCTTCACAGCGACCGCCGACGGGTCGCTTACCGACGCCATGAAGGAAGCTTATGCCGAGGACGGCTTTCTCGTGCTGCGGGACTACAAGAGCGCGTCCGATTGCGACGCCCTGCGCCAGCGCATCCGCCGTCTGATCGACGAGTTCGACCCATCAGAGACCTCGGTGTTCGAGACAGCGGCTCAGTCCCATGCCCGCGATCTTTATTTCCGCGAAAGTGGCGACCAGATCCACTTCTTCTTCGAGGCGGAGGCGTTCGATGCCGACGGGCGGCTGACCAAGCCGAAGCACGAGGCGCTGAACAAGGTCGGTCATGCCCTGCATGATCTTGATCCGGTCTTTAGCGCCTTCTCCCGCGATCCGAGGCTGAAGCGCACCGCCGCCGACCTCGGCCTCGTCGACCCGCTGCTTGCCCAGTCGATGTACATCTTCAAGCCGCCACACATCGGTGGCGAGGTCGATTGTCATCAGGATTCCACGTTTCTGCACACCGAGCCGCTCAGCTGCACGGGGTTCTGGTTTGCGCTTGAGGACGCCGATGAGACCAATGGGGGTCTCTACGGTATTCCCGGAGGCCATCGTGGCCCATTGCGCCGCCGGTTCCGATACGACGGCACCGCGCTGATCATGGAAACCCTCGACGGCACGCCATTTTCCGGCAGGGATGTTCCGCTTCTGGCTCCTAAGGGCACGCTCGTGATCCTCCACGGCCTGGTGCCGCACAAATCGGCGCCGAACCGGTCCGACCGGTCGCGCCACGCCTATGCGTTGCACCTGGTCGACGGCGCGGCGGCCTGGTCACCGGACAATTGGCTGAAGCGCTCCACCGACAGGCCGATGCGGGGGTTCTGACAACTCCATGCCCGAAGCCCTGAAGGTCGCCATTCCCAAGGCAGAGCTCCACGTCCACATCGAAGGGGCGGCACCGGCCGACCTGGTGCGGCGGCTCGGCGCCAGGCGCGGCATCGATCTCACCGGCCTGTTCGACGAGGAGGGGCGCTTCGCCTGGCATGACTTCACCTCGTTTCTTGCCGCATACGACCGGGCGAGTTCGGTGTTCCGGACCCCAGAGGACTATGCGCTTCTGGCGGAGACCTATCTGCGCATGCTTGCCGCCGAGGCGGTGATCTACGCCGAGCTGACGATTTCGCCCGATCACGCGGCGGCCTGCGGGCTGGGCTACGGCGACTATATTGCAGGCCTGGCGCTCGGGGTCGAGCGCGCACGGGTCGCGACCGGGATCGAGTGCCGAATGATCGTGACTGGTGTGCGCCACTTCGGCTCGCGCGCCGTCGAGCAGGCGGCGGTTCAGGCGATCAGTCAGCCGCATCCGCTCGTCACCGGCTTCGGCCTCGCCGGCGACGAGCGCGAGGGCCATCCGGCAAACTTCAGCCGCGCCTTCCGCATGGCGGCGGAGGCAGGGCTCGGCATCACCGCCCATGCCGGCGAATTCGGCGGACCGGAAAGCGTGACCGCCGCGCTCGATTTCCTGCGCGTCAACCGGATCGGCCACGGCGTCAGGGCGATCGAGGACCGCAAGCTGGTCGAACGCATTGCCGCCGAGGGCGTGGTCCTGGAGGTCTGCCCCGCTTCCAACATTGCGCTCGGTCTCTACACCAACCTGCGCTTCCACCCCGTTAACCTATTGCGCCGCGCCGGCTGCCGCATCACGCTGAACTCCGATGACCCGCCCTATTTCCGGACAACGTTGGGCCACGAGTACGCCACCTGTTCGGCGACCTTCGGCTGGACGGCGGACGTGCAACGCGCCATCACGCGCACGGCGATCGAGGCGGCGTTCTGCGACGAGGCGACTCGGGCGCGCCTCCTCGCAAAGCTCGGCGTCCCCGCCGCACTGTGACCGCCCGCCGCGGCTACTTCTTGTCGCTCATGTGTCGGGGATAACTGTGCCGGATGACACCTTCCAAGTTGGCTTCCTGCTCGGTGGGGCTGGTCATAGATGGCACATCGAGCGAAGAAAGTGCTTTGGGTGAAAGAGCTCCGCAAGGCGCTAAGGCGACGAGACAAGAAGCGAGGCAGACCATGGCAGGTGCGACCGTCATCAATCATCCGCTGGTGCAGCATAAGCTGACTCACATGCGCAAGAAGGAGACGTCGACACAGGGTTTCCGGCGTCTGCTACGCGAAATCTCCCTGCTTCTCACGTACGAGGTGACGCGTGACCTGCCGATCACGACGATATCGATCGAAACACCGCTCACGGCTATGGATGCCCCCGTGATCGACGGCAAAAAGCTCGTCTTCGCCTCCATCCTTCGCGCGGGCAACGGACTGCTCGAAGGTATGCTCGACCTGGTGCCGGCGGCGCGCGTTGCCCATATCGGCCTCTACCGCGATCCCGAGACGCTGACGCCGGTCGAGTACTACTTCAAGGCGCCGGAAGATCTCGCCGAGCGCCTGGTCATCGTGGTTGATCCGATGCTCGCCACTGCCAATTCGGCGATTGCCGCAGTGCAGCGACTGAAGGACCGCGGCGCATCGAACATTCGCTTCCTCTGTCTGCTCGCTGCTCCCGAAGGGGTCGAGAAATTCAACGCTGCCCACCCGGATGTTCACATCTTTGCCGCTGCGATCGACGATCACCTCAATGACCACGGCTACATTGTGCCAGGTCTCGGCGACGCAGGAGATCGAATGTACGGCACCAAGTAAGCCAGTGCCCGTCACCAGAATAGAGCTTTTGAGGGTGTGTTTGGCTGGATTAAATTCGGAAACGGAATTAAATATCGATCCTCGAACGCGGCCGCACCGGGTGGTCCGAAGCCGAATGGCTGCGGCGAACGGGAAGGGGAGAGACACGTGCAGTATGGAGCGATTTACCCGAGTCTGAAGGACCGCGTGGTTCTGGTGACAGGCGGCGGCAGCGGCATCGGCGCGGAGATCGTCCGCCATTTTGCGGCACAGAGCTCGAGAATCGGGTTTCTCGACATTGCCGACGAGCCGTCGGAAAGGCTCGTTGCCGAGCTTACCGCCGCGGGTGCGACGGTGCATTTCGAGAAGACGGACCTGACCGACATCGCGGCGATGGAAACGGCAATTGGCCGGGTTCGCGAAGCGCTGGGTCCGATCACGGTGCTTGTAAACAACGCTGCGCACGACGAGCGTCACGCATTTCTTGATATCACCCCGGACTACTTCGACCAGCGCATTGCGGTGAACATCAAGCACCAGTTTTTCGCTGCCAAGGCGGTGATCCCCGATATGCAGAAGGCCGGAAACGGCTCGATCATCAATATGGGCTCGGTGTCGTGGATGATCGGCCAGGGGGGCATGGCCTGCTATACTGCGGCGAAATCCGCCGTGCTCGGCCTGACCCGCTCGCTCGCCCGGGATTTCGGCCCGGATAACATCCGCGTCAACTCGATCGCACCGGGATGGATCCTGACGGAGCGGCAGATTGCGCTCTGGCTCGACGAGGAGGGCGAGAAGGAGCTGATGACCCGGCAGTGCCTGAAGCGCAAGCTCTATCCCGACGACATCGCCCGGGTCGTTCTGTTCTTCGCCTCAGACGAGGCGTCAGCGTGCACCAACCAGAGCTATATCGTCGACGGCGGCTGGGTGTGACGGCAGAAATATCTCTTCGCGATTGCCCTTTTGCCGGCGCCCCGCTTACATCGCGGGGCGTTCTGCTTTTGAAATCGGCACGCGGAGACGAGTGCGGTGATCGTTGTTTTCGGTTCGATCAATCTCGACCTGGTCGTTGCCCTGCCGCGGCTGCCGCGGCCCGGTGAGACGGTGGTCGGTCCCGATTGCCAGACCTTTCCGGGCGGCAAGGGGGCCAACCAGGCGCTTGCCGCAGCGCGCGCCGGCGCCCAGGTGGCAATGATCGGTGCGGTCGGCGATGACAGTTTCGCCGAGCCGGCGCTGGCGGGCCTGCGCGACGCCGGTGTCGATCTCTCCGGTGTCCGGCGCCTCCCCGGCGCGACCGGTGTTGCCATGATCGGCGTCGACGCTGCGGCGGAGAACCTCATCATGTGCGCAAGCGGGGTCAATGCCCGGGTTGCGGCCGACTGGCTCGACGGCCGACTTAATGCAAGCGATCTGCTGGTGCTTCAGCGCGAGCTTGCCCTGGACCCGATCGCGGAGGCGGTCGAGCGCGCGCGGGCAATCGGCGCCCGCATCCTGCTCAACGCCGCGCCCTCTGGCGGCGGCGGCGTGTCGGCTCTGATCGACCAAGTGGACATCGTCGTCGCCAATGAGGCCGAGGCACAGGAGGTTGCCGCAGAGCGCGGAACGATCGCGAAGACCTCGGAAGACTGCCTTTCCGCACTGGCCGGACCGGACCGTCTGGCCATCGTGACCCTTGGCGGAGCCGGGTTGGTCGCGCGGCGCGGCAACATCGTTTGGCGCGTGCCGGCAGCACAGGTGTCGGTGGTCGACACGACGGGAGCCGGAGATGCCTTCGTCGGCGCTCTGGCTGCGGCTCTCGATCGCGGCGCGGGGATCGGTCGGGCGCTTGCGGAGGGTTCGGCCGCCGGCGGGCTCGCCACCACGGCGACCGGCGCTCAGTCGAGTGCTCCAACGGCGTCGGCGATCGCAGAGCTCGCTGACCAGCTTGAACCCGCTGTAGTCGGCCCGCCGCCTCCCGGTCGCTAGCCGCGGCGCGCCGTGGCTTCACGCGATGCTAACTCCCCCGTGCGACGCTTGAAACGTCGTTGCGGTACCATGGTCGCGGCGGACTGGAGTTTTTTCATGGCGCGCTACGTGCTGATCCTCCTTGTCGTGCTCGGAACAGCCGTGTTCGGTCCGGACCTGGCGATGCAGGCGATCCGGCACCCCATTGTTGTCGCGTTGCTTCAGCCGGGAGAAAGCATGGCGCCGGGCGGTGCGTCCGACCGAATTGGACGGACGCTCGTGCTGCGTGCCGCAGGCAATGGCCACTACTACACCCAGATCCAGGTGAACGGTCGGGCCGTCGAGGCCATGATCGACACAGGTGCCTCGACGGTCGCCCTGCCACATGAGGCAGCGGCAGCGGCCGGGATCCGCCCACTGCCGGCCGACTATACGGTTCCGGTCGGCACGGCAAATGGTACGGTAAAGGCGGCGCGAGTGAGGCTTCGAGACCTGCGTCTCGGTACCATCCGGCTCAACGACGTCGAGGCAATGGTCCTTCCTGAAGGTGCGCTCCGCATCACCCTGGTCGGCATGTCGGCGCTCGCCCGGCTATCGACCGTTGATATCCGTGGCCGCACTATGCGTCTCGTACAATAGCCTTCCAAGCATCAGCCATTGAAGCATTGCTTGCCGATTCCGTCCGCCGTGGTAATCCGAAACGAAGCGTGCGGATAACGGCTTCGGGAGAATTGCGGTGACGATCAGGGCTTTCGGGACACTGGACGACGGAACGCCTGTCCAGGAGTTTACGATTTCGGCAGGCAATCTCGAAGCGAAGGTCCTGAACTATGGTGCTGTGGTGCGGGACCTCCGCGTCTCGGGTCGTCCGGTCGTGCTCGGTCTGGAGCGGCTTGAGGATTACCTGCAGCATTCGCCCTATTTCGGCGCGATCGCCGGGCGTTACGCAAACCGCATCGCCCACGGCCGCTTCTCGCTTGACGGGCATCAGTACCAGCTCAGCCTCAACCAGAAGAACCGTCATCATCTGCACGGCGGCTTCAGGGGTTTCAGCCGGCGAGTTTGGCAGTTGGTGGAACTTCATGACGATGCGGTTCTGCTTGCCATCACCGCGAAGAACGGTGACGAAGGGTATCCCGGCCGCGTCGAGGTGACCTGCAGGTACCGGCTGACGCCGTCCGGTGCGCTGCAGGTCGGCCTCCAAGGCACCACCGACACGCCGACGTTGTTGAATCTTGCACACCACAGCTACTTCAACCTCGACGACGCGGACGACGTGCTCGACCACCGCCTGCAGATCGCGGCCGAACGCTACATTCCGGTTGACGCCGAGGCAATTCCGACCGGCGAGATCGCGGCCGTCACCGGCACCCCGTTCGACTTCCGCAACATGCGTCCAATCCGCTGGTCCGACGACGACCGCGTCCACTACGATCACAATTTCTGCATCGGTCCGACCATCGCACCTTCCGAGGAACAGCGCTTCGCTGCCGCACTCGAAGGACCGGTTTCTGGCTTGCGCATGGAGGTCTGGACCACGGAGCCCGGGCTCCAGTTCTACGACGGCTACATGCTCGACGTCCCGGTTCCGGGGCTCGAAGGCCGGCGCTACGGGGTCTCGGCAGGGCTTTGCCTTGAGCCGCAGCGCTGGCCGGACAGCCCGAACCATGTCGATTTTACCAATGCGGTCTTGCGGCCGGGCGAAACCTACCGTCAGATCACCGAGTACCGATTTCTTTGAGCGGACGCCGCGGGCCCATGAAGACACTTTTTTCGCCGGTCGAACTCACCCACGATCCCAAGCACGAAATTTCGGATGGGCGGCTGATGCCGGCTGTGGAGATCCCGGCCCGGGCGGAGATCGTGCGCGACCGCATCCTGGCGACCGGTCTCGGCGAGATCCTCGAGCCGGAGGACTTCGGCACCGCGCCGCTCGCCCGCGTCCATAGCGAAGACTACCTCGATTTTCTCGAACGCTTCTGGAAGCGCTGGAGCGACGCCGGGCGTGAAGGAGAGGCCTTTCCCTTCGTCTGGCCCGTGCGCCACTTGCGTCCCGATCCAGTCCCCGACCATATAGATGGACTGCTCGGACGTTATTCGTTCGATGCCGGCACACCCATCGGCGAGCACACTTATGCCGCGGCGCGGGCCGCCGCCAATTGCGCGCTCACAGCGGCGAAGCGGGTGGGCGGCGGCGAGCGTGCTGCCTTCGCTTTGTGCCGGCCGCCGGGCCATCATGCTGCTGCAGACTATTACGGCGGCTACTGTTTCCTCAACAACGCCGCGATCGCCGCGCAATGGATGCGTGACGCCGGCGCTGAGCGGATCGCCGTACTCGACGTCGACTACCATCACGGCAATGGCACGCAGGCGATCTTTTACCACCGCGACGACGTGCTGTTTCTGTCACTGCACGCCGATCCACGGGAGGAGTATCCCTATTTTCTGGGCCATGCCGACGAGATGGGCGTGGGGCCTGGCGAAGGCTTCAACGCCAACTTCCCTTTGCCGCTCGGCACCGATTGGCCGATCTGGTCGGAGGCGCTCGAAGCGGCGCTGGCCAAGGTGGCGGCGTTCTCGCCCGACACGTTGATCGTGTCTCTTGGCCTCGACCCTTACGAGCGCGATCCGATCTCCAAATTTCGGCTCGTCTCCGACGACTTCTCGCGCCTTGGCGCGCGGCTTGCGAAGGTCGGCCTGCCGACCGTCTTCGTAATGGAAGGAGGATATGCGGTTGAGGCGCTCGGCGTGAACTGCGTCAACGTGCTCACCGGCTTCGAAGGCGGTTAGGCACAGCGGGGCTGTGCTACACTGCAAAGCCGAGCGCGGCGAGGTCGGTGCGCAGCCGCTCGGGCCCCTGGAAATGGAGTGCCGACATGCCGATGGCGCGCGCCCCCTCGACGTTCCTCGGAGAGTCGTCGATGAACACCGTCTGCTCGGCGGTCAGGCCGTTGCGGGCGAGCAGGATCTGATAGATCTCCGGGTCCGGCTTCAGTCGGCGTTCGTGCGCCGATATCACGATGTCGCGAAACGAAGAGGCCAGAAACGGGAATCGGATCTGCACTTCGGCGAACTTCTCGCGAGAGAAATTGGTGATGGCATAGAGCGGAATGCCGGTGGCCTTGAGACTTTCCAGGATCGAAACGGTGTCCTCGATCGCGCCGGGCACCATCTCGTGCCAACGCTCGTCATAGGCCCGGATTTCCGCCTCGTGGTCGGGGAAGAGATCAATGCGCTCGGCGATCGCTTCGGCAAAGCTGCGGCCGCGGTCCTGCTCCAGGTTCCAGGCGTCCGTGCAGATTTCGGCGAGGAAGCGCTCGACCTCGGCTTCGCTCGGAAACAGTTTGCGGTAGAGATGACGCGGATCCCACTCGATCAGCACGTTGCCGATGTCGAAGACCACCGTGTCGATGGTGCGGGTCATGATGGTGTCCAGGGCAATATCGAAAGGTGGCGGCGAAGAGAGAGCAGGCCAAGGATCGCAACCCTATGACTGTCCGGCGAACGTGTCGAGCCGTGATCCTTGCGATGCTCTGCGCCGCCGTCTGGATGGCAGCGTACGGCCGGCCAACCTTTGCGGAAGAACCAGGCCCTTCGGCCGCCCCGATGCCCGACTACCTCGACGAGACCGCCGATGGCGCCGAAGAGGCGGCGCCACCGGTGGAGGGCTACGACAGTCCCTGGCCAGATGCCATCGCACCGACCTCGGCTTTTGATCCCGAAATGCTGTCGTTGTTGCCGGTGCTGCGGGTCGGGCTCGTCATTGACCCAGCGCGCAGCGGCTTTTCCGACGTTGAACCGTTCCGCGCATTCGTCGAGCGGCAGCTCAAGGTGCCGGTCGAACTCGTCGCCTTCCGAACGCTGCGGGGATTGCAAGGGGCCCTGATCCACGGCCAGGTCGATTATGCGCCGCTGTCGGCTTCGGCCTACGCCGACGCCTATGCGCAGTGCGGATGCGTTGAGCCGCTTGCCGTGCCGCGTGCGGCCGACGGTGGCACAGCCTGGCATGCGGTTCTTCTGGTCCTCAGCAACAGCGATTATTTCGGGCTCGCCGACCTTGAGGGCGCGCGGCTTGCCGTGTCGGGGCCCGGTTCGACTGCCGGACGGCGCGTCCCCTTTGCCGCCTTCCGGGCCGAGGGTTTCGAGCCGGGCACTTTTTTCGCTGACCGGATTGAAGCCGCAGGTCCGGTCGAGGCAGCAAAGGCCGTGCTTGCAGGGCGGGCGGAGGCGGCTTTGGGCTGGTCGTCGCTCACCGGCGACCCGTCGCAGGGCTACAGCCGCGGGACGCTGAAGCACCTCGCCGATCTCGGGATCGCCGCGCCTGAGCGGTTCCGGATCGTCTGGACATCGTCCCCGGTACCACATGCGCCGCATGTGGTGCGCACGGCCGTTCCGGAGCCGGTGCGGGAGCGGCTGAGAGCTTTGCTGCTCGTCCTCGACCGAGTCGATCCCGGCGCCTATCGCTCGGTGGCACCCGACTTGCCGCGGGGATTCGAGCCCGTGACCAGCGAGGATTTCGCGCCGCTGATTGCGGCTGCCCCGCAGAGCGGCCTCAAGCCGCTTACGCCCCGGTAGGCTTTGCGATGTCGATCGTCAGGCCGGTCAGGCGGCGCCGAGCTGGGAGATGACGTGCCGCGTGTGGCGGGCAATCATGCACTCTTCGTCCGTCTGCACGACGAGCACCTTGACCCGGGAGGTCCTGGAGGAGATCTCAGTCAGACCTTGGGCGTTGGCCGCTTCATCGAGGATGATTCCGAGCCATTCCAGGCCGGCGATGACACGACGGCGCACAAGTCCCGAATTTTCGCCGATGCCGCCGGTAAAGACGATGGCGTCAAGGCCCGACAACACCGCCGCCATGGCCCCGATTTCTCGGCGGATACGGAACACGAAGTAGTCGATTGCGTCGGCTGCACGCCGGTCGCGCGATGCTTCGAGTTCGCGCATGTCACCGGTAAGGCCCGACAGGCCCTTGAGCCCGGATTCCCTGTACAAAAGTTCCGAGATCTCGCCGGCCGTCATGCCTTTCTCCTGGAGGAGATAGAGGATCACGCCCGGATCAAGCTGCCCGCAGCGTGTGCCCATCGGAAGGCCATCAAGGGCGGAGAAGCCCATGGTTGAAATGACGCTGCGGCCGCCCTTGATTGCACACATAGAGGCGCCGTTTCCGAGATGGGCGACCACCACCCGGCCGGAGGCGACGTCGGGCGCGATCTCACCCAACCGCTGGGCGATAAATTCATAGGAGAGCCCGTGGAAGCCGTAGCGACGGACGCCTTCGTCGAAATACCTGCGCGGCAGGGCGAAAGCGTCGTTGACCCAGGGATGGTCGCGGTGGAAGGCGGTATCGAAACAGGCGACCTGGGGGATGCCGGGAAAGGCGGTTCGCGCCGCGCGGATACCGGCGAGGTTGTGCGGCTGGTGCAGCGGAGCGAGTGAAACCAGGGACTCGATCACCGTTTCTACTTCCGGCGTGACCACGACGGGCTCGGAAAGGGTTGGGCCGCCATGGACAACGCGATGGCCGACCCCGGCCAAGTCAAGGTCTGGGAAGTGCTCGAGGAGAAAGGCCATGAGTGGCCGGAGTGCCGGACCGTGTCCGGCGCCTTCTGCAGTCGTGAGATCGCGGTCGATCAGTATCAGGTTGTTGCTGGTGCGGGCGGTGAAGCGCGCTGCGGTTCCGAGCCCGTCAATAAGGCCGCGCAGCAGCGGTTCGTCCCCGGAAAATAGCTGGAACTTGATTGACGAAGAGCCGGCATTGAGGACGAGGACGACGCTGTCACTCATGGTGCAGCCCCGTTGGAAGGCGCTTCCAGATCAGGATTGAGCACGGTACCTGCCTTCTGCCAGTGGTCGTAGAGCAGCGCCAGCGCACAGGAGGCAAGCCGGGCGCGGTCGTCGTCGGCACGGCTTGTCAGCATCACTGGCACTCTGGCACCGACCACGATGCCCGCCGCCTCGGCATGAGCAAGAAAGGTGAGCTCCTTTGCCAGCATGTTGCCGGCCTCGAGGTTGGGCACGATCAGGATCTCGGCCCGGCCGGCGACCGTCGAGACAATGCCCTTGGCCCGGGCCGCCTGGACGTCGATGGCGTTGTCCATGGCGAGCGGTCCGTCGACGATGCCACCTTTGATCTGACCGCGCTCGGCCATTTTGGACAGGACGGCGGCATCGATCGTCGAGGGGATCGATGGGTTGACCGTCTCGATCGCCGAGAGGATCCCGACCTTGGGCGAGGTGATCCCGATGGCGTGACCGATGTCGATCGCGTTCTGGACGATGTCCACCTTGGCGGCGAGGTCCGGTGCGATGTTGATGGCAGCGTCGGATATGATGACCGGAGTCGGCCGGCCCGGCACGTCCAGGACGAAGCAATGGCTGATACGGCGCCGGGTTCGAAGTCCGCCGTCGCGCTTGACGACATGGCGCAGCAGGTCTTCAGTATGGAGGTGGCCCTTCATCACCGCGCGGGCACGGCCTTCGTTGACCATCATGATCGCGCGCGACGCGGCCTCGGTTTCAGGTTCGACGTTAATGATCTCGAGACCGCCGAGATCGGCTCCGATTTCCGCTGCGGCTGCCTCGATGCGGTTTCGGGCGCCGATAAGAATTGGAACAATCAGACCTTCCCGGGCGGAAAGCATTGTCCCACCGAGCGAATGGGGATCGTCCGGCGCAACCACTGCCGTCGGCAGCGCCGGCAGAGCGGCAGCGCGCGCGATCAGCCGATCGAAGTGTTGGTGGCGCCGGATCAGGATACCGGGAAGGTCGGCAGGGTCGAAGACGATCGTCTCGCGCGGCGCCGTGACGACGGCCTCGCCGCGAGTGATCGGTGAGCCGTCGTCGCGACAGACCATGGTGGCGAGCCGAACGCGGTCGTCCGGCTCCTTGGCGGTGACAGTGACGGTGACGGTCAAACGGTCACCGATCCTTGCGCGGTCGATGAAGTCGAAGCTCTGGGAGCGGTATATCGTTCCCGGCCCCGGCAGGACGGTGCCGAGGACTGCGGAAATCAGCGAACCTATCCACATGGCCGGGGCGACCGGTTCGTCGATCACACCATCGCCGGTCCAGTCGATATCGGGAATGTGCAGTGGATTGAGATTGCCGGAGGCGTGCGCGAACACGTAGAGATCATTCGCCGTCAACTCTCGGTCAATGGCCGCGCTGTCGCCGACAGCGATCTCGTCATAGGTTCGATTTCTGGCCATCTCCGGTCGTCCCTTCGTCGGCTACCGCAACGGATAATTGTAGCCTCAAGCCATCCGGGTTTCGCCGATTATCGGGCAGGTGCCTTTGATCCTGATCATGTCATCGACGGATCCTTGCCTGTCCGATTGGCCGGTCATTGGCCTCCGCTTGCGCCCGCATCTCCTCCCGGTCAACTCGCAACTGATATAATCGACCGAGACACGTGTCAGGAACAGCAGTCGACGCTCGCACTGAGACGCGGCCGAGCGTAGTAGATCTCCTCGAGCTCGATCGTGTCGGAATTGATCACGTCCTTGAACAAGGTCGCGAACAGCGGCTGATAGGTGTAGGTGGTGTGAGCCACGATCAGGTAGGTGTCTTTCTCCTCGGTGAGACCGCTCGGCACGCTCACGGGTGGGGCGGCGCCAGTGCTCCATTTCGCGGTGTTGAGCCCGCGGCTCCACATCACCTCGGTCTTGCCCGACCCCTTCACGCGCAGGCTCGAGACGACAAGCTTGATGCCCGACTCAGGATAAGGATCGAGGATCGCCCCCGAGATCTTCAGCACGTCATTCAGGTCCGAGCTCGATATGCTGCTGACCTGAGCGACGAGGTCGGCGACCGACGCCGCTGCCTGTCCGACCTTGCGATCCAGGGTGAAAATCCTGTTGAACTCGACCGAACCGATCAGCAGAACGAGCATGATTGGGACGATGAGCGCGAACTCGACTGCGGCAACCCCTCGGCGGTCGCCGCCAAATCTTGCGGCAATACGGGCATTGCGGGATTGTGGTTCGGCCGGACAGGGAGACTGAAGGCTCATCGCGCGGACCCTGCCCATTCTACCAGGGGAACGGCTCGTTGCGGAAGACGGCCGTGGAGACAAGTGCGCGGCTGCCATCATCGAGGTCGCCGTACTCCATCTTGAAGAAGTTCGTGAGCATCGGCCAGCGATAGAGGGCGCGGACGATCACGATTTCGCCGGCATTGCCATGGTCGTAGCCAAAGTCGTCGACCAGCTTACCGTCCTTGATTAGCGGCTTGGGCGTGTAGGATCCGAAGTTCGGCAGCACCTCGACATCGACGCTGAGCCGATCGACAGACACGGGCAGGTAGTCGAACTGGTTCATGATCTCGGCCTTGAAGGCGTCAGCGTCGAAGCCTTGAGCCTTGGCCTGGCCAGTGCGGATCAGGCGCGTCGCCTGCAGCACCGCATTGTCGAGCGATTGGTTGATGAAGAATGTCAGCCCGGTTTCGATGATACCGACGAGCAGAAGGAGAAAGGGCAGGCCGACCAAGCCGAATTCGACCGCCGTCACGCCGCGGCGGTCGCGAAGGAAATCCGGCTGCGACCCTGTCGTACGACCATTGCTGCGTATCAGCAGGCGCGCGATCATTCCTCTGCCCCCGATCTCCCCGTTCGTCAGTGTGCTCCCGCGGCCGTCGCTGCCATCTTGTCGCGGAACTCGACCTGCTTCGCAGTGGCCTCGAAGCCGTCCTTGTCGTCGCCAATCCGGAACACGGGATCGCACACGGGAGCGCAGGCGTAAGAGTACCGCACGGCATTGCGTTGGACCGTGACCAGATTGGTCTCCGACTGTTGAACCACGATCACTTCATCGATGATCGGCTGTCCGGACTTGTCGAGAATGACGAGATTGGTCGAGCCAAACTGCTTGCCGGTGATCACCACGGTTTGGCGATCGTGCATGGTTACGTCAGCGATTGCGGGATTGCCGATGATGATCGTGTCCGCCGGCGCGTCGATGCGGAACACCTTGGCGCGGTCGGTCAGCACAACCACCGGAGGTTCCTGGGCCCTGACTGGCGCGGCCGCTGCAAGCAGCGCCAGAACGAAGGCGAGTCCCGGCAGGCTCGTCGATGGTGAGGGCATTTCAGCCTCCTTGAAAAGGAACGGCTTTATTGTGGGGCGCTTTGGTGAAGGAAACTCTAACGCGGCATTGGCAGAAGATGTCAGTGGCCTCCGCGGCGAACCCGCGTGTGGTCGGTGCGTTACCCTGCTGATGTTCTTTGCTTATCCGGCGCATGCGCGCTCGCGGGATGCAAAGGGCTGTTCCTCCGCATGAATGCTGAGGGTCTCACACGTGGGCTGTCGCCAAAGGCCGTGTCGAATTCACCTGCTTGGCCAACCGTCATCACTTGTCGACTCCAGGTAAATATATGGGAATCATTGGTTGGTGGATTGCGTTTGCTGTCTATTAACCAGAAAGATTCAAATTTTGAACGAATACGACCGTATACGGTTCAATTAACCGGGCAGAAAGATGTCCTCCCTAAGGTCCTGAAAGCTTCAAACGGCCGAAACGAAACAACAAGGCCGAGGGGCTGGTGCTGTCAAAACACGTGGATTTAGGAGCTGTCCCATGAAGAATCTGCTTGCGCGTTTCGCCAAGGACGAGTCCGGCGCGACCGCTATCGAATATGGCCTGATCGCCGGTCTGATCGCCGTCACCATCGTAGCCATCCTCGGCACTGCCGGCGACAATCTTTACGGCATCTTCGAAACGATTTCTAACAAGCTCGGTTCCGCTGCTCCGAAGTGAGCAGTCCTCCGGTCGCTAAGGGTGCAGCAATCGCTGCATGCCACTTGGCGGCCAGCCAGTTGCGGCAGACAAGATGCGCGGACGGCCAAGGCCGTCCGTTGACGCTTAGACGAGAGATCATGTTTTGAGCACTAGCGTCGCTTTAGCGTCCATCTCTGTCTCACGCATGAGCATCAGGATTCGGCAATGCTTTCGGCGGCTCTTCTGGTGATCTTTCCCTGCCTCGTCGCCTTTGCCGGGGCTTCCGACCTCTTCACCATGACGATCCCGAACCGGGTCGCGCTCCTGCTGCTTACCGGCTTCGCCTTGCTCGCCCCGTTCGCCGGCCTATCGCTCACCGACATCGGCCTGCATCTTGCTGCGGGCGGCATCGTGCTCGCGCTCGGATTTGCCTACTTCGCCGCTGGCTGGATGGGCGGGGGCGACGCCAAGCTGGCGGCCGCCGCCGCCGTGTGGCTCGGGTTCTCGCCGCTGTTGCTCCACTTCCTCCTGCTCGCGGTGATCTATGGCGGCGCGCTGACCTTGCTGCTTCTATTGTTCCGCAGCGTGCCCGTGCTGCCGGCCGCGGTCCATGGCCAGAACTGGCTGCTGCGCCTGCACTGCCCTCAGACGGGGGTGCCTTACGGCATCGCCATAGCGCTCGCCGCGTTGCAGCTCTATCCGCAGACCCTCTGGTTCGCGGCTGTGGCGGCCGGCTGATCCCTAATCGGACCTCGCCGTCGCCGCTACTTCAAGCAGTACGTCGCCGTGGATAATACAAGTGTCTTGTTAACATCGCTTTAACGAATGAATCCAGCCTTCGCAGAATGCGTAAACGTTAAACGCTGTTAAGCATATCCAATTATTCCTCATTAACCATGTCTTGACCAATTTCGCCCAAAGTTTGTCTCGTGACTGCCGGACCTCGACTTTGTGTCCGGGTCATGACGCGTAATGGGGCGTGGGGACAGACATGAAGATCGCGCGTTTGGCCATCCTATGTGTGGCGGTGGGCGCCGGCCTGCTGGCTGCACGCCTGGTGATCGGCGCAGGTCCGGTGGCCGAGCCGCAGCCAACTGCCGAAGCGCCCGCAGTGGCAACCGACGAAGTGTTGGTCGCGGCCAAGGACATCAAGCTCGGTAGCCAGATATCAGCCGGCGACATTTCCTGGATGGCCTGGCCGAAGGGTGCTGCTCCCGCCGGGGCCATCCTCCGTTCGAATCGCGCGTCGGCAGCGGACGAGATGATCGGGCGGATCGCAAAGGCGCCAGTCTATGCGGGCGAGCCGATCCGAGAGGAGCGCCTGATCTCGACCGACCGCGGCTTCATGGCTGCGATCCTGCCGAAAGGCAAGCGGGCGATCGCAGTGCCGGTCGAGGCGGTGACCACCGCCGGCGGCTTCATCCTCCCGGGCGACAAGGTCGACCTGATCCTGACCCGGCAGATCAGTGGATCGGGCAGCAACAGCGTCACCAGCGACACCATCCTGCAGAACGTTCGGGTGCTGGCGATCGACACGACGACCGCCGGTGAGCAGGACGAGAAGGCACTGCCCCCGGGGCAGACGGCGACACTCGAGCTGACGCCGGAGCAAACGGAAATCGTGGCCCGGGCCCAGCAGATCGGCACCATCTCGCTGGCACTGCGGAGCGCGGTCGATTCCGGTGACGACGACGATGAACCTCAGACTGTCGGCGGCGGGGTCAACTTCGTGAAATACGGTGTGGTGAGTCAGGGGACGGCGCGGCCTTAGCGGCAGCGTCGCCTTCAAGAGGCCTAACGGCGTCAGGAGATTTCGCATGCGGGGGCAACGGTTCAAGGGCGGATTGCTGGGGGCGTTTGTCGTCCTTGGCTTTCTAGCCGCCGCCATGGGGGGCATGTCGCCGGTATCGGCTGGCACGGATTATCCCAAGACCATCAACCTTGCACCGGGCGACCACGTGTCCGGGCGGCTGCTGCGTGTCGGCCTTGGCCGCTCCGTTGTCATCAATCTCGGAGAGGATGTGCGCGATGTGCTCGTCTCCAATCCGGAGATCGCAGACGCTGTGGTCCGCAGCAATCGTCGGGTGTTCATCCTCGGCAACAAGGCAGGGCAGGCGAGCCTGTTTCTGTTCGGCCAGGGAGGGCGTCAGATCGCCAGCTTCGACCTGGCCGTTGAGACCGATACCACGGAACTCAACGCCATGTTCGCCCGGATGATCCCGGGCGCTCAAATCCGGGCCGAGTCCGTCAACGGCAGCATGATCCTGTCGGGAACTGCCCGCAACGCCGCCGACGCGCAGCGCGCCGCCGACCTCGCCGCCCGCTTCGTGAAGGGTGGCGGCGACGACAAGTCGACGCCGGTGCTCAACATGATTTCGGTCGAAGACGGTGAGCAGGTCCAGCTCAAGGTGACCGTGGCCGAGGTCGAGCGTTCGGTAATCAAGCAGCTCGGCGTCAATCTGGCCGGCACGATCGGGATCGGCAATTACTCGGTACAGTTCAACAATCAGCCGGGCTTCACGGTCAACTCTAACGTGGTCAATCAGGGTGACCTCCTTGGTGGATTCATGGCCGGCTCGACCTCCCTTGCCGCGCAGATTGAGGCGCTGCAGCGAGACGGCGTCATTCGCACGCTGGCCGAGCCGACCCTGACGGCGATCTCGGGCGAGAATGCCAGCTTCCTGGCCGGCGGAGAATTCCCGATCCCGGTCAGCGAAGACGACGGCAAGATCGGTGTCCAGTTCAAGAAGTTCGGCGTCGGCCTCGACTTTACTCCGATCGTCATGTCGGGCGGGCGTATCAGCCTGCGCGTCAAGACCGAAGTCAGCGAGCTGACCCAGGAAGGTGCGGTGCGGGTCAATCTCATCACCATCCCTGCCCTGAAGGTGCGCCGGGCCGAGTCGACCGTCGAGCTGCCGTCCGGCGGGACCCTGGTCATGGCCGGTCTGTTGAAGGAGACCTACAAGCAGGACCTCAATGGTGTGCCCGGCCTCATGCAGGTGCCGGTCCTTGGGGCGTTGTTCAAGAGCCGCGACTTCCTGCGCCAGCAGACCGAGCTCGTTGTGTTCGTCACGCCTTATGTCGCCAAGCCCGTCAACCGGTCGAAACTCGCCACGCCGGACCAGAATCTGGCGCCGGCCGGCGATGCCAGCACCATTTTCCTGAACCGCCTCAACCGGGTCTACCGCGTCTCGGGCAACCCGGCAGCGGGCACCTATCACGGCCAGGTCGGCTACATCTACGAGTGAGGACCGGTTTCATGCTCCGCATTAAGCCCAGAATCGGCGCCGGCCGGATCGCTCTCCCGATAATCTTGGCCTTGGCGGCTGTTCTCGGAGGCTGCCAGAGCGAGCCCACCACGGCGGTGCTTGCGGCAAACGACTATCGGCTGCGCCATCCGATCGTGCTTGCCGAGCGCAACGAGACGCTCGACCTGCCGGTCGGCACCAATATGCGCAAGCTGTCACCCGAAATGGCCGCCGCGGTGACGAGCTTCGGCCATGACGCGATCAAGCGTGGCGACGGCACGGTGGAGGTCATCGTGCCTTCGGGCGCAGCGAACGATGGCGCGGTTCATGCGATCACGCCGCAGATCCGAAAAGCGCTTCAGAACGGCGGCGTCAACCGCGGCCGGATCGTGACGAGGACCTATCCAGTCGACGATCCGACGGCCGCGGCGCCGGTGCGGCTCGCCTATCTGACGATGGCCGCGAACGTCGCATCATGCGGCCAATGGCCCGACAATATCGCGGGCAACTTTGCCAATACAAACTTCGAGAATTTTGGCTGCGCCACGCAGTACAACCTTGCTGCGTCGGTCGAAAACCCGGCCGACCTGATCTATCCGCGCGCCACCACGCCGGCCGACCGGCAGCGCCGCGGCGTCGTCTTCGAGAAGTACCGCAAGGGCGAGCAGACGGCCGCCGAGTACAAGGAAGGCGACGGTGCAAAGATTTCGGACGCAGCCGATTGATGTGAGGAGGTCCGCCAGCCATGACCAGCCTGGCCTTCGAAGACGCGCCTGAAATCGGGGTCCCGGAGCGGGAGGAGGCCGCGCCGGAACGCGAGGGGATCAACCCGGCCGACCTTCGCCCGGTTCCGCGCATCTCGGTGCAAGCCTTCTGCGAGACGCCGGCGGTGGCGGCGGCCATAGAAGCGGCGGCAGGGGACCGGCGCATGGCAAAGGCCCATGTCAAGGTGCACATGGGCGGTATCGGCGCAGCGGTCGAGTTCTATGCCTCGGCACCGACGCCGAATCTCATCATGATCGAGAGCCAGTCTTCAGCGACTGACCTCACCGCCGGCCTGGACCGGCTCGCTGAGGTTTGCGATGCCGGTTCCAAGGTCGTCGTCATCGGACACGTCAACGACGTGACCCTTTATCGCGATCTCATTCATCGCGGCGTCAGTGAGTATCTGGTCTATCCGATCGACCTGTTCGACGTGATCGGCACGATCGGCGCGCTCTACACCGACCCTCGGGCCGAGCCGCTCGGCCGCACGATCGCGGTCGTCGGCGCCAAGGGCGGCTGCGGTGCGTCCACCATCGCCCACAATGTCTCCTTTGCGATCGCGAGCCTGTTCGAGAGCGATGTCGTGCTGGCCGACCTCGACCTGGCCTTCGGCACGGCCGGTCTCGACTTCAATCAGGATCCGCTGCAGGGCATCTACGAAGCGATCTCCTCGCCCGAGCGGCTCGACGAGACACTGCTCGATCGGCTTCTTGCCAAATGCACGGATCGGCTCAGTCTTCTCGCCGCCCCCGCGTCACTGGAGCGGGCCTACGACTACGACGAGACCACATTCGACGCGCTGATCGAGGTCATGCGCAACGGCACGCCGTCCGTCGTGCTGGACCTTCCGCACGCCTGGACGAGCTGGACGCGGCGCGTACTGGCGGCCGCCGACGAAATTCTGCTGGTTGCCGAGCCCGATCTCGCCAATTTGCGCAATGCCAAGAACATGGTGGACACGCTGCACCAGCTCAGGCCGAACGACAACAAGCCGCATCTGGTGCTGAACCGTGTCAACGTGCCGAAGCGGCCAGAGATCAAGGCGGAGGAGTTCGCCCGGGCACTCGACCTCGAGCCGATGGCCGTCATCGGCTTCGACCCGCACCTCTTTGGCACGGCCGCCAACAACGGGCAGATGATCGGCGAGATCGATGCCAAGAGTCCGGTCAGTGCCCAGATCGATTTGATTGCTCAGGTCATTACCGGCCGGAGCGAGCTGAAGCGGAGCCGGCGTCTGGCGCTGAAGCCGCTGATGGCGCGGCTGTTGAAGCGCAGCGCCAAGTAATCGGGTGAAGCCCGTCTGGGCCGGATCGCCCGATCCGGCGAGGTCGTGGGAAGCAAGAGCGAGTGACAATGTTCGGTAGACGTGGACAATTCGGATCGGCTCCGACCAAGGTCCCGGACGCACGCCCGGAAGCGCCGGCGAGGCCGCCGGTGCCGGAGCCGGCGGTCAGTGCAGCCGCCGCCCCGCCCGCATCTGCCTCATCCGCCACCCCAACCGCAGCCGCCGCGCCGAAGCCGGTCGCCCCGCCGCCGCGGGAGACCGACCGTCTGGCTCCGCGCCGGTCGCAGGACTACTACGAAACCAAAGCTTCGATCTTCAACGCCCTGGTCGAGGCGATCGACCTGTCACAGCTCTCCCGGCTCGGAGCGGAGGACGCACGCGAAGAGATCCGTGATGTCGTCAACGACATCATCGCATTGAAGAGCGTCGTGATGTCGATCTCCGAGCAGGAGGACCTGCTGGAGGACATCTGCAATGACGTGCTCGGCTACGGCCCACTGGAGCCGCTGCTTGCGCGCGACGACATCGCCGACATCATGGTGAACGGCGCCGACACGGTCTATATCGAAACCCAGGGCAAGGTGCAGCAGACCGGCATCCGGTTTCGCGACAACAAGCAGCTCATGAACATCTGCCAGCGGATCGTCAGCCAGGTCGGCCGCCGTGTCGACGAGGCAAGCCCGATCTGCGACGCCCGCCTGCCAGACGGCTCGCGCGTCAACGTCATCGCCCCGCCGCTGGCGCTGGACGGGCCGGCGCTCACCATCCGCAAGTTCAAGCGGGACAAGCTTACGCTCGATCAGCTGGTTCGGCTCGGTTCGATCTCGCCCGAGGGCGCGACGATCCTCCAGATCATCGGCCGCAGCCGCTGCAACGTGCTGATCTCCGGTGGCACGGGTTCGGGCAAGACGACGTTGCTCAACTGCCTGACACGCTATATCGATCCGACCGAACGCATCATCACCTGCGAGGATTCCGCCGAGCTGCAGCTGCAGCAGCCGCATGTGGTGCGGCTCGAGACGCGGCCGCCCAACCTCGAAGGCGAGGGCGAGATCACTATGCGCGACCTCGTCAGGAACTGCCTGCGCATGCGTCCAGAGCGCATCATCGTCGGCGAGGTACGCGGCCCCGAAGCGTTCGACCTGCTGCAGGCCATGAACACCGGCCACGACGGTTCCATGGGCACGCTGCACGCCAACAGCCCACGAGAGGCGTTGTCGCGCCTGGAATCAATGATCACGATGGGAGGGTTTACGCTGCCCTCCAAGACGCTGCGCGAGATGATCGTCGCCTCGATCGATGTCATTGTTCAGGCGCAGCGCCTGCGCGACGGTTCGCGCCGGATCACCCACATCACCGAGGTGGTCGGCATGGAGGGCGACGTCGTCATCACCCAGGACGTGTTCGTCTACGACATCCTCGGTGAGGACGCGAACGGCAACCTGTTCGGACGCCACCGTTCGACCGGCATCGGCCGGCCGCGGTTCTGGGAGCGGGCGCGCTACTTCGGCGAGGAGAGCCGGCTCGCCGCCGCGCTCGACGCGGCAGAAGTCCGGGAGGCCGGCCTTGGCTGAGCTTTTCGCCACTCTGCCACCGGAAATGACGTTCGTCGCGGTTGCCGTACTGGTGGCGTTGTCGCTCGGCGGTGTGCTCTATGCCTTGTTCCAGCCGCAGCTTTCTGGCGACCGCCATCGCCAGGAACGTCTGAAGGGCGTCACCGAACGCGGCATCCTCCTCACGGAGAAGCGCAAGGAACGCGACGGAGAGCGTCGGCGCAGGTCTGTCCAGGAGCAACTGCGGGAGTTCGAAGATCGGCAGAAGAATAAGCAGCGGGCGGCCAACCGCCCCAACCTGGATCAACGGCTGGCGCAGGCCGGTCTCGACTGGTCGAAGCGCAAATTCATTGTCATCTCGATTCTGTCCGGACTGATCTCGCTGATGGTCGGCTATTTGGCGGCGTCGTCTCCATGGGTGGTCGGTGCGTTCGCCTTCGTCGGGACGTTCGGCCTGCCGCGCTGGTTCATCGCCCGGTGCCGAAACAAGAGACTTAATGCCTTTCTCGACGAACTACCGAACGCTGTGGACGTTGTGGTGCGTGGCACCAAGGCCGGCCTGCCGCTCGGCGAGTGCATCACCATCGTCGCCAATGAGGCGCGGGAGCCGGTTAAGTCGGAGTTCCGCCGGATCGTCGAAACCCAGACGATGGGCGTGTCGCTGGCCGATGCGGTCGCCAAGCTGCCGGATCGCGTGCCGGTGCCGGAAGCGAACTTTTTCGCCATTGTGATCGCTATTCAGCAGCAGGCCGGTGGTTCATTGTCGGAGGCGCTGGGCAACCTTTCAAAAGTGCTGCGCGGACGCAAGACGATGAAGGGCAAGATCCGGGCAATGAGTGCCGAAGCCAAGTCCTCTGCCGCGATCATTGGCTCTCTTCCGGTCCTGGTTACCGCGGCAATCTATATGCTCAGCCCGGACTACATCATGCTCCTTTTTACCGAAACAGCCGGAAACGTCATTCTAATCTCCGGTGCGTTATGGATGATTATCGGCGTCATGGTCATGCGCAAGATGATCAACTTCGACATATGAGGCCGGGACGTGGATTTTAAGCTTGCCTATCTCGCCGACCGTCAGATGATCATCGCGGCACTCACTGTCGTTGCCGTGACGGGGACGATCTTTACCCTGGCGGTGCCGTTCCTTGAGGGCGACAGGCTGAAGAGCCGGATGAAGACCGTCGCATTGGAGCGCGACAAGATCCGGGCCCGCGAGCGGGCGCGGCTGGCATCGGAAAAGAACAACGCGCGGGCATCGCTGCGCAATCAGCCGAAGCAGCAGCTGAAGCGCCTCGTCGATAAGCTCAATCTCCAAGCGCTGCTTTCGGACGAGACGACGCAGTTCAAGCTGCGCCAGGCCGGCTTCCGCGGCACGGCACCGCTCTATACGTTTCTTTTCGCTCGCCTGGTGATGCCGTTCATTCTGTTCTTCGCGGCACTGCTCTACACTTTTGGCCTGCTGTCGCCCGATCAGCCGGCCGTGGTGAAGGTGTTCATCTCCGCGGTTGTCGGCACGATCGGCTTTTACGCGCCGAACCTCTACGTCAAGAACCGCATCCAGAACCGGCAGCTTTCGATCATGCGGGCATGGCCTGACGCGCTGGATTTGATGCTGATCTGCGTCGAATCCGGTATGTCGATCGAGGCCGCCTTCAAGAAGGTGGCGGAGGAGATCGGAATCCAGTCGATTCCGCTTGCTGAAGAGTTGACGCTGACCAACGCTGAGCTCTCCTTTCTGGGCGAACGGCGCAAGGCCTATGAAAATCTGGCAGATCGCACCGGCGTCGAAGGCGTCAAGAACGTCGTGCTCGCTCTGATTCAAGCCGAACGTTACGGAACGCCGATCGGACACGCCCTGCGCGTCATGGCAGACGAGGTACGGGAGCAGCGCATGCAGGCCGCGGAAAAGAAGGCGGCCGCTTTGCCGCCCAAGCTGACCGTGCCCATGATCCTGTTCTTCCTGCCGGTGCTGTTTGCCGTGATCATGGGGCCGGCGATCATCCAGGCGATGCGGGTGTTCTGACGCGCGGAGGCTCGCCCGATCCAGGCGTCAGTCAGGCCCCCGGTCTGAACACCGATTGCTACCCGACGCTTGGCCCTCGGCGGCCCCACATCTGCTTGATGTGCAAGGTTCGTCAGCAAATGGAGGAGCCAGGGTCGGTACTCTCGGACGCCACGGCGGCAGGAACTCGGTGTCTAGCTGCGTGGCTTGCTGGCCCGGGTGTCCGCCGACTTGATCTCGGCCCAGCTGTTGCGCTGCGACAGCATGGTTTTGAGATAAGCGATGTTCGCTTCGGCCTGATTGGGATCGATCTCCGTTCGGGCAACCTGCTGGGCCTCCTCGAACTTGCCCTGGAGGCCCAGGGCAAGCGCGAGATTCTGCCGCACGCGGCTGTCGGCTTTCGGGCTCTCCGCCGCCTGACGCAGGATCGCCTCGGCTCGGCCGACCTCGCCGGCGAGCAGAAATGACATTGCAAGATTGTTGAGAATGCTTGGCTCACCGGGAGCGATCTTGAGTGCCTGATTGTAAAGCGACCGCGCCTGGTCGACGTTGCCCATCTGGTCGAGAATCGCAGCCTCCGCCGACATAAGCCGCCAGTCGGGGCGCGCCGGGGTCTGAGCGCCGCGCACCACCTGGAGCGCTTCTGGAAGACGGCCGTTCATTGCCAGGATTTTGCCGTAGGCTGCGGCAACGTCGCGGTCTTTCGGATGGGCGATCACGGCCTTGCGCAGAACCGCTTCGGCCTGTTCGATCTGGCCATTGCGTTTCAGCGCGGCAGCGAAGTTAAGAGCGTTCTCGCGGTCGTTGGGCGCGCGGTCATAGGCGTTGCCCCAATAGCCGACGGCCTGGCGAGCGGCTTCTGATCCGGGGGCCATGTAGCCTTGCACAGCGGACGCGTGGGTGCTGGTCGCCGATTTGCTGGCGCAGCCGGCCACGGCGAGACCCGCCGCTAGGGAAAGGGCAAGGACGAGGCGCGACGGGCCGGTGATGGCCCCGCAACGGGCGGACACCTTCATAGGCTCGATCTCCGGCGAAGTTGCAGACTGCATTCCGAAGCAATAGCTCGTTAACCCTAATGGTTGGTTAAGCCGAGGCCGCCTTGATGTTCTTCGCCGGCGGATTCCGCTTTGTGGCGGGTTGATCTACTGTGGCAGCGGCCGGAGTATTCCGCGTCCCTCCGAAGCTCGATTCAAAGGAGAGCATGGCAGTGCTCGATGCCCTTCTGCCCCATGACCCGGCGACCAACGCCGTACCGATCCATGGCGTGACCGACCAGACGCTGGGCGTCGCGCTCGAAGCCTTGCCGCAGTCGGCGGCACGCTGGGTCGAAGTCAACGGCTTCCGCGCCAAGGCCGGCCAGACTCTCATGATACCGGGAGAGGATGGACGGCCGGTGGCCGTCCTGTTCGGAATCCACCCCAACGGCGATGGCGATACCGCATTTTCCGCCGGAGCACTTGCCACCGCCTTGCCCGGCGGGGTCTACCAATTGACGAGCGGCTTTGGCGATGCGGCGCTGTCAGCGCTCGCGTTTGCCCTGTCGTCTTATCGCTTCAGCACCTATCGTTCGGCAGAGCCACCAGCGCGTCCCAGGCTTATGGTGTCGGCGGGCGTTGATCAGACGGCATTGTCGATCGAGCTGAAGGGTATCGCCATCGCGCGCGATCTCGTCAATACGCCGGCAAATGCACTCGGGCCGGAGGAGCTCGCAGCGGCAGCCGAGCGACTTTTCTCTGATCACGGCGGGTCTACGGACATCATCGTCGGTGACGCGTTGATCGAACGCGGCTTTCCGTTGGTACACGCCGTCGGGGCGGGCAGCGACCGGGCACCGCGGCTGGTCGACTGTCGCTGGGGTGATCCCAACCACCCCAAAATCACACTGGTTGGCAAAGGCGTGGTGTTCGACACCGGTGGGCTCGACATTAAGCCGTCGAGCAGCATGGCACTGATGAAGAAGGATATGGGTGGCGCGGCAAACGTGCTCGGTCTGGCGGCGATGATCATGGAGGCGGGCCTGCCGGTGCGGCTGCGGGTGGTGATCCCGGCCGTAGAAAACGCGATCTCCGGCCGCGCTTTCCGACCCGGCGACATATTCCGCAGCCGAAAGGGCCTGACGGTTGAGATCGGCAACACCGATGCGGAAGGCCGGCTCGTGCTGGCAGACGCTCTGGCGCTCGCCGACGAGGAGGCGCCCGACCTTCTGGTCGACATGGCGACGCTGACCGGTGCGGCGCGGGTTGCGCTCGGCCCTGATCTGCCGCCGTACTATACTGACAACGAGGCGACGGCCACCGCACTCTGCGAAGCTGCCGCAGCGGTCCATGATCCGTTGTGGCGGCTACCGTTGTGGAAACCCTACCTCAAGTATCTTGAGTCCAAGGTCGCTGACATCAACCACATCAACACCTCGGGCGCGGGATTTGCCGGCTCGATCACGGCCGCGCTGTTCTTGGGCAAGTTTGTCGAGCGGGCAGACGCCTGGGTTCATTTCGACATCTACGCCTGGAATCCGGCTGACCGGCCGGGCCGACCGTCCGGAGGCGAGGCGCAAGGGATCCGTGCGCTCTATCGCATGTTGCGAGAGAAGTATCGGCCGTAACGCAGGGATGCTGTCCGGCGGATGCTTAAGGCGTTGGTCGGCGGAGGAAGGGATCTTCGGATGCTCACGCCAGTGTCCGGAGATAGTCGGTGACAACTTCGGGGCTCGCACTTATAACGGAGCCGAAACAATCGGTGCGTGCCGTCAGCAGCTCAATGGTGCGGCCTTCGGAGGAAAGATGGCGTTGGAACTGCGTCCGTCCCAGGCGTTGAAGTTGTGGCATGACGTAACGCTCGATCTGGTTCGGGACGGCGATCAGGATCTGACTGCGCGTCAGATGGCGATCCTGACCACCGTTTACCTCGATCCGCCGCCACACACCGTTCGCGGTTTGGCGGCTCGGCTCGGCGTGACCAAGCCTGCGATTACCCGGGCACTCGATACGCTCGGTGGACTGAAGCTCTTATCGCGCCGCCGCGATGAGGCTGACCGCAGGAATGTCATCGTGACACGCACCGTGGAAGGTGCGCTTTATCTCGAACGGATCGGCGACCTCATCGTCGATCGCGCCAAGGCTCTGCCGCGTTGACAGCGGAGCCGACTTGTCTGGTCCGCGCCGGAGGGACACAGCGACATGCCTGAAACGCACGACCGCCGCCTGCATCCGGTTCGTCCTGACCTGGCCGCTCGTGCCTACGAAGGCCGGGTTGAGGCTGCTCGTTTCGTCGACGGCGTGCCGCGAAGGGTGGTGCGCGACCGTGCGGGGTTGCGGTCGGAGCCGCGGCCGGACCGCTCGATCGACACGGAGGTGCTCTACGGCGAGACGTTCACTGTCTATGAGGAGACGCAGGAAGGCTGGGCGTGGGGGCAGCTTGCGACCGATGGATACGTCGGCTGGGTCCCAGCGGACGCTCTGGGTCCGCTGGGACCCGCCCCGACGCACCGGGTTGCCGCCCTTCGGACTTACCGGTATCCCGGGCCGGAGTTGAAGCTGCCGCCGCTCGGCCTTCTGTCGATAGGGTCGCTGGTTACGGTTGCCGACTGGACAACTGTGCGCGGTCTCGACTATGCGCTGCTTGCAGATGGCTCAGCGGTGGTCGCGCGCCATCTGGTGTCATGTGACGCGGTCGCCGAGGACTGGGTGGCTGTCGCGGAGAGCTTTCTCGGAACCCCTTATCTCTGGGGCGGGCGCAGCTCGCTCGGGCTTGACTGTTCGGCGCTCGTCCAACTCGCCGCCCAGGCCGGCGGCCTTACGCTGCCGCGCGATTCCGACATGCAGGAGACTTCGGCCGGTGACGTTGTGGCGATCGTCAACGGCCTGCCGGACCTCAGTCGCGGCGATCTGCTGTTTTGGAAGGGACACGTCGGTATCCTGCGCGATCCGGACACGCTGCTGCACGCGAACGGCTTCACCATGACGGTGGCAAGCGAGCCGCTGCGTGCGGCGATCGATCGCATCGCTGCGTCCTCGTTTGGCGCTGTAACGGCGTTGCGCCGCTTGACCGGCCGCTGAGCCATTCCTCAGGCGCGCCGGACGCTGGCTTCAATAGCCCGCCGTCCGGTCGACCAGGTTCGTCAGTGCTTCGCCGCGCTCGAAGGCGAGAATTTGACGTGCGATCGCCGCGGCAAGCGCTGTCGGGTCGCTGTCTGCGGCTGAATGCGGAGTAATCACCACATTCTCCATCGTCCACAGCGGGCTGTCCGGGCTGAGAGGCTCGACTTCGAACACATCGAGGCTCGCCGCCTTCAGAGTGCCGTCATCAAGGGCCCGGACGAGATCAGCCTCGACCTGGCTGCCGCCGCGTCCGGCGTTGATGAACACCGGCCCGCCGAGCGCGCCATTTTGGGCGAGCTTGGACACAAGCTTATAATCGATGAGATGACGGGTGTCCGGCGTCAACGGCAGCAAGTTGACGAGGATGTCCGTGCGCGCGAGGAACGTATCGAGCTGCTCCGGCCCGTCGTAGGTTTCGATACCGGGGATTGACTTCCGTGTCCGTGCCCAGCCGGCGACCTTGAACCCAAGGGCCGCAAGCGCCGTCGCCGCCGCCTGGCCGAGCACGCCGAGACCCAGAATTCCGACGCGGACCTCACTGGCGGCCGGCTGTTCCAGGTCTTTCCACTGTCGTGCGCGTTGTTGGGCGGCATAGGCGAGGTGCTGGCGATGATGCAGAAGGACCTGAAACACCACCCATTCCACCATGCGACCGGTGAGATCGGGATCGACCACGCGCACGATCGGTACATCGGGCAAGGCCGGGTCGCCGACCAGATGATCAACACCTGCGCCGAGCGAAAAGATCACCTTGAGATTGGTCAGGCGGGGCAGGAGGTCGGAAGGCGGCTTCCAGGCAAGCAGATACTCGATATCCGAAAGATCGCCGGCGGTCTGCGGCCAGAGGCGGACGTCATGGTTGCTCAAATGAGCGCGGACGCCGTCGGCCCAAGGGTTTGGGTCCCAGCCGGAGACGGCGACGAGCACGGCCATGTCTTTCTCCCGAACGAAGATGAGCGAGAATCGGATCTAGGCGCCTTGATCGCACGCTTGGTCCACGAAGGCGAGATCCGGCGATTGACAAAGCAAACCTATTCCGCCGGTCGCAGAGAGCGGATCGGCGCTTGCAGCACCTCGCCATCTTGAACCGGACCGGCGTCCGCCTCGGTACCAAGCTCAAGATCCTCTATCGCCCGGCCACGCTTGGTGATCTTTTCGGTCGAGATCAGGATCTGGTCGATGTCACGCGCCGTCTGGCCGAAGTGGCTCTGCAGCTTGCGCACGCGCTCGTCAAGGCGGCCGACATCGTCCATCAGGCGCCCGACCTCGGCGTGGATCAGGTGCGCCTGTTCGCGCAGGCGGGCATCGCGCAGCACGGCCTGCACCACCTGGATCGACAGGACCAGCAGCGACGGCGACACGATGACGACGCGGGCGCGGTGCGCGCGCTGCACGATGTCCTCGAAATTCTCGTGGAGCTCGGCGAAGATGCTTTCCGACGGGACGAACAGAAAGGCAGTGTCCTGGGTCTCACCGGGGATCAGGTAGCGCTCGCGAATATCCTGAATGTGCTTGGTGACGTCGCGGCGGAACTGCGCCTGTGCCTGCTTTACCGACTCCGGAGTCTCGGCCCGGCGGATGAGGTTGTAGGCCTCGAGCGGAAACTTGGCGTCGATGGCGAGGGCGGCGGCGCCGTTCGGCATGTGGATAAGGCAATCGGGACGGGCCCCGGTCGAGAGCGTCGCCTGGAACGAATAGGCATTCGGCGGCAACGCATCCTGGACGATTGCCTCCATCCTGCCCTGTCCGAAGGCGCCGCGGGTCTGCTTGTTGGAAAGGATGGATTGCAGTTCCACCACCTGGCCCGACAGGTCCGTAATGGTCCGCTGGGCCCGGTCGATCACGGCGAGCCGCTCGTGCAGCTGGCGCAGGCCCTCGTGGGTGTTGCGCGTGGTATCGGCCATGGTCTGTCCGAGCTTGTGACCCATGCCGTCCAGCCGTTCGTTGACCGCCCGCATCATGTCCGATTGCCGGGAGCCGAATACCTCGGCCATGGTCTGCATCCGCCCGGTCATTTCCGACTGCAGGCGCAGCAGCTCCGAAACGCGCGCCTCGAGATCGCGCGTGTGCGCCGCGGCCATTTCCTCGGCCGCGCGCCGACCGCGTGCCTGGCGAACTGCGGCGATCAATAGGGCGACAAGGAGAAGAAGCGCCGCGACCGCGCCCATGATCACGACTTCGCCGATCGTCACCGCCCGGGTGCCGGCGTGAAAGAGAATCGCATTCATGGAAACAAATATAGAACAGATCGGGGCGCAGATGCGCGCCCAAAATCGGACGAGTCCGATTCACGGCCGCGATCACGGGCCGCATAAGGTCATATCCGCGTTGACCTCGTTCCGTGCATTGCATATCTCAATCGCATGACGAAACGCCCCATCCTCATCCTGCCGGATGCGCGCCTGCGCGTGAAGAGCGAACCGATTGCGACCGTCGACGATACGGTGCGCCAGCTTGCCGATGACATGCTGGAGACCATGTATGATGCGCCGGGCATCGGACTTGCGGCCATCCAGATCGGCATTCCGAAGCGCCTGCTGGTGCTCGACATCTCCCGGGAGGACGAGCCGCGCAACCCGCTCGTGGTGATCAATCCCGAGATTGTGTTCGCCTCGGAGGAACGATCAGTCTACCAGGAAGGCTGCCTCTCGATCCCCGAATATTACGAAGACGTCGAGCGGCCGGCGCGGATCGGATTAAGATTCCTGGATCGGGATGGCGCCGAACGCGAGATCGAGGCCGACGGACTGCTCGCAACCTGCCTGCAGCACGAGATCGATCATCTGAATGGCGTGCTGTTCATCGACTACCTCTCGAAACTCAAGCGTGACCGGGTGGTAAAGAAGTTCCAGAAGCAGGCGCGACAGGCCGAGAAGGGCGCGGCTTGACGCGGGGCCCTCAATGACCTTGCGTGTCGTCTTCATGGGCACGCCGGAGTTCGCCGTGCCGGCGCTGATGGAGATCGTCGGTCAGGGCCACGACGTCATTGCCTGCTACACCCAGCCGCCGCGCAAGGCCGGCCGCGGCATGGAGGAACGCAAGTCCCCGGTGCACATGGCCGCGGAAACCCTGGGCATACCGGTTTTCACGCCGACATCGTTGAAAAGCGTCGAGGAACAGGAGCGCTTCGCCGCGCTCGCGCCGGATGTGGCGGTTGTCGTCGCTTACGGGCTGATCCTGCCGAAGGCCGTACTGGAGGCTCCGACCCACGGCTGTCTCAACCTTCATGCGTCGCTGCTGCCACGCTGGCGCGGTGCCGCGCCGATCAACCGCGCGATCATGGCCGGTGACACCGAGACCGGCATCGAAGTGATGCGCATGGAGGCAGGGCTCGATACCGGCCCGGTCTGCATGGCCGAAACGGTGGCGATCGGACCTGACATGACCGCCGGCGAATTACACGACCGGCTCGCCGTCCTCGGCGGTGACCTGATCGTCCGGGCGCTGTCCGCCCTTGGCCGCGGCGCCCTGGCCGCGGTGCCGCAGGCTGAAGAAGGGGTGACATACGCCGCCAAGATTGAGAAGGGCGAGACTCGGATCGACTGGACCCGGCCGGCGGCGGAGGTGCACAATCACATCCGCGGCCTGTCGCCGTTCCCCGGCGCTTGGTGCGAGATGCCGATCGGCGGTGCGCTGGAACGGGTGAAAGTGTTGCGGTCCGCGTTGGTGGAAGAATCGGGCGCGCCGGGTACGGTGCTGGGTCCCGAACTTGCGGTCGCTTGCGGTGAAGGGGCGGTCCGGCTGCTGCAGGTACAGCGCGCGGGTAAGAAACCTATGTCGGCGGCCGAGTTTCAGCGCGGTGCAAAGCTCACGCGCGGTACCCGACTGCTCTGATCCGATCCCTGTCCGGGTATGCCAACCGGGGAAAGGCGTACCGGCTCGTCCAAATACGGCTTCACAGTTCTGGTCGTCTTGCCTAGAAGTCCGCAACACCGGGAATCGGGCCTCAAAATCGCCGGACGAAGCCATGACCAAAGCCGTGACCGCCTTCCATACATCGATCCGCCCCGCGCGCGAGACCGACGTCCATCAGATCTATGCCGTCGTGGCGGCCGCTTTCGGCCAAGCCACGGAGGCTTCCTTGGTCGAGGACCTGCGCGAATGCGGTGCCCTCGTCCTGGAACTGGTGGCGGAGGACGAACACGGAACCCTCGTCGGGCATATCGCCATCAGCCGGGTGACCGGGGCCGGGCGCGGCCATCGCCTCGCGATCTCCTGCTTGGCGCCGCTGTCAGTGTTGCCGGCGTACCAGCGCACCGGCATCGGCAGTGCGCTGACAAAGGCTGCAATCGCCGAGCTCGGCGGGCGCGGCGAGGATTTGCTGCTGGTGCTCGGCGATCCCAATTACTATCCCCGCTTCGGTTTCGACCCCGAGCTCGCCCGCAAGGTCAACGGGCCGTATGCTGGAGCCGCTTTCATGGCGTTGGCGCTGTCGGAGGCCGGGCGCCGTGACTTGCCGGTTGAAGTCACCTTCGCCACGCCGTTCCAGGCCTTCGAATGACCCTGGCCGCATGCCGCGCTACAAGCTGATCATCGAATACGACGGTCGCCCCTTCGTCGGCTGGCAGCGCCAGGACAACGGTCCGTCCGTCCAGGCCGTCATCGAGCGGGCGGTGAAGGCCTTTTGCGGCGAAACTGTCACAATCGGCGGCGCCGGGCGCACGGATTCCGGCGTGCATGCCCTCGGCCAGGTCGCCCACCTCGACCTTGCCAAGGCCTGGCCGGCGGAAACTGTGCTCAACGCGCTCAACTTTCACTGCCAGCCCGACCCGGTGGCGCTGCTCGGCTGCGAACTGGTGCATGACGGCTTCGATGCCCGCTTTTCGGCGATCCGCCGGCACTACCGGTATCGCATCATCAACCGACCGGCGCCGTTGACCCACGAAAAGGGCTTGGCGTGGCACGTCAAGCGTGGACCGCTCGACGCCGATGCGATGCACCGCGCCGCCCAGGTCTTGGTTGGCCATCATGACTTCACGACGTTCCGCCATTCGCGTTGTCAGGCCAAGAGCCCGGTAAAGACGCTGGAGCGGTTCTCGGTCCGGCGCGAGGGCATCGCCGTGATTGCCGAGTGCGCGTCGCGGTCCTTCCTGCACAACCAGGTGCGCTCGATGGTCGGTACGTTGAAGCTGGTGGGAGAAGGGCGTTGGACGGCCGAAGATGTCGCCGCTGCCCTCGCCGCCCGCGACCGGCGCGCCTGCGGTCCCGTGGCCCCGGCCGAAGGCCTCTACCTGACCCAGGTCGACTACCGCTCCGCTGCCGAAGATCTCGCTGCCCGCAACGCCTATCTGGACGGCCCCGAAGCGCCGGCCGACGACGACTGGGAGTGAAGCCGGAATGCCCGATTTTTCCAATCGGATGATTTCCGCGGCATCCGGCTTGCTCTAAAAGGCAGGGATGACTGAAACCAACGTCCGTACCGAAGCCGAACTCGAAGCCGGGCGCCTGCTGTTCGCCCGGCCCTGGACCTTTTTGACGAGCGCCGCCGCGATCGATCAACTGCCGCCGCCCGCGCCGGTCGAGCTTGCCTTCGTCGGCCGGTCGAACGTCGGAAAATCGAGCCTCATCAATGCCCTGACCGGGCGCAAGGGCCTGGCTCGGACCTCGAATACGCCAGGGCGGACCCAGCTGCTCAACTTCTTCGGCGCGCCTGAAACACCACTCGTGCTGGTTGACATGCCGGGCTATGGCTTCGCCCAGGCGCCCAAGGGCGTGGTCGACACCTGGACAGATCTGATCTTTGCTTTCCTGCGCGGTCGCACCACGTTGCGGCGCGTATTTCTCCTCGTCGACAGCCGCCATGGCCTGAAGCAGAACGACTGCGACGCCATGAGCGTGCTGGACAAGACAGCGGTGAGCTATCAGGTCGTGCTCACCAAGGCCGACAAGATCACCGTCAAGCAGCTTGCGCGCGTCCGCGATGACGTGTCCGAGGGTATCCGCAAGCGCCCTGCGGCCCATCCGCTCGTCCTGGCCACCTCGTCGGAGAAGGGAGGCGGCATTCCTGACTTGCGATGCGAGATCGCCGACATTCTGAGCCAGTAATTCTCAGGGCTGGACGCCGGCCCCAATGCCAGCGACTCTCCAGATGTCAGGTCAGCACTCCAATCGGCCAATGGCGCTCCCGGAGTTAGCGTTTCAGGATCGATTGAGCCGCTTTGGCAAACCCGCTATAGGACACCCGAGACCCGAAGTCGCGCCCTAGCCGGCCTGGCCCTGGGTGGAGCATGCCCGTCCGCACGAATCCGGACACGATGTTCCGGTAAGAATGAAGCGATTGTGCTTCGGATCGCAAGTCGGTCCCGACGGACGATCCGCTGATAGAAGACAGTCCGAGCGACCATGACCGCATCCGAAATTCAAAATCCCGCCCAGGTGATCTCCAAGGCCCTGCCCTACATGCTGCGTTACGACGACCAGGTGGTCGTCATCAAGTATGGTGGCCATGCGATGGGCGATCCCGAGCTCGGCCGAGCCTTCGCGCGCGACATCACACTGCTTCGGCTGTCCGGCGTCCTGCCCGTCGTCGTTCACGGCGGCGGACCGCAGATCGGCTCCATGCTCGATCGGCTTGGCATCAAGAGTGAATTTCGCGGTGGGCTGCGCGTTACCGACAAGGCGACAGTCGAGGTGGTCGAGATGGTGCTGGCCGGCGCCATCAACAAGGAGATCGTGCACACCATCAATGCCGAAGGCGGGCGGGCGATCGGGCTTTGCGGCAAGGATGGCAACATGGTGATGGCCGAAAAGCTGCATCGCACTGCTCGCGATCCGAATTCGGCCATCGAGCAGATCCTTGACCTTGGCTTTGTTGGCGAGCCGGTAGATGTCAATCCGACCGTGCTGAAGCTCGTCATGAAGGAGGAGTTGATCCCGGTCGTGGCGCCGGTTGCGCCCGGCCGCGACGGCGAAACCTACAACATCAACGCCGATACCTTCGCCGGTGCCATCGCCGGAGCGCTCGGGGCGCGCCGCCTGCTGTTCCTCACCGACGTGCCCGGCGTGCTCGACCGCGACGGCAAGCTGATCAAGGAGCTGACAGTCGCCGAGGCCAAGGCCTTGATCGATGACGGCACGATTTCGGGCGGGATGATCCCGAAGGTGGAAACCTGCATCGAGGCGCTCGGCCGGGGGGTCGAGGGTGTCGTCATCGTCAACGGCAAGGTGGCGCACTCGGTTCTGCTCGAGCTCTTCACCGACCACGGTGCCGGGACGCTGCTCAGGCCGTGACAGAGACAAAGCCCGTTGCGTCGGAGGGAGCCCACGCGCATCTTCACGATCTGCGCAACTTCACCGGCGTGGAGGCCTGGGTGTTCGACCTCGACAACACCCTCTACCCGGCGCACACAAACCTGTTCGCACAGATTGACGACCGGATTTCCGACTTTGTTGCGAGGTTTCTCGGCATCGCCAAGGACGAGGCACAGCGCAAGCAGAAGGACTTCTATCGCGACTATGGCACGACGCTACGCGGCCTGATGAGCGAGTATGACATCGATCCGGACCAGTTCCTCGAATTTGTTCACGACATCGACTATTCGCCGATCACCCCCGATCCTGCGCTGGGTTCGGCAATCGCCGCCCTGCCGGGCAAGAAGTTCATCTTCACCAACGGCGACCGCGGCCATGCCGAGCGGGCTGCGGCACGCCTTGGCGTATCGGAACATTTCGACGACATCTTCGACATCGTCGCCGCCGGGCTGATGCCCAAGCCCAACCGGGAAACCTATGAGCGTTTTCTGGCAAAGACCGGAGTGTCTCCGGCGCGAGCGGCGATGTTCGAGGATCTTGCGCGTAATCTGAAAGTCCCGCACCGACTCGGCATGCGCACGGTTCTGGTCGTTCCCGAGGGGACACGCGAAGTGTTCCGCGAGGATTGGGAGATGGAAGGCGACGACGCCCCCCATATCGAGTTTGTCACCGACAACCTGGCTGATTTTCTCACGGCGGTGCGGGGCGCCATCGCGTCCGACCCGTAAGTTTGCGCTTGATCTACGAGGATGCGAGCAGCAGCACGAGAATACCGAAGACAATGAGCAGGCAGCCGAGGACTTCCTGCAGGTTGATGCGCTCGCGGAACGCGAACCATGAGGCGGCAAAGGTGAAGATGAGCTCGATCTGCCCGAGTGCTCGCACGTAGGCGACGTTCTGCAGGGTCATCGCGGTGAACCAGCCCGCCGAACCCAGGACGCCGACGAGGCCGACGAGGCCTGCGATGCGCCAGGCAGCGAGGCTCGCCCGGAGCTCAGCCGGCTCGCGCCAGGCCATCCAAACCGTCATCACGACCGTCTGGAACAGCGTCACGAAGGCAAGGGCGAAACCGGCCTGCATCAGGTAATTAGGGCCACCGAGTGACACCGACGCGGCGCGGTAGCTCACCGCCGAGAGACCGAAGACCGCAGCCGAGGCGAGACCGATCAACGCGGGGCGACTCGCCAGAGCGGCGGCCGCGGACTTGAAGCTCAAGGGGCTGCGCGCCACGGAGATCAGAACCACGCCGGCAACTCCGATAACGATCGCGATCGCCGCCGGGACCGTCACCGACTCACCCAGGATTACCATCCCGAATAAGGCAGCCTGCACCGGCTCCGTCTTGGAATATGCGGTGCCGACGGCGAAATTCCGAAAGGAAAACAGATGGATGAGCAGGAAGGTTGCGACGATCTGGGCGATGCCTCCGATCATGCCAGCGGCGAGGAAGATCGGGTTGATGTCCGGCACCGGATACCCGGCGCCCCAGTGCAACGCCCCCAGATAGGCAAGAGCGACGGGAAATCCGTAGGCGAATCGCACGAAAGTGGCGCCCGTCGTGCCGAGTTGTCCCTTGAGGTGCCGCTGCAAGGCCGAGCGCAGGTTCTGACAAAAGGCGGCGGCGATCGTGATTGGAATCCAAAGGTCCATCGGTGGATCCGCAGGCAGGGGGAGGAGGCGAGGGCAAGGGAGATCCTTGCGAGGCAAGACTTATCGTGCAATCCGGCCGCTGGCTATGACCGGCAATCAGGAAAGCGCCAGCCGTTGCTGCGCGGGGCTTTGCCGGCGGCACCACCCGGCTAGCTCGATCAGTCCGTCCGCCGCGCGGGCCGACGAGCAAGAGGCCCTTGGCACCCATGCTGCCGTCGACGGCCAATGTCTGATCGGTAACGTATTTCGGCCATCTCGCCCAGCAGAGCGATCACCGCGCGCTGCCGGTAAGCGCCGCTGCTGACATCGCGGGAACCATAGACTGCCGCGGCGGAATTGCGCTTCCTCGAGACCCGCCGCCGACCCATCCGCTTGAGCGTATTGACTTCGGCCCCCGTGGGGGCTTAGGTCCGGCCGACTTGTGTGAGCACGCCTTGCCCGATGTAGGGTGCGGCGTCTGCTTCGGTGATTGGCACGATCGTTCCCGATCGGGACGATCCATAGACGGGGATGCCGCTTCCATGACCCATGCCAACGGCGATCGCGCTGATCTTGCCGCCGTGATCGACGCCGCCTTCGACGATCGGGCCAGCATCGACACCTCCACCAAGGGCGTGGTGCGTGACGCAGTGACGACCGTGCTCAATCTGCTTGATCGTGGCGAACTGCGCGTTGCGGAAAAGCGCGGAAACGATTGGGTTGTGAATCAGTGGGTCAAGAAGGCAGTGCTGCTGTCGTTTCGCCTCAACCCGATGGAGGTGATCCCGGGTGGTCCCGGTGACGCGGTATGGTGGGACAAGGTGCCGTCCAAGTTCGATGGTTGGTGTGGCGTCGATTTCGAGGAAGCCGGGTTCCGAGCCGTGCCGAATTGCATCGTGCGCCGCTCGGCCTATATCGCCAGGGGCGTGATCCTGATGCCGTCGTTCGTCAACCTCGGAGCTTATGTCGACGAGGGCACCATGGTGGATACCTGGGTTACGGTCGGCTCCTGCGCTCAGATCGGCAAGAATGTGCATCTGTCGGGAGGCGTCGGCATCGGAGGCGTGCTGGAGCCGCTGCAGGCCGGCCCGGTGATCATCGAGGACAATTGCTTCATCGGTGCTCGCTCTGAAGTGGTCGAAGGCGTCGTGGTCGGCGAGGGGTCGGTGCTGTCGATGGGTGTCTTCATCGGCGCCTCGACAAAGATTATCGACCGCGCCACCGGAGAAGTCTTCGTCGGTCGCGTCCCGCCCTATTCGGTGGTGGTTCCGGGCACTCTCCCGGGCAAGCCACTGCCGGATGGCTCGCCCGGTCCGGGCCTGTATTGCGCGGTGATCGTCAAGCGGGTCGACGAGCAAACCCGTTCCAAGACCTCGATCAACGACCTGTTGCGCGACTGAACCGTACAAAGCCGTTTCGCCAGTAAGTCCAAGGGCCGATCATGTCCGAGCAAAGACTCCCATCCGGCCGTCTCGGTCCCCTCTGGCTGCTGTTCTCGCCCTTCGGCCGCGTGTCGCGCCAACCTTATTGGCTTGCCTTCGCGCTGGTCTGGGCGCTGATGGGCATTCCATTCTCGATTTGGATCCGCTCGATTGATTGGTCGGCGGATATCACCGAGCTTACCATCGTCGACTTCGTCGAATCCAACCCGCTCGTGCCGCTCCTGATCTTCGCGGTACAGTGGGTCGAGCTCGCGCTCGTCATCAAGCGCCTGCAGGATCTTAACCTTCCTGGCCTGCTTGGCTTGTTGATCCTGCTGCCGATCGTCAACGTCCTGATGGTCGTGGTGCTCGGCTTCATTCCCTCGTCCAAGGGCCCGAACCGCTACGGCCCGCGCCCCAACGCGAAATGGATCGGCCCGCCGCGATCCGGAGGCGCGAATTCGCCGGACTGACCGTCCAATTGTCCCCTGCTACAGCTGCATCCGCGCCATGATCGAGCCCCTCTCCCCCGCCGCCGCAATCGCGCGCGATCTCCTGCGCTGCCCGTCCGTAACACCGGTCGAGGGCGGCGCGCTGGCTCTGCTGGAGCGGCTGCTTGCACCGGCCGGATTTGCTGTGAACCGCGTCACGTTCTCCGATGCTGACACACCGGACGTCGAAAACCTGTTTGCCACGATCGGCTCCGGCGCGCCGCATTTTGTGTTCGCCGGACACACCGACGTGGTGCCGCCGGGGGACGAATCGGCCTGGACCCGACCGCCATTCGCCGGCGACATCGCGGATGGCACGCTTTACGGCCGCGGCGCCGTCGACATGAAGGGTGGCATTGCCGCCTTTATCGCCGCCGCGCTCGGCTTTGTCGCCGAGTACGGGCCGGACTTCGGCGGCACCATGTCCTTTTTGATCACGGGGGACGAGGAAGGACCGGCCGTGAACGGCACCGCCAAGCTGCTCGCCTGGGCGACCGAGCAGGGTCACCGGTTCGATGCCTGCATTGTTGGCGAGCCCACCAACCCCGAAGCGCTCGGCGATGCAATTAAGATCGGTCGTCGCGGCTCGCTTTCTGGCACGATCACGGTGACCGGCGTGCAGGGGCATGTTGCCTATCCGCACCTGGCGAAGAACCCGATCCCGGGGCTGCTGACGCTCGCTGGCGCGCTTCAAGCGCTGAAGCTCGACGAAGGCAACGGCCACTTCCAGCCATCGAATCTGGAGTTCACCTCGATCGACGTCGGCAATCCGGCGAGCAACGTGATCCCGGCCCGGGCGACGGCCTGCTTCAACGTGCGTTTCAACGACGAATGGACGCTCGGTCGGCTGAAGGACGTCATCACTGCCACCTTGCAGGCGGCCGCCCCAGCCGGGCTCAATTGGGCGGTCGCGTTTCGCCGCGATGCCAGCGAGAGCTTCCTCACGCGGGACGACCGGCTGATTGCCCAACTCGTTGGCGCGATCGAGGCGGAGACCGGCCGGCGCCCGGAGCTGTCCACCGGTGGCGGCACATCGGATGCCCGTTTCATCAAGGACTACTGCTCCGTAGTGGAGTTCGGCTTGGTCGGACAAACGATGCACAAGGTCGACGAGCGGGTCGCTCTCGCCGACCTCGACCGGCTTGCCGCGATTTATCGGCGTTTTCTTGCCGCGTTCTTCTCCAAAGACTAGTAGATCGAAGGGACGCTGGGACAACGGCGCCCCCTCGATGATCATCTCGTGGCGGCTGAGTGCGCCGCTGGCGCGTCACGCGGGCCGGTAAGCGCGCCTGCCGGCGTCAGGCTGTCACGATGATGACAAAGTCGGCCCGAGGACCATTCGGCCATCGTATGCGGGCGGCGGCGGTGTCTGTCCGATGGAACGCAGGAGCGTGATACCCATGCTGAATGCCGATGAGATCCGCCGTTCCCTTGTCGGATCCTGGGCGCTGTTCCGGGGGCGCCCGGACGGGATGAACGCCTTCGATCTGTCGGTCGACGGATTCTGGCGCTCCTTCCAGGTGTTCTTTCTGCTGTTGCCGCCGTTTGTCGTCTCGCTGCTCGCGGAGCGCCGTCTGATTCTTTCGGAGATCCCGGTTCCGTCCGACGAGTTCCCCGATGGCCGATTCGCCGTTGCCCAGTTGTTCGGCTTCGCTATCGACTGGGTCATGCTGCCGCTGCTGCTCGCGGTGCTGGCGCGCCCGCTCGCGATCAGCCA
The DNA here is from genome assembly GCA_964462985.1 of uncultured Hyphomicrobiales bacterium. GTDB lineage: Bacteria > Pseudomonadota > Alphaproteobacteria > Rhizobiales > Stappiaceae > CAYXAA01. The sequence continues at coordinate 188,924 of CAYXAA010000001.1, read as the reverse complement.
CGGCTATGCCGCCTTCATCGTCGCCCGGAACTGGACATCGCTGATCGCGGTCATACCCTTCACGCTGCCGGCGCTGCTCTATCTGCTCGATATCGTCACCGCGCCGGTCATGATCGTCCTCACGCTCGCGGCCATGGCGATCGTGATGCACTACCGCTACCAGGTGGCGCGGATCGCATTGAAGGCGCCGGTCGGGCTGGCAATTGGTGTGGTCGTGCTCGATCTGCTTCTCAGCCTGCTGATCGGCGAGGTGATCAGTCGCATCAGCGGACTCTAGAAGGCGGCAACGAGCCTTACGTGGCTTCTGCCGCCTGCTGCAGCCGGTCGAGGTCAGCGCCGCGGATCGCGTCGAGGTGGCGCGTGATCTTCTCGGCCGGCCAGTGCCACCAGGAGACCTCGAGGAGGCGCGTCACCACGTCCGCCGGAAACCGATGCCGGACGACGCGGGCAGGATTGCCGACGACCACCGCAAAGGGCGGAACGTCGGCGGCGACCACCGCCTTGGCCCCGACAACCGCGCCATCGCCGATGGTGACACCCGGCAGGATCGTCGCCTCGCGGCCGAGCCACACGTCGTTGCCGACCACCGTGTCCCCTCGCAGCCCCTGCTCGAAGGCCTTGGGATCGAAGCCGACCTGCCAGCCGGCCTCGAAGATGTTGAACGGATAGGTCGAAAATCCGGACAGGGCGTGATTGGCGCCGTTCATGATGAACTGGATGCCGGTCGCAAGCGCGCAGAAGCGGCCGATCACCAGCCGGTCGCCGATGAAATCGTAGTGGTAGCGGACGCAGCGCTCCTCGAACGCCGCGGCGCCTTCGGGATCGTGATAGTAGCTGTAGTCGCCGACGATGATGTTCGGCCGCGTGACCACGGCCTTGAGGAAGACGGTGTGCGGCTCGCCCCGCAGTGGATGAAGCGTTTCAGGGCTCGGACCGTGCATCGGAGTTTTCCAGGCGCTGGAACAGAAGGAACCGGCCAGCAGGATGCCAAGCCAGCGGCGCTGTCTGACCCGTCTGGAATTCCGGGGCGCAAGGCGATCACGCCCTGCAGAGGGAACTTTGGCGGAAGCCTGTTCCCGCGTTCATCCCGGAGCACGGGTCCGCACTACCTGATCATGGCGACCAATAACCTCTTCGTTGATGGCGAACCGGAGTAGCTTCACGCGCGAAGCACCATGGCTGGCGGCGGCCGCCCTTCAGACGGCCGCGGTCTCGTCAGCTCGCCTCGCCCTTCGGCTTCTGGCGTTTGAACGTCGAGCGCAAGTTGTCCCAGAGCTCGACCTTGACGCCCTGGCGCCGCATGATGATGTACTGCTGCGCAATCGAGAGCGTGTTGTTCCAGGCCCAGTAGATCACTAGACCCGCCGGGAACGATGCCAGCATGAAGGTGAAGATCACCGGCATCCAGGTGAAGATCATCTGTTGGGTGGGATCCGGCGGTGCCGGGTTCATCTTCATCTGCACGAACATGGTCACGCCCATGATCAACGGCCAGACGCCGAGCATGAGCAACGAAGGCGGATCCCATGGGATCAGGCCGAACAGGTTGAAGATGGTGGTCGGATCGGGAGCGGAGAGATCCCGGATCCAGCCGAAGAATGGTGCGTGGCGCATTTCGATGGTGACAAACAGCACCTTGTAGAGCGCGAAGAACACCGGGATCTGGATCAGGATCGGCAAACAGCCGGCCAGCGGGTTGATCTTCTCCTTCTTATAGAGCTCCATGAGGGCCTGCTGCTGCTTGGCCCTGTCGTCCTTGTAGCGCTCGCGGATCTCCGTCATCTGCGGCTGCACGAGCTTCATCTTGCTCATGGATACGTAGGACTTGTTGGCGAGCGGGAAGAAAATCGCCTTGATGATGACGGTAACCAACAAAATGGCCACGCCGAAGTTCCCGACCAGCTTGAACAGATAGTCGATGGCAAAGAACATCGGCTTGGTCAGGAAGTAGAACCAGCCCCAGTCGATCAGGAGCTCGAACTGCTTGATGCCGAGCGCCGCCTCGTAGCCGTCGATCAGGTTCACTTCCTTGGCGCCGGCAAACAGGTTCGACTTCGTTTCGCCGGTGGCGCCGGCGGCGATCTCGACCACGTCGCCAAGGAAGTCGGCCTGATAGTTGTCCGTGGCCTGAACATGAGAAAAGCGTGGCTGGAAGCTCTCGCCGGGGGTCGGAATCAGCGTGGCGGCCCAGTACTTGTCGGTGATGCCGAGCCAGCCCTGGTCGACCTTGCCGGGATTGACATTGCCGTCCTCGACGAGCGTGTCGTAGTCAATCTCGGACAGACCTCCATCGCCGAAGACACCGATCATGCCCTCGTGCAGGATGAAGAAGCCGGCCGTCTCCGGCCTGCCGTGTCGTGCGATCAGCCCATAAGGGTAGAGCCGCACGCTGTCCGTTCCGGTGTTCTCCACCGACTGGCTGACGGAGAACATGTAGTTGTCGTCGATGGCGATCGTGCGCTTGAACACAAGCCCGGCGCCGTTGTCGAAGGTAAGCGTCACAGGCGTCGACGGCGTCAGTTTCGCGCCGTCTTCCACGGTCCACAGGGTGTCAGGACCTGGCAGCGCCACATTTGCGCCCGGCTCGGCCACCCAGCCGTAGTCGGCGTAGTAGGGGTGCGGGCTGCCCTTCGGCGAGAACAACACGATGGTCTCGCTGTCCGGTTCGACCGTCTCGCGGTAATCCTTGAGACGCACGTCGTCGATGCGGCCGCCGGTCAGGTTGATCGATCCGGAGATGCGCGGCGTCTCGATTGCCACGCGGCGCGTTGCCGCCAGCGCGGCCTCCCGGTCAACGACAACGGCGCCGCCGCCCGCCGCCGGCGCTCCGGCCGTGGGTGCATCGGCTTGACCCGGACCTGGTACCGGTTGAGGCGCGGTCGAAGGCTGTCCCTGTTCGGTGGTCTGCGTCGCCTGCTGTTGCTGCGCGAGTTGGCGCTGGCGTTCAATCTGTGGCTGGGCAACAAAATACTGCCAGCCCAGAAAGACGATCAGCGACAGCACGATCGCGAGAATGGTGTTCCGGTTATCGGCCATCGGTCAGCCTTGTTTCGACAGGGGAAGCTCTTGCTCCGGCGCACGACGGCCGGACTTCGACGGACGTCTGCGTCGCGGTCCAGCGTCAGGCTTAGTCCGGGGCCTGGCGAGACAGTCGCGGAGCTCGTCGACCAGTTCGGCGAAGTCCTGGCGCAGCGCATCGCCGCGCCCGACGACCACGTAGTCGGTGCCGGCCATGGCGGCATCGCCCGCAGCCTGCATCGCCGCTCGGAGCCGGCGCCTGATCCGGTTGCGCACCACTGCACAACCGACTTTCTTGGTCACCGTATAGCCCACCCGCGGGGCGTTGTCGTGACGACTGTCGTTCGACCGCTCGATCGCCTGCAGCACAAATGCGCGCCGAGCCCGGCGGCCACCCTTGGCGACGGCCACAAACTCGGAGCGCTTCTTCAGGGTCTGCGGAGCGCGGGGCAGCGGTTTGCCGGCCATGAGTGGGGCCTCCGCCGGTCGTCGACTCGCGCGATCAGGCGCTGAGCCGCTTGCGGCCCTTGGCGCGACGGCGGGCGAGAACCTGACGACCGTTCTTGGTAGCCATGCGGGCGCGGAAGCCGTGGCGACGCTTCCGGACGAGGCGGCTCGGCTGATAGGTACGCTTCATTGTCGTTTCCCGCGCGCGACGGGCGCGCGGCCCTCAGTTTATGACTTGTTTCGTGGAAAGCACCCGAGCATCCCCGAGGCAAACCCTTCGGGTGATCCCGAGCGGGCCGACCCATGAGGCGACCGGCCTCCGCGGAAGCCGCCCGGACGGCATGTTCCGATCGTGCGGGCTTATACGGGCGGTGCCGCAGGAAGTCAACGAGAACAGTCCGGGAGGCGCCGTCCGGGTCGCCTGTCACGCGCCGGTGATGAGGCAGCGGGCGAGACTCAAAATCGGGTGAGGGGGCCGCATAGCTGACAGGACTACGCCACATAGCACGAGACAGCGGCGGCAAACCATGGCAAGTCCCGACCAGGACTGGAGTATTATGATGTCCGAACCGTATCGGCCGACCGGAGGCGCCGGGAGAGCAATGCCGCAGCGAAGCGGGCGCGGTGGCCCGGCCTTGCGCCAGAAGGCAGGGGCGGGGTCGGAGGCGGACAAGCCGGCCGACCGGTGGATGGTTCGGCGCTGGGCGCCGATCGCGCTGATCGGTGCCATCGCGTTGTACGGCTACTCTCAGGGCTGGCATGAGCCTTTGACACTGTCGTCCCTGATCCGCCATCGATCGCACCTCGTCGGCATGGTCAACGGCCACACGCTTACGGCCGTGCTGGCCTATGTCGCGATTTATGCGGTGGCCGTGGCCTTGTCGTTCCCCGGTGCGTCTTTGATCACCATCGCCGGCGGCTTCCTGTTTGGCTGGCTCGTCGGCGGCACGCTGACGGTGTTTGCCGCCACCTTCGGAGCGATGTTGATCTTCCTTGCCGCCCGAACGTCGCTGGGTGAAGCCCTGACAAGACGATCCTCGCCCCGGCTGGAGCGGTTGGCGGAGGGTTTTCGGGCCGACGCCTTCAATTATCTCCTGTTTCTGCGTCTGACCCCGATCTTCCCGTTCTGGCTCGTCAACATGGCCCCGGCGCTGTTCCGCGTGCCGCTCAGAACATATCTCCTTGCGACCTTCATCGGCATCCTGCCCGGCACCTACGCCTATTCCGTCGTCGGCGCGGGTCTCGACAGCGTCATCGCCGCGCAGGAGAAGGCACATCCCGGTTGTGCAACCGCCGGCTCTTGCAATGTGGATCTGTCCGCGCTGATCACCTCCGAGCTTCTGATTTCAACCGCCGCTCTCGGCGTCGTCGCGCTGCTGCCCGTCCTTGCCCGGCGCCTGCGCCGAGGCCGACCAGGTGGCGATCTGTGAGGGCCAACGCCATGGCGGAGACGCTGGCTCCGGACATCTGCGTCATCGGTGCCGGTTCGGCCGGGCTCACGGTCGCGGCAGCGGCCGCTGCCTTCGGGGCGGAAACCGTGCTGATCGAGAAAGGGCGCATGGGCGGCGACTGCCTCAACTCCGGCTGCGTTCCGTCCAAGGCGTTGATCGCCGCCGCCCGCCGTGCCGGTCACGCCGTTGGCAGCGCGGACTTCGGCATCACGGTGCCGGCGGGCGTTGCTGTCGATTTTGCCCGTGTCATGGCCCATGTGCGCGACGTGATCGCCGGTATTGCGCCGCATGACTCCGTCGAACGGTTCGAGCGGCTGGGGGTCAGGGTGATCCGAGCCGCAGCCGCATTCTCCGGGCCGGAGACCGTATCCGCCGGCGGCTTCTCGATCCGCGCCCGCCGCTTCGTCATCGCCACCGGATCGCGTCCGGCCATACCGCTCATTCCGGGCCTCGACACGGTACCGTTCCTGACCAACGAGACCGTGTTCGATCTCACAACATGCCCGGAGCATCTCCTGGTGATGGGGGGCGGCCCGGTCGGACTTGAGTTCGCCCAGGCCTTTCGCCGCCTCGGTGCCCGAGTCACCGTGATCGAAGCCGCGGCCGCGCTCGGCCGCGAGGACCGGGAACTGGCCGAAATCGCACTGGCCGGGCTCCGCTCCGACGGCATCGAAATCCTGGAGCAGGCCAAGGTCACCGCGGTATCGGGCGCACCGGGCGCGATCACGCTTGCCGCATCCGGTCCCGGCGGCGAGCGCGTGGTCGCCGGCAGCCACCTTCTGGTGGCCGTCGGTCGCAAGGCCACAATCGACGGTCTCGGGCTCGAGGCGGCGGGCGTTGCATCGACCGCCCGCGGAATTACCGTCAATCGCGGATTGCGGACCAGCAACCCTCGGGTCTACGCCATCGGCGATGTCGCCGGCGGACCGCAGTTTACCCACGTCGCCGGCCACCAGGCCGGGCTGGTGGTGCGCTCCGCGCTGTTCAGGCTCCCCGTCCGCGAGACGCCGGAATCGTATCCGCGGGTGACTTATACCGCCCCCGAGATTGGCTTCGTCGGTCTCGACGAGGCCACGGCACGCGAACGCCATGGTGACCGGGTCACTGTGCTGCGTGCGCCCTTCTCCGAAAACGATCGAGCCCGGTCGGAGCGAGAGACCGCGGGGCTGGTCAAGCTCGTGGTCGGGCCGCGTGGCCGGCTCCTCGGCGCCGGCGTTGCCGGGGCCGCAGCCGGGGAGATCGTCGCCTTGCTCTCTTTCGCTCTGGCGCGCAAGGCGAGGGTTGCGGACCTTTTAGGCTTCGTCGCGCCCTATCCCACGTTCAGTGAGGCCGTGCGCCGTGCCGCGCTCGGCTACTACGCAGCGAGCGCACACAACCCCTGGCTCCGCCGCCTCGTCCGCACGCTCGCTCGTTTCGGCTGACGTCATTGCACCCTGCAGCCGCAAACCCCGATCCGGCGCCGAGTGGCCGCGCGGGCTGTTTCCTTGCCGTCCCGATGCACGCTAGAATGACTGGCGACCTTTGAAGGGGCGCTTTTGCGCCTCCGATCGGATCGGCGGAAGGGTGACGGGCGAGTCAGGAGACTCCGAACGCTTGACCAGGACGAGGATCACCGACGATGCGCCGGCTGCGCTCGTGCAGGACGGGCCCCGGCCGGAGATGGGCGGCGACGCGCCGCCGCCGCGCCGCTGGAGCGGACTGTCCGGCAAGCTGCTCATCCTCACCGTGCTGTTCGTGATGTTGAGCGAAATCTTCATCTACGTGCCGTCGATCGCCAACTTCCGCAACAACTGGGTCAGGGATCGGCTGACCACGGCCGGCGTCGCGGCCACCGTGCTGAGCGTCACCAACACGGTCGCTCCCCGCCTGCAGGAAGACCTGTTGCGCTCAACCGGCGCGGTCGCAATTTCCCTGCTCGAGGGCGAGCGCCGGCGCCTGATCGCGATGAGCGAGAAGCCGAGCTCGATCGACAGCGTCGTCGACATGAGCGACATGACGCCCACGCTAGCCATCCTCGAAAGCTTCGAGATTCTGCTCCGCGGCGGCAGCGGCTACATGCGTCTCATCGGGCCGAGCCACATGGGAACCGGGGGCAAGGTCGACATCGTGGTTCCGGAGCGGCTGTTGCGCGATGACATGCTGGCCTTCTCCGTGCGCATTCTCGGGCTGTCGCTCGTGATTTCAGTAGTCACGGCGACGCTGGTCTACTTCAGCCTGCGCTGGCTGTTCCTTCGGCCCATGCAGCGGCTGACACGCTCCATGATCCGCTTTTCGGAAGATCCCGACGACCGCTCGCGGATCGCCACGCCGTCAGGGCGTTCCGACGAGATCGGCGACGCCGAACGGCGCTTGGCGGAGATGCAGCAGGTGCTGGCCGATACGTTGGAACGTCAGCGTCACCTTGCCGACCTCGGGCTCGCCGTCTCCAAGATCAACCATGACCTGCGCAATCTACTTGCCTCGGCACAACTGTTCTCGGAACGGCTCGAACTCGTCGCCGATCCGACCGTGCAGCGGTTAGCGCCCAAGATCATTGCCGCGCTCGACCGCGCTGTCGGCTACACCCAGGCCGTGCTTTCCTATGGCCGCACCACCGAGGCGCCGCCGAAGCGCCGACTCGTGCGTGTCGCCCGCATCGCGGAAGATGTCGCGGAGGTGTTGGGCCTTACCGGCCACGAGCGTATCGGCTTCGACGTCCGCATCGCACCCGATCTCGAGGTCGACGCCGATCCGGAACACCTGTTCCGCATCTTGATGAATCTCACCCGCAACGCCTTGCAGGCCCTGGAGACGACGGCCGACCCGGCACTGGTCAGCCGCATTACCGTCGAGGCTGAACGCGACGACGGCGGCGCCGTCATCCGCGTCAGCGATACCGGGCCGGGCGTCCCGGAAACGGTGCGGCGCACTCTGTTCCGCCCGTTTCAGGCCTCGACCAAGAGCGGCGGCACCGGGCTCGGACTCGCCATCGCCGCCGAACTGGTGCGTGCGCACGGTGGATCGATTTACCTGTCCGACCGGCCGGGGCCGGGCGCGACCTTCGAGTTCGTGCTGCCCGATCGCGCCGCCGCACGGGCAGAGCGGCCGCGCGAGGTGCGGCCGTCGCGGCCGAAAGTCGTCGCCGACCGCTGACTTCGATCACCGTCAAGGGCAGCGCGCCGGCTGCAAGCGCCGGAGGAGAGGGTAGGCCTTCCGTAGGCGGGGAGACGGCCCGAACGCCGGATCGGACCCAGGAGTTCGGGCAAGATTTCAGTGAGCATCGGCGGACGCTGCTCGTTTTATGACTGCAGCGCGGAGCGGCGATGCCATCCGATTTGCGGCGCCGTGCACCTGCGACAGTCCCGAACCGGCCGTCTGCTGCCGGTGTTTCGGCAGTGGAAAAATCCATATCCCGTGTCTTGCATTCCCCCGGCGGCCGGGGTAGACGTAGCGCCCTGTTCGCGGCTTGCTCGCGAACGGCGCCGGACCGCTGTCCGGCGGCAGCCCGGGTCGACCCCGTCGACGCCGCGGTACATCGGCAAGCGCCCGTAGCTCAGCTGGATAGAGCACCAGACTACGAATCTGGGGGTCAGAGGTTCGAATCCTTTCGGGCGCGCCATTTTTCATGAAAATTTGGCCGGATCCTGCCGTTCAGGGCGGCGTTTTGAAACGGTTTGCTGCGGGACATTTGTCCGGGACGTCCGGGCAGCGGGTTGACGCGCCTTATGAACCTGACGGCGTGACCACCCCCGTCGCCCTTTGAACAAGCTGCGGATCAGAATATGTTGGAGTGCGCACAACCGCTGCCACCCGGCAATGGCTGAGGTTGCCGAGGTGAAACTCGGCCGATCGGTGGCTGCTTTCGGTAGCGGTGAGGCGAGATGGAGAGCGCGTCGCCGCGCGTGCCGTCCGGAAGCAGGGCCGGCAAAGTGCAGTCGCAGATTGTTCGGTGCCGACCTTGCGGCGAAGTTCAGCCGTGCACCTGGCTCATCGTTCCTCGTCGTTCCATGAAGCCGGTGCGGCAGGTCGGCGCCCTGCCATCGATGGTGCGCAGTGAGGTGCTATGAGCCTGGTCATGAATGCCGCGCCGTCTTGGCGCCCTGCGGCGTCCGGCGCCCACCCCCGATGGTCCAAGCACCATCGGGGTATCAGAGCCAATTCGGCGCCCGGTTTCGGTCCTGATACCCGAGCACTCGGCGCCGGTAGCGGCTGTCGCGGTGTGCGGAACCCTGGACGCCCGGACACGTTGGTCGGAGCTGTATCGAAGTTGCGTCCGGCTTCGCAGCCCTTCGCGGCACGAACGCCTTCGGTCGCGACGATGCTTCCACCGTTCCCACGCATTCGGAGGATTCTGTGAGCGGCTCCCTGATCCTGTTGCATCTTGCAGGCGCCGTCGCGCTCCTCCTTTGGGCAACCCGCATGGTGCGCACCGGCGTCGAACGGGCTTACGGTGACGTACTGCGCCGGCGGTTGCGCTCGACCCTGCGCAAACCGCTGCTTGCCGCCCTCGCCGGGATGCTGCTGGCGATCGCGCTGCAGAGCGCGACGGCTGTAAGCCTTTTGGTCGCCTCCTTCGCAGCGAGCGGACTCGTCGGCGGCGCTCCAGGTCTCATCGCGGTTCTCGGTGCAGATCTCGGATCGGCGCTCGTCGTGAAAGCGCTGTCCGTTGATCTCGAGCCGCTCGTGCCGATCCTGCTCTTCGTGGGAACCACCGTCTTTCTTGCCACGGATCGACGCTCGTGGCGGCAGTTTGGCCGCATCCTGGTTGGCGTTGGCCTCCTGCTCCTCTCGCTGCGCTTGATCGGAGAGGCGGCCGAGCCGCTGCGTGAAAGCCGGATCCTTCCCCTGGTGGTGAACTACCTCGCCGGCGATCCCGTGACGGCATTTCTCCTTGCCGCCGTCGCTACCTGGCTGTTCCACTCCAGTGTGGCCGCGATCCTGTTGGTCGCCTCTCTCGCGGCGCGTGGACTGCTGCCGGGGGAACTGGGCATCGTCATGGTCCTCGGTGCCAATCTTGGTGGCGGGATCATCGCCGTCATGCTCTCGCGCGCCTATCCTCCTGCGGCTCGCGCGGTTCCGCTCGGTAATCTTGTCCTGCGCGGAACCGGTGCGGTGATCGCGTTGGCTGCGCTGCTTCTTTTCAACCTGCCGGTTCAGGCGCTCGGGGCCGACCCGGTCCAGCAGGTGGTACACGCGCATATCGCATTCAACTTCTTGCTCGTGCTGTTTGGAGCGCCGCTCGTGAGCTCGGTGAACCAGGGCCTGGCGGCGGTCCTGACGCGGGCCGCACCGCGCGGGCCGATAGAAGCGGAAGCATCGGCGCTCGATCCCGCGGCGCTCGCTGATCCCCGCCAGGCCCTTGCCAATGCCACCCGTGAGGTCGTCGGCCTGTGCGAAACGGTCGAGGTCATGCTGCGCGACGTCATGGAGCTCTATGAGGAACCGGACCGCGACCGCGCCAAGGAGCTCGCGGCCCTGGACGACCGCGTCGATCGCCGCCACGCCGCCATCAAGCTCTACCTCGCCAAGATCGCCACTGGGCAGATGGCGGAGCAGGACGTGCTTCGGATGCAGGAACTTCTAGGCGCCTGCGTCAAACTGGAGCAGGTGGGCGACATCATCGTGCGGAACATGCTCGTCCACGTCACGAAGAAGATGGAGCGGCGCCTGGCCTTCTCGCCTGAAGGCTGGCGTGAACTGACAGCGCTGCACGCAGCCGTGCTTGCCAACGGTCGCATGGCGTTCAACGTGCTGATTACACGCGACCTCGAAACGGCTCGGCAACTCGTCCAGGAGAAAGATCGCCTGCGCGATGTCGAAAAAGACACGAGCCGGCGCCATTTCGAACGGCTACGCGACGGCTCCGTCAGGAGCGTTGAGACCAGCGCGCTTCATCTCGACACGATCCGCGATCTGAAGCAGATCAACTCGCTCCTCGCGTCGATAGCATACCCGATCCTCGAGGAGCGAGGCCTTCTGCAAAAGACGAGGCTTAAGGCGATCGTCGGCGATTGAAAATCGCGGCCATCAACAATGGAGGCAGGCCCTCGGAACGGTTGGCCCGGGTGGCGGCACTTCGGACTTCGGCACCATCCGGTCCGGGGCAACGACAACAGTGGGGGCGGCTGTTCATCGTTGAAGGCAAAGCCAGGACCGTAGAAAGTGGTTTCCGCCACCACCATCCAGTCCGGGTGCATGTACACAGGCTCCGTGCGCAGTGGGTGGGTGGGGCGGCAAGGGTGATCCTTCGGGAGGGGCCGGTGAGTTCATTGTTTGATCTGACGGGCAGGCGCGCGCTGGTGACCGGCTCGAGCCAGGGCATCGGTCATGCATTGGCGCAGGGCCTGGCGGAACATGGCGCGGCGATCGTACTCAACGGACGCGACGCGGTCAGGCTGGGTGCGGCGGCAGAGGCGTTGCGCGCCAAAGGGCTGGAGGCTGCCGTGGCTCCCTTCGACGTGACCAACCCGGAGGCCGTGAAGGATGGCGTCGACCGCATCGAGCGGGACATCGGCGCGATCGACATCCTCGTCAACAACGCCGGTATGCAGTTCCGCACGCCGCTTCAGGAGTATCCCGCCGACCGTTGGGAGCAGCTGCTGAAAACCAATGTATCCAGCGTTTTCTATGTCGGCCAGGCTGCGGCGCGGCATATGATCGAGCGCGGGCACGGTAAGATCATCAACATTGCCTCCCTCCAGAGCGAGCTGGCGCGTCCGGGCATCGCGCCTTACACCGCGACCAAGGGTGCGGTGCGCAATCTGACGCGCGGCATGTGCACCGACTGGGCGCGATTCGGCATTCAGGTCAACGCTATCGCACCAGGCTATTTCAAGACGCCGCTCAACCAGGCCCTGGTCGACGATCCCGAGTTCTCTGCGTGGCTGGAAACCCGCACTCCGGCCCGGCGATGGGGGAACGTCGAGGAACTGGTCGGTGCAGCCGTATTCCTGGCCGCTCCCGCGTCGACCTTCGTGAATGGGCACATCCTGTACGTTGATGGCGGCATCACGGCCTGCCTTTGACACGATCCGGCTCGCGCCCTACGGCGGGCGGAGGTCTCTTGATGGCGGGATCGGCGAGCGTCTCCTCGGCCGGAGACAATTGAGAAGTTGTGGCGCACTCGCCGTGTTGCGGCTGCGCCGGTAATCGTGGCAGCGCCTCCGTTGTTCCCGATTTGCACCGTATGCGGAAAGGGTGATTGCCCATGCTCGCCTCGTCCCGGTCCAGGGGAGCTCGCGCGTGAACGGGCGTCGCCAGCCTGTTGAGGGTTGCGGTACGCAGCCGGAGCGCGTCTATTTCTGGCTGTTCAACGCCGATGAGAGGGTCGATGCCTGTGCCGACGATGTTTGCGCCGCTGCAGTATCGGGATTTTCGGCTTCTCTGGCTGGCGAGCCTCATTTCCAATCTCGGGGGACTGGTGCAGGCCGTCGCGGCCGGCTGGGTCATGACGACTCTGACCGATTCCCCGCATATGGTCGCCCTTGTTCAGGCTGCGACGACACTGCCGATCATGCTTCTGTCCATTGGCTCGGGGGCGTTGGCGGACAGTCTGGACCGGCGGCGGGTAATGGTGGCGGCGCAGACCCTGATGCTCGTTGCGTCGGGGATCCTTTGGGCAGCAGCCTTTGCCGGGATGCTGACGCCCTGGTTGCTGCTCGCGCTGACCTTCCTCGTCGGATCTGGAACCGCCCTGCACAACCCGTCATGGCAGGCGTCGATTGGGGATCTGGTTCCGCGCCAGGATATCCCAGGCGCTGTCGCGCTCAACAGCATGGGCTTCAACCTCATGCGCTCCATCGGGCCTGCCATTGGCGGCCTCACGGTCGCGGTGGCGGGCGCCGCCGTCGCCTTTGCCTTCAACGCGCTGAGCTATTTGCCGGTCATCGCGGCGCTGCTGCGCTGGAAGCCGAACTATCCCAAAACCACGCTGCCGCGAGAGCGGTTTCCGAGCGCAATTGCCGCCGGCCTTCGCTACGTGTCCATGTCGCCCAACCTGATGACAGTCATGGCGAGGGCCTTTCTGTTCGGCCTGTCGGCGATCGCCGTCCTTGCGCTGCTGCCGGTCGTCGCGAGTGACCTCTTGTCCGGCGGTCCTCTGACCTACGGCGGGCTTCTCGGCGCCTTTGGCGCAGGAGGCATATGCGGTGCGGCGATCAACGCTCCTTTGCGCAACCGCTTCGACAACGAAGGTGTCGTGCGGACGGCGTCGACCGTCTTTGCTGCAAGCGTCGTGTTCCTCGCGATGAGCGACAGCGTCGTGCTCAGCCACTTCCTGCTCGTGCCCGCCGGTGCGAGCTGGGTGGTTTCGCTGTCGCTGTTCAATGCCGTCGTGCAGTTGTCGACGCCCCGCTGGGTCGTGGGCCGAACGTTGTCCATTTACCAGACGGCGACCTTCGGCGGCATGGCGGTAGGAAGCTGGGTTTGGGGCGGCGTTGCCACGGGGTATGGTGTTGAGGTGGCGCTGACGGCGGCAGGCTTCGGGTTGGCAGCCTGTGCCCTAATCGGCCTGCTGTTTAAGACGCCGGACTTCGGATCGCTTGATCTTTCGCCGCTCGATCAGTTCCGCGAGCCGTACCTCAAATTGGATCTCAAGGCGCGCAGCGGGCCGATCATGATTATGATTGACTACGTCATTGACCAGGAGGACGTGCCGAAGTTTCTCGCGACGATGGCTCTTCGCCGGCGCGTGCGGATTCGCGACGGTGCGCGGCGGTGGGCGCTGTTGAGGGATCTCGAGAATCCCGAAAGGTGGACCGAGAGTTATCACGTACCCACGTGGGTGGAGTATATCCGCCACAACCAGCGCCGGACTCGCGCGGATGCAGAAATCAACGAAACATTGCGGAAGCTGCACCGGATGCCGCAGCCACCGCGTGTTCACCGCATGATCGAGCGCCAGACCGTGTCTCCCCGCGACGACATGCCGTTGAAGCCGCATACCGACATCCACGGTTGAACCCGGCTACTGCCCTCGCGTGGGTGCGCTCGCTCGGAGCGTCAATCCTGGTCGGTTGAGAGCCCGCGCAGATAGTCGATCACCAGGGCGCGCCGCCGGGCGTCAGTAACGCCCACGGGCATGCTCGTCCCGGGCACCGTCTGCCGCGGGTTGGCAAGATAGGCGTCCAGCGTTTCCTCCTCCCATACGAGTGTGGATTGACTCATGGCCCTTGAATAGCGGGCTCCCTCGACGGAACCGGCCTCGCGGCCAAATACCCCTTCCAGATGCGGACCGACACGGTTGTCGCCGGCAGTCGTGCTGTGACAACTCGCGCATCGGGCGCGGAATTCCCGTTCGCCCTCGGCAGTGGCTTCCTGCGCGCGGGTGGGGGCGATGTTCATTGATGCGATGAAGGCGGCTGCGGCCGCAAACGCAAGCACACTTGGTATCATGAGGCGGTCCTGTGCTGTTCAGAACGATGCATTCTCACCGATGGCTTTTGGGGCTGCATTCGGCCGCCGGGGCGCCGGTCGGCACGCCCGACAAGCCCGGGACGGGTGTGGAGCGGCCGATTGCCTCCTGCGCCGCGGCGGCGGCTCCATTCCGACTGCTGTTCAGGTGGAATGGCTCAAGCAGAAATGACAGTGCCAACACGAGCCCGACCACTGCGCCGAGCGCCACATCGACCGGCTGCAGCGACGGCACGTGATCGCGCCAGTTGTACTCGATGAAGTTGTGCTGCATCCTGCGTCTCCTGGCCGACCGGTCCGTCCGGACCTTCGGTTGCAACGCCCCCGGGGTGACTGCAGGCGATGGCGGCCCGCGCGTTGTTGTGCCGGGGCGGCGCCGGAGCCTGCCCAGCCGATGGCCAGACAATGGCACGAGGCTGTCGCAGAACTTTGCCGGCCGGAAGGGCAACTATCGCGAGCTGTCTCGGGTCCCCCGGATGACATAGTTTGATGCAAAGTCAGGCTGATCCGCCGATGCGGCGGGCATGATTTCGGACTTCAATAGGCAAGGCTGATGGATCCGATCCCGCATATCGCAATCGTCGACGATCACGGCGACATCCGGGAACTGGTCGCTCGGTATCTCGGCGAACATGGGTACAGGGTGAGTGCCGCGGACAGTGCCGCGGCCCTGCGCCGCCTTCTTCAGCGCAGCACGCTCGACCTCGTGGTCCTCGACATCATGATGCCCGGCGAGGACGGACTGGCGGTCTGTCGCGATCTGCGCTCTACAACCAATCTGCCCATCATTCTCCTGACGGCGATCGCCGAGGAGACCGACCGGATCGTCGGGTTGGAGATGGGCGCTGACGATTATCTGACGAAGCCATTCAATCCGCGGGAGCTGCTCGCCCGGATCAAGGCCGTGCTGCGGCGCGCCAACAGCCTGCCGCTCCGGCAGGCACTCCCGCGCAGCAAGTCGATCCGGTTCGACCGTTGGACGCTCGACGTTGGCCGGCGCGAGCTTGTCACAAGTGACGGCATGGCGGTGCCGCTCAGCACGGCCGAGTTCCGCCTGCTCAATGTCCTCATCGACCATCCCGGCGTGGTGCTGACCCGGGAGCAGCTGCTTGACCTCACGGTGGGGCGGACGGCGGACGTCTACGACCGCAGCATCGACAATCAAGTCAGCCGGTTGCGCCGCAAGATAGAAGCCGATCCGCGCAACCCTGTGCTGATCAAGACCCATTGGGGCGGCGGCTACAGCTTCGCCGCGGAGGTGACCCCGGCATGAGACGGTTCTGTGAAAACTGCTTCTGGAACAGGAGTCTCGCCGGTCAATTGGTCGGCTTCGTGCTGGCGGCGCTGATCGTCTCGCAGGGCATCAGCTTCCTGATCTACTACGACGAGCACGACCAGACCCTGCGCGAGACGCTGAAGGAGGAATTCCTGGTCCGCAGCGCCTCGGCCGCCCGGCTCCTGGAAACGACGCCGGCCGCGTACCATCCGGATGTGCTGCACGCGGTGGACACCATCTACTCCCGGTTCTGGGTGACCGAAGACGTCCCTGACGACGTGGCGCTGTGGAGCAAGCTGGCGTGGAGGCGCCTGAAGGATCGGGAGCCGGACGGAAATCATGTGCCCGCGGACCCTGCGCCCGACCAGCGGCCGCAAGTGCAGGTGGTGTCTACGGCCCGGGCTGACGATGACGAGCATTTCGGTCCGGCGCCCTCCCGCTGGGACACGCTGCCGGTGAAGGATTGGCCGTTTGACCGTCCGGCCCGTTTCGTGAGGCTCGACGACGCTTT
Organism: uncultured Hyphomicrobiales bacterium; assembly: GCA_964462985.1. Classification (GTDB taxonomy): domain Bacteria; phylum Pseudomonadota; class Alphaproteobacteria; order Rhizobiales; family Stappiaceae; genus CAYXAA01. The sequence goes on along the minus strand of CAYXAA010000001.1, from coordinate 172,831 downwards.
CGGTGTCGGACTGGTTGTGCAGCTGAAGGACGGAACCTGGCTGAACTCCGCAATGGCCAAGGCCAAACCGCCGATGTGGACGTCACAATCGGTCGTTTCCCTGACGATCGCCGGCGTGCTGCTGACGGTGTTTGCGGTGCTGGTGGCGCGCCGGATCGCGCGGCCGATGAGACGCCTCGCCGAGGCCGCGGAGGCGCTGGGCCGCGGCGAAGCGGCCGACAATCTGCCCGAGGAGGGGCCCCAGGACATCCGCCGCACCGCCGAAGCCTTCAACTGGATGCAGGGGCGGTTACGGCGTTTCGTCGACGACCGCACCGGCATGCTGGCGGCGATCGGCCACGACCTGCGGACCCCGATCACGTCGCTGCGGTTGCGCGCCGAATATGTCAAGGACGCCGAGGTTCGCGACAGGATCATCGCGACGCTCGACGAGATGCAGGCGATGACCGAGGCAACCCTGGCTTTTGCGCGCGAGGAGGCGAGTGGTGAGCCGACCCGGCTGGTCGATCTGGCAGCCCTTGCGGAAAGTCTCTGCAGTGATCTCGCCGACCTCGGCTGGGACGTGACATTCACCGATCGGGCAGGGGTGCCCTATCGTTGCCGGCCGGCTTCCCTGCGCCGGGCGATGCGGAATCTGGTCGAGAACGCGGTGCGCTACGGTGAGCGGGCACGTGTGGCAATGGACGTTACCGACCGATCGATCGAGATCTCGGTCGACGATGACGGCCGCGGCGTCCCCGAAGGTGAATTCGAGCGGGTGTTCGCGCCCTTCGTGCGGCTCGAGGGGTCCAGAAGCCGCGCGACGGGGGGCGTCGGCCTCGGTCTGTCGGTCGCCCGAACCATTGCACGCAGCCATGGCGGCGACGTTGTCTTGCGCAATCGGCCCGAAGGCGGCCTTCGCGCGTCCATATCCCTCCCTTTGCGCGCCACCGCATCGGGCTCTGCCGTTTCGGTCGCGCGGCCCTTGGCGACGCTGGCAACTCAGTCCTAAGCACAAGACGAGCCGGACGACGCGTTCCGCTGCCTGACGGAGTTCAATCGCTTGACGCGTGAGCGCGGCTCGTTTGCGGGCTGCTCATTCGAAACAGCCGCACGTACTGCAGGTACCGGTGCCCGTTTATGTCAAATTGTGTCAGGTCACCTGCTCGGCACGGTCCGCGACAAAGCCGGCTCCGCAGGACAAAATTTGAAGACACCCCTCCCTTAGAACTTCCCCCGGAGCTTTCCTCGGATCGGAGTGTTGTTCATGGCCAAAATCAACGTCAACGGACAGGCCGTCGAGGTCGATGCCGACGGCTCGACTCCCTTGCTCTGGGTGCTGCGTGAGCATCTGGCGCTCACTGGAACCAAGTACGGCTGCGGCGTTGCCCAGTGCGGTGCCTGCACGGTGCATATCAATGGCGAGGCGCAGCGCTCTTGCGTCTTCCCGCTCGATGCCCTTGCCGAGACGGATGAGATCGTGACCATCGAGGGGCTCTCTCCGGATGGATCTCACCCGGTGCAGAAGGCCTGGGTCGAACTCGACGTACCGCAATGCGGCTATTGCCAGACCGGCATGATCATGGCTGCGGCCGCACTGCTGGCGCGCAATCCCAACCCCTCGGACGCTGATATCGATGCGGAAATCACCAACATATGCCGCTGCGGAACCTACCGACGCGTGCGCGCCGGGATCCACATGGCCGCGAACGAAAAGGCGTGAGGAGGCAGACATCATGATGCCGAAACTGAACGTAACGCGCCGCGGCTTCGTGGTCGGTGGTGCCGCCGCCGGCCTCACCCTCGGTTTCCCGATTCCGTATCGCACGGATGCGGCCAAGGCCCAGGCCGGCTTTCCGGACGAGATCAGTGCCTGGGTGGTCGTGCAGCCGGACGAACGAGTGATCATCCGCATTGCCCGTTCCGAAATGGGGCAGGGCACACTGACCGGTCTCGCCCAACTCGTCGCCGAGGAGTTGGAATGTGACTGGGCGAACGTAACGACGGAATACCCCAGTCCCGCGACCAATCTCGAACGGGGGCGCGTGTGGCAGAGCTTTGCGACCGGCGGCAGTCGCGGTATCCGCGAATCACACGAGTATGTTCGCCAGGGCGGCGCAGCGGCCCGCCAGATGCTGATAACGGCGGCTGCCAATGAATGGGGCGTCGCGCCCGGTGAGTGCCGGGTGAGCAAGGGTGTGATCACCCATGAGCCCTCCGGCCGCAGCACGACCTACGGCAAGGTCGCCCAAGCGGCCGCCTTGCTCGAGGTGCCGGCCGACGTTCCCTTGAAGGATCCGAAGGACTGGACAATCGCGGGCAAGCCGCTCAAGCGTCTGGACACCGCGGACAAGGTGGTCGGCAAACAGGTGTACGGCGCCGATCTCGTGCTGCCAAACATGCTGAACGCCGCCATCCGGCAATGCCCGGTGTTCGGGGGCAAGGTCGCCGGTTTCGATTCGGCGGAGGTCAATGCGATGCCGGGCGTGCGCGGCGTCGTTCAGGTCGACGACAATGCCGTTGCCGTCGTTGCCGAGCGTTGGTGGCAGGCCAAGACTGCGCTGGATGCCTTGACGATCGAATGGGACGAGGGACCCAACGCGGACGTCACAACAGCGTCGATCACCGCCTTCGTGGCGGAGGGCCTGACGGCGGAGGAGGCGTTTGTCGGCAACGAAAACGGCGACGTCGACACGGCCCTTGCCCAGGCGGCCCGGACCCACGAGGCGGTTTATTCCTATCCGTTCCAGCACCACGCCACCATGGAGCCGATGAATGCCACGGCGGTGTGGACCGAGGACCGCTGCGAGGTTTGGTGCCCGACCCAGAACGGGGAGGCGGCCCTTGCCGCGGCAGCGGACGCAGCCGGCCTGCCGCCACAGCAGTGCGATGTCCACAAACTGCATCTGGGCGGTGGTTTCGGCCGTCGCGGTACCTCCCACGATTACGTCCGCCAGGCGGTCCTGATCGCCCGGAACTTCCCCGGCACGCCGATCAAGCTGTTGTGGACCCGGGAGGAGGATATGACGCACGGCGTCTACCATCCGTTCACCCAGTGCAAGCTGACGGCCGGATTCGATGAAAATGGCGAGGTCACGGCCTTCCGCGTCCGCATTGCCGGGCAGTCGATCCTTGCCGGCGTCATGCCGCAGCGCATGAGCGGCGGTGGAGATCCGGTTGCCTTCCAGTGCTTCGCACCGTCAGGCGAGCATGCGTTCAGCTATACCTTCCCGAACCTGCGGATCGACCATGCAATGCGCAATCCGCATGTCCCGCCTGGCTTCTGGCGCGGCGTCAACGCCAACCAGAATACGATCTACACCGAGTGCTTCATCGATGAGCTGGCGCACCTGGCGGGCAAGGATCCGCTGGAGTTCAGACTTAACCTCATGGGCAACCACCCGAAAAACGCGGCGGTGCTCAGGGCGGTCGCCGAACGGGCCGGCTGGGGCACGCCGGCCGCAGACGGGGTGCACCGGGGCCTCGCGCAATGTACCGCCTTCGGCAGCCATATTGCGGCCTGTGCCGAGGTCTCGGTGACCGACGGCCAGCTGAAGATCCACCGGATCGTCGCGGCCACCGACTCCGGCCATGTGGTGAATCCGCAGCAGGTCGAAGCCCAGGTCGAGGGTTCCTTCGTCTACGGCCTGTCGGCAGCGCTCTATGGCGAATGCACGGTAGCGGACGGGCGCATTGAGCAGGAGAACTTCGACACCTATCAGGTCATGCGCATCAACGAGATGCCGGAAGTCGAGACCATCGTCATGCCGTCTGGCGGATTCTGGGGCGGTGTCGGCGAACCGACGATCGCCGTCGCGGCGCCAGCCGTGCTGAATGCAATCTTCGCGGCCACCGGCAAGCGCATCCGCGAGCTTCCGCTATCGAAGCACGACCTGCGTTCGACGTGAAGCCAACCAGGTTCTTCCTGGCGACGTTCTGGGTGCTCGCGGCAGCGGGCGCCCAGGCCGCAGCCGAAGCGGAACTGCTGCCCTATGTGGTCGAGGCAGACGCTGTCCCGGAACCGCTTGGTGGGTTGACCGGCGACCCGGAGCGCGGACGGGAGATCGTTCTCGACCGTCGGCGCGGAAATTGTCTGATCTGCCATTCGGTGCCGGAAACGGATGAGCCCTTCCAGGGCGAGCTCGGTCCGCCGCTCGCCGGCGTCGGATCGCGCCTGGACGCGGGACAGATCCGGCTCCGGTTGATCGACCAGAGCCGTATCAGCCCGCAAACCGTCATGCCGCCGTATTATCGCATCGACGGGTTGAACAATGTCGCGCCGGAGTTCCGTGGCAAACCGGCCCTCGACGCACAGGAAATCGAGGATGTGGTGGCCTATCTCGAAACGCTGACGGACTAGAGGATGCCGACACGCAGACAGATCATCATCGGAGCCGGTGCCGCCGGCGGACTGGTGCTGTTGCCGAGCTTCGGGGCGGCAACGCCGCAAATGCGGGACGAGGCCCTGGCTGCATTGACGAAAGGGGCCGCCGTCACCGACGACCGCGTGCGGCTGACCATCCCGGCCGTCGCAGAAAATGGCCTGTCAGTATACACCACCGTCGAGGTCGACAGCCCGATGACCGCTGACGATCACGTCCGGGCCATCCACATTCTCTCCGAGCAGAACCCGATTGCACATCTGCTGACCTTCCATCTCGGCCCCAGGTCCGGCATCGCCAAGGTATCAACGAACATCCGGCTCGCCGCCTCCCAGGAGGTTACGGCCCTTGTCGAGATGAGCGACGGCACCTTCTGGCGCGACCGCAAGCTGGTCGTGGTCACCATTGCCGCCTGCATCGACGGTGGATAGGGAGCTGCACATGGCACTGGCGCCTGCACGCGTATCCATGCCGGCCGAGGCCAAGGCCGGCGAGATCATCGAGATCAAGGCTCTCATCCGACACCCCATGGAGACCGGCTACCGGGTCGATGCCCGCGGCCAGCCGATCCAGCGCCACATCGTCCAGCGGTTCACGGTCACCTATGGGGATGAGGAGGTGTTCCGTATGGACCTGACCCAGGGTGTCGCCGCCAATCCCTTCATTGCCTTCCACACGGTCGCCACCCGGTCCGGGGAACTGGTGTTCACCTGGGAGGACGACCGCGGTGAGGTGGTCACGGTCAGCAAGCTCCTGACGGTCACGGAATGATCATTCCCATCGCCATCGTCTCTGCGATCGCGCTGATGCCGGCGAGCTTGCATGCCGAGCCGCTGCCGTCCGGCACCGAGTTCCTCAGCGACGACCTCAAAGCCCTGCAGGCCGACGAGGCTGCGAACCCGGGCCTGTTGTGGGTCGACGAGGGTGCTCGTCTCTGGGATACGGTCCAGGGCGCCGCCGGCAAGGCCTGCGCATCGTGCCACGGCGCGGCCAGGGACAGCATGCGCGGCGTCGCCACACGCTATCCGGCCGTCGATCCCGAGAGCGGCGATCTTCTCAATCTTGAAGGCCGCATCAATCTGTGCCGGGTCCGCCATCAGCGGGCGGAGCGGCTCGATTATGAATCGGACGCGCTGCTCGCCCTGACGGCATATGTTGCACGCCAGTCACTCGGCATGCCGATGCGCGTGGCGACCGGCGGCGCGGCAGCGCCGTTCTACGAGGCCGGCAAAGAGTTCTTCCACCGCCGACAGGGGCAACTGAACCTGTCCTGTGCACAATGCCACGACGACAACGCCGGGCGGCCGCTGCGCGGCGACACGATCAGCTACGGGCTCGGCAATGGCTATCCGGCCTATCGCCTTGAGTGGCAGACCGTCGGCTCTCTGCATCGCCGCCTGCGGTCCTGCGCTTTCGGTGTGCGGGCCGTGCAGTTCGACTACGGGTCGCCCGAGTATGTGAGCCTGGAACTCTTCCTGGCAAAGCGCGCCGAGGGCGTCGCCATCGAAACCCCCGCCATTCGCAGATAATCGGAGGATCCCATGCTGACGAGAAGGCATTTCCTCACCGGTGCCGCGAGCTTTTCCGCAGCGGTGAGCGCGTTGCCCAAACCGTCGATCGGTCAGGCCCGGCCGAAGGTCGTGATCGTTGGCGGCGGGGCGGGCGGCGCATCGGTGCTGAGGCGCCTTGTCGAACGGGGCGCCGGTGAGATCGAGATCACCCTCGTGGAACCGCAGTCCACCTACACCACCTGCTTCTACTCCAATCTATATCTCGGCGGATTTCAGCCGCTCGAGGTGCTGCAATACGGCTATGATGCCATTGCGGATCTGCCGGGCGTGACCCTTGCCGCCGACAGGGCCGTCTCCATCGACCGCGCGCAACGCCGCGTGACCCTCAACGGGGGGGCGGTTCTTGACTATGACCGGCTGGTCCTCTCGCCCGGAATCGATCTGGACTACGCTTCAGTGCCCGGCTGGTCGCGCGAGGCGGAGGAGCGCATGCCGCACGGCTGGAAGGCGGGCCCGCAGACGGAACTGCTGCGGCGCCAGCTCGACGCCGTGCCGGACGGAGGCCTTATCGTGGTCATCGCACCGCCGAACCCCTATCGCTGCCCGCCCGGTCCATACGAGAGGGTGTCGATGATGGCGCACCGCCTGACCTCGACCGGCCGGACACAGGCCAGGATCGTGATCATCGATCCCAAGGACAAGTTCTCCAAGCAGCCGTTGTTCCAGCAGGGTTGGGAGAAGCATTACCCGGGCATGATCGAATGGATGCCGCCGGCCATCCATTCCGGGTTGGTCACGGTTGATCCATCGACAATGACGGTGGAGACCGGTTTCGAGACCTACCGCGAGGTCGATCTCGTCAACGTGATCCCGCGTCAGACCGCCGGACGGATTGCGATTGATGCCGACTTGACGGCGGACAACGGCTTTTGTCCGGTAGACCCCTTCACGATGAAGTCGCAGGCCGATCCGATGGTCTTCGTCCTCGGAGATGCCTCGATCGCCGGTGACATGCCGAAATCCGCCTTCGCCGCAAACAGCCAGGCCAATGTGGTTGCCGATGTCATCGGTCGGGAGTTGCTCGCGTCAACGGAGGAGCCGGTTTCCTATCAGAACCGCTGCTGGAGCCTGATCGGTGCTGATGACAGTGTGTTCGTCGGCGGCAGCTACCGGCCGACGGCGGACAAGATCGAGGAGGTCGAAAGTGAAGTGTCCGACCTTACCGATACGGCCTCGGTGCGGCGCGCAAACTACGAGGATTCTGCGGGTTGGTATGCCGGGCTTACGGCGGAGCTGTTTGGCTGAACGCGGGCTGCGGCTGGGGCCCGAACAACAACGGATCAGGCGATCACAGATCCAGGAAGGGTTTGAACCGCCCGCGGTCAAGTCTGCGCACGCCACGTTGCGATGGGAGCCGTTCGGATCGCGTCTTCGTCGCAACAACACCGGCTCGTCGGTGAGAGTTCGTCCCATATAACTATACTGACGCTCGACACCCGAGGAGACGCAGCATGGACCGAATCACCGGCGGATGCCTTTGCAGCAAGGTTCGAATTGTGGCGGAAGGATCGCCATACCGGGTCGGCATTTGCCACTGCCTCGACTGTCGCAAGCACCATGGCGCCCTTTTCCACGCCTCGGCGATCTTTCCCGAGGTCGCAGTGTCGATCGAGGGCGAAACCCGTGACTACGCCGGCCGGTTCTTCTGCCCGCACTGCGGCTCCCCAGTTTTCGGGCGCAGCGGGGACGAAATCGAGGTGAACCTTGGATCTCTCGACGCCCCCGACCAACTGCGGCCAACCTATGAGCTCTGGACCGTCCGTCGCGAGTCCTGGCTGCCGCCGTTCCCGCTCAAGCGGTGCTACGAACGTGATCGCGACCCCGCGAGTCGGTTCGAGGAATAGGCCGCGCCATCGTCGCGAACGATCGTGCTCAAGCCGGCGGAGGACTGTCAGTTCCGCCTATAAAGCCACAACACGACGGGCGCCAGCACGATCGAGAGCAGGACCGGGGCGACGAGCGCCAGGGCGACGTCGCCGGTGGTAGCTGTGCCCGCCATCAGCCCACGCAGGGCGGTCGTCATATGCGAGACCGGATTGCGCACGACAAACGCCTCCAACCATCCGGGCATCGTCTCAGGCCGCACCATGATGTTGGAGGCAAACACCAGCGGAAAGGCGAAGGTGAAGCCGATTGTCATCACAGTCATCGGCGTGCGGATGAGAAGACCGAGCACAAGGAAGATCCAGCCGGTGCCGAAACCGATCGCGAACAGCAGCAGGAAAGCGAGAACGACGCCCAGAACGCCGGCCTCCGGCCGGTAGCCGAGGACGAGGCCGATGCTCAGGATGATCAGGCCGGCGATCGCATGCCGCAGCACGTCACCTACCATCAGCCCCGCAAAAGGAGACAGCTGCCAAATCGGAAGCGTGCGGAAGCGCTCGAACAGGCCCTTGGACAGGTCCGTCGACAGTCCCATGCCGGAATAGACGGAATTGAACACCACCGTCTGCACAAGGATCCCGGGCAGGAAGAACTGCAGATAGTCGCCCGGCGAGCCGGCCAGGGCGCCGCCGAACACGAACGTGAACAGCAGCGTGAACATCAGCGGCGTCATCACCAGGTCGAACAGCTGCTCCGGCACGTGCTTGAACTTGAGCACGGCCCGCCAGCCGAAGGCGAGCGCGTTGGAAAAGGCCGAGGGCGGATGCGGCGCCTTGACGGCCGTGAGCGTGGCGGGACTGACCTCCCTCATTGCGCGGCCTCCTTCTGATCTTGGTCCGAGGGCTGATCTTCGGCAGGGGTGCCGGTCAGCGCGAAGAACACCTCGTCAAGGCTCGGCGAACCCATGGAGAAGTCCGAGATTTCAATGCCTGCGGCCATCAGCGCCGCGAGCGCCTCGTTGGCCTGTCGGGCCGAGGATGTCATGACGGACAATTGCGCGCCTTCGGCGCTGCGCTGCACGGTGGCTCCGAGCTGCGCGCCCAGCAGCGCCGCCGCCCGGTCGATCTCGGCCGGGTCTGCCGGCGCCACATGCAGGAAGCCGGAGCCGATCGCCGCCTTGAGCTCGCGGCTGGTGCCTTCGGCGATCTTTCGGCCCTGGTCGATAACGGCGATGCGCGCGGCGAGCTGGTCGGCTTCCTCGAGATACTGCGTGGTGAGCAGGATCGTCACCCCGGTCTGAGCGAGCTCGCGGATCATCCGCCACACCCGCTGCCGAGCCTTGGGGTCGAGCCCCGTGGTCGGTTCGTCGAGGAACAGGATGCCCGGTGTGACGACCAGCGAGGCGGCAATGTCGAGCCTGCGCCGCATGCCGCCGGAAAAGTTCTTCACTTGACGCTTGGCTGCGTCCGAGAGCTCGAAAGCCGCCAGCAGCTCGTCGGCCCGCGCCTTGGCCGCCCGTCCGCGGAAGCCCCAAAGTCGCGCAAGGAGGACGAGGTTCTCACGTGCGGTGAGATCCTCGTCGAGTGAGGCGAACTGCCCGGTCATCGCAATCGATGCACGCACGGCATGAGGCTCGGCGACGAGGTCGTGCCCCATCACCTTGGCTGAGCCGCCGTCCGGCGTCAGCAGTGTCGCCAGCATGCGGATCAGCGTCGTCTTGCCGGCGCCGTTCGGGCCGAGAATGGCGAAAATCATGCCGCGCGGCACGTCGAGGTTGATGCCGTCGACGGCCTTCACGTCACCGAAATGCCGCACCAGCCCGCGCGCCGTGATGGCGAACGGCAGACGCCGGTCCGCAGACAGCATCTCGTCCCTTGCGGTTGCCGTGCCGTTCATGATCGCCTCTTCGGGATGGTTTGCCAGGCAAGGTCGATAATCGCCCTTGCAGTCCGACAGCGCGGCCCCTTACACCACTTCGTGAGCTATTTGAAGAGGCAGCATGCGATGCGTGCAGGTGTCGGATGAAGGCTGCGTTGTCGCCAGACGGCGCGCAGTGGACGCGCTCACGAAGCCGGCGGCAGCGTTCGTGCTCTACCGCTTGGAACCTCAGGCACTGACGTGTTGATCACGCTTCAGGGGCCCCCGGTTCGGTAGGGGCGCGGAGGTCGGAAGCACCCAGCATCACCATCCCGAGGCGGGCCCGGTCTTTCTTCGGCGGCTTTCGACCCTCCAGCAGTGACACGTAATTGCCGGCCGCGGCAGCCACGAGGACACCGGCGCTTCGCTCAAGAAAGCATCTTGCGAGTGCGCGGGCGACCTGCGGGGCAGCCGTGCTGGTGCCTGATTGCGAGAATACGGCGCCGCTGCGCATTCCCGCCGCCCGGGTGCCGCGGTTGAGCGAGGATCTTTCGGACGTCGCCGAGCACAGGACTCGCGCGCTCACGGCCGCAAGGTCGCCGGCGGAACTATAGGATGCCGGTTGGCCGGTATGCTGGACAAAACCTGCCGTCAGCGTCGTCTTGTCGTGGGTCGCAATGCCGTTGAGACTTCCGAAGCGCTTGACGAAGCTCGTCGGCGGATCGGATTGGGCCAGCGAGCCGTCGTCTGCGAACGGCTTGTCGCGCCAGTCGTCGAAGTAGCTCTGGCGCGCGCCGATCGGATGTCTGATGCCAACATCGATGTCGCGGTGGATCCGGCAGTGGATCGGCCCTTCCAGATGGGTTCCGGGGCGCCTGCTGAGCGCGACCGTCCACAGGCCGGGGGGCGTTGCCGGCAGGGCCGGATCGTCGGGTGCCGTCGGCGCGAGCGCGATCACCAGCCGCCAGCGCCGGCCCTGATACCGCTCGGCTGCAAACTGGCCGATGATCCGGCCATCGCTGAACGCGATGGGCGCCGTTTCGACCGGGCTGCCCGCCGCATCCCGGCCGCTCGCGTCCAGCGACGGGCGTGAAAACCCTTCCCGGCCTGAGGGATCGATCACCTTGATGCCGAAGTCGCCGATGGCGTCGATCTCGGGAAACCAGATCTCGAGGTAGTTCGAGGTGCGGTCGTCGGGCTGGATGCGCCAGGGAATGTCGAAGCGATCCTTGCTGAACAGCTCCTCGTCGATGACACCGTGCAGGGCGTCGAGGAAGGTGTTTCCGGACGGCATCACCAGAGCGGTCGGTGCCTTACTCCGGCGTTTGACAATCAGATCACGGATCGCCAGTTCGAGCCGGTCGGTGCCATCGTGCGGGCCGCCAGTGTAGCCGTAGCTGAAATTGATGACGAGCGGCAGGCTGTCGGTCCCATTGGCGCGGGCGATCCGGTCGGCGCGCTCGAAGACATAATGGAAGGCGCTCAAGATGTGCGCCTCCTTGCCGAACCCCGAAGTGTCGAGGGTGACGGCCTCTGGAAGTTGCACGGCGACGATGCGCACGCGGTCGCAATCTTCACCGCTGCGTGTGCCGGCCGCCAGATCGAGGACGTGGGACCCATGTGAGGTGAGGTGATGGAGTGACGGTCCGAAGGCCGGGCCGTGAACGGACGCCCCGGCCTCGTTATAGAGAACGTCTTCGTCGTGCCCGAATGCTTCGATCAGACCGTCGATTGCGGTTCGGGCGAACTCACGGCCGAACAGGACCGGACTCGTTTTACCGGCTGCATCGCTGGTCGCCGGACGGTGCGCGGACTGGTACCAGCAATAGTGCACCCGCGTACGCCCCTCGCTGTCGCGCAGAGTGCGGTGGGCGAACGGGATCCCGTCATCGATGACGGCGACAATGACCAACGGTGCCTGATCGCCCCGGTCGCCGGTGTCTGCCGTGTCAACCTTGTCAGAAGGCTCGTGGTCCGGCTCGCAGAAATCCGCGTTGAAGGCCTCTCCGGCGATCGGAACGTTGATCCGGTAGCGCGGCCGGATCCTCTGTCTGTCGGCGAAGGGAGCAAATCCGCACCCGGAAAAATCCTCGCCGAGCCCTATCAGTTCCTCAACAAGCCCAGACTCGCCGAGTGATCTGACGGATTTGTCCGGCAGTCGGAACACGAACGGGATGAAATCGTACCGGCAGTCGGGGGTCCCTGGTTCCCAAAGCGTTGGAAACCAGACGCGGCTCAAGTTGCGCACCTTGCGGAGTTCGTCAAGCGTCGCGCCGCCTGGAATTTCGAGGAGACCCGACAGCAGGTCGCTGTCCACGTCCCGGATCGTCGGCAGCGCGTAATGGCGACCGGTGCCATAGACCCATTCTTCGTAGGGGCCGACAATCTCCTGCGGCCCGCCGGCAGCGCGATGGAGACCGCCGGTCATACTCCACCCTCTTGCGTGGCGACGGCAAACTCCGCCGTCACCTCGCGCCACAGCCAGCCGAACAGGTCGCTGCACTCGATCTGGAGGGGCGTGAGGGAATCAACTCCATGGGCTTCCGGGTGACGCATGAAGTCGTGGAGACGGAAATCGCCGTCCTTCGCAGTATAGGAGAAACCGCCGACTTCCTTGAGAACATCGCATTTCGCCAGCACGAGGCGCCCGACGACGGATCCGAGCGCGGCACCGGCCCAAGTGTCGATCGGAAAGTGCACTCCAGCAACGGTTCGGTTGACCGCGATACGCTCCGCCTGCTTCCAGATGAGCGACTTGCGCGTGTCCGCGTCCGGATAGTGGTCGGGGACGACATTCAGCAGGCCGTCGAGAACCTGAGCGACGGCAAACGCTTCCGTCGCGTGGGCGCTGGGGAAAGTGCCGTGTCCGGGAGTGACGATTGGTGGCATCATGAGCGCGCCGATCCGGTCCGGACGGCGGCAGGCGAGGTGATGCTTGACCACCATGGCCACATGCGAGGCGAGCACTTGCGTGATCGTGATCAGCTCTAAAGTGTAGCGGTTCCGCGGCCCGTTCAGGCCCAGAATCATCCCGAAATAGTCTATCGGAAACCCGATCTGCGAGACGATTTCCACCGCGCGTTCAGCCCGTTGGTCGATGTAGCCGCGCATCAGTTCCAGCTGGCGATCGAACAGCTCAGCACACGGGCGCGCGACCGAAAAGAACTCGCTACCTTCATAACGCAGGGTGATGCTCTGCTCGTCACGGCTGACCGTCCAGTCCAGACCGCGGATGAAATCTGTGAGATAGAGGGAGGCACGCACCCATGCTTCCCAAGCGGCCATATTCCCTGCGTCGCTGAACGGCAGCGGCCTGAAGGCGGGTGGCCCGGCAGTGGTCCTGTCGTGGCCGGAGTCGGGATCCGTCATTGCCACATGCATGATCGCCTGGGCGCTGGTCAGCAGCCCTTGGGCCATGAGGGAACTTGGTGCAGCGCCACCGGTGAAGCTTCCGAGGCCGGTGAGGTTGAGCCCGCCCAGTCCAGAAAGTCCGCTGAGGCCGGAGAGTCCGCTAAGTCCCGACAGTCCGCTAAGGCCGCTAAGTCCGGAAAGTCCTGAAAAGTAAGACATCTGCGCCCCTCAGTCTGGAATCCCTGCAGCGCGTAGAGCCGCTGCTATGTTGCGTCCGCTCTCGTAATCGGCGGCAGGATGGCCCCGCAGGTAGCTCGAGACGGTGCAGTCAGGCTGCCGGCGCAGCAGTTGGGCACCCGCCGCACGCAGCTCGGTCGTGCGGCCGAGCTTGTGGAGGGCGCCGATCTTGACGCGCAGGGTCGACAAATGTCGGCTGTTCTTCAGCAGGGAACGGTTCGCCAAGTCGAGCGCCGCCTCGTACTTGCCGCCGGCCAGGTACGCGGTCGCGCTGAGCGAATCGTAAAAGTAGCCGAACGGGTCGATCGGCGAGAGCTGCCGTGCCTTGTCCACCGCGGCGATTGCTTCTTCGGCATTGTCGGTGAACGCGTGCAAGGTCCCGGACAACAGCCATGACAGCGCTTCGTTCGGATTGTTGTTCAAAGCCTGCTCGTATCGCATCGCCGCGACGTCAAGCTCTCGCATCAGGTTGCTGCGCGCCTGACCATCGATCGTCAGGCAGAACGCGCTGTCCGGATTGATATCGAGCGCACGGGCCGTCAGGTCGACGGCCGTCTGCTTGTCCTTCACGGGGTCGGTGCTCCAGCCGTTCAGGACGTTGAGGACGTGCCACTTCGCGAGCCAGGCATAGCCTTCCGCCGAGTGTGGCGCTCGCGCCACCGCTTCGTTCAACAGTTCCCGGGACCGTGCGATCGCACCGAGGCTCGATCCATGCATCATGCTGACCCCGGCCAGCAGGATTTTGTGGTCCTCGAGTTCGGCGAGATGGCGGTCCCGGACGTGCTTGAGTGCCTCGTCGGCGAGAGCGCGGCCGACGGCGCCGACGATTTCCGCAATTCCGCCGCCGGCGTCGCGGATGAAAGTGTCGAGCGTGCCGGAGAACTGCCGCGTCCAGACAATCTGGCCGGACCGGGCGTCGACGAAATCGGCATCGATGATGATGGTCCCGTCCAGTGCCCTCATGCTTCCGGAGACGAAGTAGTCGACGCCGAGTGTCGAACGTACCTCCGACAGGTCGAGCAGTTTGGCCGAGAACCTCCGACTTGAGAGATGAGAAATGATCGTCAGCAGGTTCGATCGCGACAGCGATCGGCATACCTCCTCGGCCAGCCAGTCGGCGAGGACCCGATTGTCGTCAGGTCCGACGATCAGGCGGAATGGGATGACGGCGACGACGGGCGTGACGTGCTTCGGTGCCTGGCCGTTCGTACGGCTATAGAGCGAGAAGATCTGCTGCGGGTTCTGCCGGATGCCACGAAGCCATTCGTTGAAGCGGACTTCCTTGACGTCGATGCCTTCGAGGAATTCACCGTGGCCGGGACGGCCGATGAATTCAACCTTGGACAGATCAAGCGCAATTTCCGAATTGGTGGCAGAGATAAGCTCGGAATAGGCGCCGCCCATCACCTGTTTGATGTCGGACAGCGCCCGGCGAAGGCTTTGCCGTCCAGTGTCGTAACAGGCCGTGCCCCACAACGTATCTTGCAGATATGCGCGAGTTCTCCGCCCGAACGGTGCGGTCGCCAGCAGGGCAAAAAGCGCCTTATGCTTGGTGCCGGTGATCTCGAAATCAGCACTGGTCGCAGAACGAACGACGCAAGCCCCAAACAGATTGATCTGTAACAGCTTCGAGAACACGATCGCCGTCCCGCATTGCAGGCCATATTGTTCAAAGTATCAATTATACACCTGTCCTCCAATCCGCCTCACACCTTTTTCACGTCAGGCTCCCAACGCGACCCGATAGAATGCGGCATCATGAACAAGGCGGTCACGCGGCGGATGCAATAGGTGAACAGGTGAGTATTCATATGCGCGACTTGATAGATTTCTACCACCAGTGGCCGCATCTGAAAAATATAGCGGAACGTATTCGCGATCGGAAAGACCTGCGCGAAGACGAGAAGGAAGTTGTAGAGTGGCTTATTGTCCTTGCAGATCGTGTCTGTGAACAGGACTTGACCTGATAAGAAGCGGGTTCAGAACCTGTCGCGCCCTACCAAGGACGTTTTGAGCCGCGTCCGAACGGGATCCGCTCGGCACGTTCGACATATCCTCTTACTTTTTCAGGAAAAATGCGGGAGCGCCGGGATTTGGCGGCACTGCCGCATTCGGCGGTTGTACGGCGGGCGCAGCGGCGTGACTGGCCCTGATCCATGAAGAGCCGAGAAGACGCTGGCCGCATAGCTTGGCGTGCACCGTAGGCTGGTGCTCGCATACCCTCGGTGACATCCTGCAGATGGACGACCTCGCCTGCTCCGTTGGCTTTGGCCGGCAGGCACCGACATCGCAAGTTCCATCGTCAACCATCCGGCCGCTGTCGGAGAAAAACTGACGGAGGCGCGATCTCGGTTCAATGGGGGGCAAAAAAGAAACGACATGCGTTCATCCGCATGTCGTTTGCCAGTGGGCGCGGGAGGAAACAATCGAGGAGCGCGTTATACTTGCTGAAAAAAATGCATAAAAAGGTTTGCTCGAAAAGGGTGCCAATATTAGGCCGCATTCACCGCAAAGTTATTGCGGCTATGCCATCGCCGAAAGATACATGCCGGACTATCACTTCGTAGCCCGAAATGCTGCCATTGACCGCGGTGGGTTGCCGATGTCCCCGTGGCCATGGCCCTTCGTGCTGCCCCGATACTGCTGTTTCCCCCCGCTAACCGGATTTGAACGAGTGGATCTAAGCAGAAAAAGCAGGGGAAGTGGTGTGAGAAAGGCGTGAATTCTCGCGTGAACCGACATTGGAAGTAATGTCGCTACCTGCCGGGGTAGGGGGAGGCAGCACCAAGCGGCGGAGCAGGAGCAGCCGGGATCGATTTGCTGGGCGCGAACGATCCGCCCTGCAGCCACGTCACTAGAAAGGGACCGGCGGACGGCGCCGGAACATTCCTTGTCGTCGAAGCAATCGAGCCGCCGCATCATGACGGTAATGATGAGGGCGACGCGGCAGGTAGCTACATAACAAACCGTTATGCGTGGGTGTCGTCTGGGTATTTGCGTTCTCGGTACGGTGTGCACATGATTTCGTCGTCAGAGAAACAGGCCGTCCGACGGTGCGGTCGAAAAACGCCATGACATCAGCACGAGTTGCGGGCTGGTGACGCATAGGGAGGAAAACATGGTCCGTAAAGCGATCGGGGCGGCAGCTGCCCTGCTTATGATGGCGGCCGCCGCGGCCGCGCAAACCTTTCCGGAGCGCGAGCTTCTCGGCGTGGTTATGTGGGGAGCGGGCGGAGCAACCGACACGGTGGCGCGTGCAGTCAACCCGGCAGCCGAAGAGGCGCTGGGCAAGCCGATCGTCGTGCTCAACAAGGCCGGCGGTGCCGGGGCCATTTCCACCGCATATGTGAACGCGGCCCCATCCGATGGCTACACCATCCTCTACGGCGCGGAAAACCCGCAGCTGCATCCGGTCATGGGCGTGTCGCAGCTCGATTATTCGCAGTTCTACCCGGTCAACGTTCTCGGCCGCGGTGTCGCCGTCGTCGTGGTTCCGGCGGAATCGAAATACCAGTCGATTGAGGACCTGCTGGCCGACATCAAGGCCAATCCTGGAGCCGTGAAGATGGGCTCGACCGGACCCGGAGGCCTGCCGAGCACGGTCGGAGCGCTGATCAAGAACTCGACGGACTTCGAGGTGACTGCCATTCCGTTCGACGGGGAGGGCCCGGGCCTGACGGCGATGCTCGGCGGTGAGGTGGACTTCATGCCCGCCGGCATCTCTGCCGCCGCCGAACAGATCAAGGCCGGAAAGATGCGTGCGCTGGCTATCGTCGATGCGCAGCCCATGGACATGCTTCCGGGCGTGCCCCCAATCACTGAGGCGCTTCCCGACATGGCGAAGTTCCTGCCTTGGGGTCCGTTCTATGGCGTGTTCGTCAAGAAGGACGTCCCCGACGACATCAAGGCCAAGCTGGTTGAGGCATTCGACACCGCCGCCCGGAGCGAACAGGTCCAGACACTCATGGCCAACATGGGCAACGTTGTCATGAACATCTCTGGCGAGGAGGCCGACACGTTCCTGACGAAATGGCAGCAGGTGACGGCCTGGGTGCTCGAGGATACCGGCGCGGCCAAGGTCAGCCCTGAGAAGCTGGGAATTCCGCGGCCGTAGGGTCCTCCGGCCGCCGGCCGGCGGTGCAGCCGGCCGGCCAAACTCAGCGCGGGGAGGAAGAAACATGCCTTTCAAGTCCGCCCGTCGGCCGGGGGAACTCGTCTTTGCGGTGGTCATCGTCGCGTTTGGCCTCGCGGCGTTCTGGCAAGCGTATGAGATTTCCGGTTTCACCGGTCTCACCACGGCCGGCGTCTTCCCGATGCTCGCGGCCGGAACGATGGTGGTTGCAGCGTTCTTCATCCTGGTCGGCACGGCCCGACGGCGTGCGCCGGTGGCTGAGACAGGGTCGGTCACGGTGCAATTCTTCTGGGAGGTTCTGACGCTGCGCCATGCAACGGTGATCGCGCTTGTGTTGCTTTACCTGCTCGCCCTGCCGATCGTCGGTTTCCTTATCGCCTCCGGCGCCTTCCTGCTGCTCGCCTTTCAGTATCTCTGGCGCAAGAACCTCTTGATCACGGCTGCGCTGACGGCAGTCTCCCTTGCTGCGGTCTATCTCGTTTTCAGCGTGGTCTTCCAGGTGGTTCTGCCGCAGGGCACGCTGCTTGCGGGCCTGATCTGACATGCTGGAGGCGCTCGGCAATTTTGCGATCGCCTGGTCTGATCCCTGGCTGCTGTTCCTCACGGCGGCGGGGACGCTCGCCGGCATCTATATCGGCGCCATTCCCGGCCTGTCGGTCACGATGGCGACGTCGATTCTGATCTCCTTTACCTTCAAGTGGCACGTGAACGAGGCTCTGGCGCTGATCGCCGGCGTCTTCATGGGCGGCGTCTACGGCGGATCCCGGACGGCAATCCTGCTCAACATTCCCGGTGCCCCGAGCGCGATCGCAACTGCGCTGGAAGGCTATCCGCTCGCCAAGCGCGGCGAGGCGGGCGAGGCCATCGGCCTGACCACCGTCATGTCGGTTTTCGGTGGGTTCGTCGGCATCATCGCCCTCGCTCTGTTTGCCCCGGTGATCTCGGACTTCGCGCTGATGTTCAATTCGCGCGACTATCTGCTGCTCGGGCTGATCGGCATTCTCCTCGTTGGAACGCTGTCCGGCGAGAGTTTCGCCAAGGGCGCGTTTGCCGGTGCGCTCGGCGTTCTCATCGGCATGGTCGGCCTCGATCCGATGACGGCCGAGGGCCGGTTCACCTTCGGCACCATCACCTTGATGGGCGGCATTCCCTATGTGGCGGCGATGATCGGCTTCTTTGGCGTCGCCGAGGCACTCGTCCAGCTCCACACGCTTGATCTTCCCGCCATCAAGCAGAAGATCGATCGCATCATTCCGCGCCTTTCCGACGTCAAACGCTACTTCTGGCTGGCGATGCGAGCCTCCGGAATTGGCACGATCATCGGCGCCCTGCCGGGCACGGGCGGCGACATCGCCGCACTTCTGGCCTACGACCATGCCAAGCGCTCCACCCGGAACCCCGAGCGGCCCTTCGGCGAGGGCTGCAAGGAGGGCCTGGTGGCACCCGAGGCGGCCAACAACGCGGCCGTGGGAGGAGCCTTCATTCCGATGCTGACGCTCGGGATCCCAGGCGACGCGGTGACGGCCGTCATCATCGGCGCGCTCTTCATCCACGGCCTCAAGCCGGGGCCGCTGCTTCTGACGGAAACGCCGCACCTGTTCTGGTTCATGGTGGGCAGCTTGACGCTTGCCAACATCTTCCTGCTCGTCTTCGGGCTGACGGGCATTAGGATTTTCACCCGGATCGTCGAATGTCCGAAGGCCATCCTCATCCCGCTCATCATCGTGCTGTCGGCGGTCGGTACCTACGCGATCCAGAACAACCCCGCCGACATCTACTGGATGCTGCTGTTCGGCATCGTCGGCTACTTCATGAAGACCTACGGCTTCCAGGTCGCGCCGGTCATTCTTGGCGTCATTCTCGGGCCGATGATGGATGCAAACTACCGCAGGGCAATGATCGGGGCCCGCGGCGACATCGGCGCCTTCCTGTGGGACTTCGTCTCCAATCCGATCTCCCTGATCCTCACCATTGGCTTCCTGACGATGCTGCTGTCGCAGACGCCGGTCTGGTCCTTCACCCTGGCACGGCTGAGGCGTCGGAATGTTTGAAGAACGCGGGCGTCTGCTCGCCTTGACCGAAACCGGCTTCGGTGACGCCGACACCCCGGCCCGGAATGTCATCCTTGCTGCCCGCGGCCGGAAAAGACGGATCCTCTCATTCGAAACAAGCAACGATATTGCCGCGGCCGGCTTTCATCCCAATTGCGCCATCTTGGCTTCCGCCCGGATGCCAACGTGGTAACGCGACGAGGCAGAACCATGAAAACCTCGATTGCAACGGTTTCGATCAGCGGTGACCTCGGTGAAAAGCTGGCTGCGATCGCCGCGGCCGGTTTTGACGGGGTCGAGATTTTCGAGAACGATTTCCTCGCCTTCGACGGCGGCCCGCGCGATGTCGGCCGCATGATCCGCGACGCGGGGCTCGAGATCACGCTGTTTCAGCCGTTCCGCGACTTCGAAGGAATGCCGGAGCCTCAGCGTTCCCGCGCCTTCGACCGTGCCGAGCGCAAGTTCGACTTGATGCAGGAACTCGGCACCGACCTGATGCTCGTGTGTTCCAACGTCTCGCCACTCGCGCTCGGCGGCATCGATCGGGCCGCCGCGGATTTCAGGGAGCTCGGTGAACGGGCTGCACGGCGCGGCCTTCGCGTCGGATTCGAGGCGCTCGCCTGGGGGCGTCACATCAACGATCATCGCGATGCCTGGGAGGTGGTGCGCCGCGCCGACCATCCCAGCATTGGTCTGATCCTCGACTCCTTCCATACCCTCGCGCGCAAGATCGACGTCGATTCGATCCGCTCGATCCCCGGCGACCGCATCTTCATCGTCCAGCTTGCCGATGCTCCGCTAATCGACATGGACCTGCTCTACTGGAGCCGGCACTTCCGCAACATGCCCGGGGAGGGCGACCTGCCGGTCCTCGACTTCATGCGCGCGGTCGCCGCCACCGGCTACGACGGGCCGTTGTCGCTGGAGATCTTCAACGACCAGTTCCGTGGCGGCTCGCCGAAGACGATCGCCGTCGATGGTCGCCGCTCCCTCATTCATCTGATGGACCAGGTACGCCGGCTCGAGCCCGACATCGCCCTCTCGGTCCCGACCATGCCGGACCGGATCCGGGTCGACGGCGTCGAGTTTGTCGAATTCGCCGCCGACGAAGCGGAAGCCGGTGAACTCGGCGCCCTCCTTCACGCGATGGGGTTCGTCAGGGCCGGTCGGCACGTTTCGAAAGACGTCACCGTCTGGCGCCAGGGCGACATCAACCTGGTGATCAACACCGAGCGCGAGGGTTTCGCGCATTCTTCCTACATCGTTCACGGCACGTCGGCCTACGCGATGGGGCTGGCGGTGGAGGACGCGGCGGCCGCCGTGGTGCGCGCTCGCGCGCTCGGCGCCGACCCCTTCGAACAGCCAACGGGTCCGGGCGAACTGAAGATTCCGGCGATCCGGGGCATCGGCGGCGGCGTCATCTACTTGCTCGACCGCAAGACGGATCTGGCAAAGGTCTGGGAGATCGAATTCGATCCGATCCCCGACGCGGCAGCGCCCCGATCCGCGGGCCTGGTTGCAATCGACCACGTTGCGCAGACGATGAACTACGAGGAGATGTTGACCTGGCTCTTGTTCTACACTGCGATCTTCCGCACCCGGAAGACGCCGATGCTCGACATCGCCGATCCGGCCGGACTGGTGCGCAGCCAGGCAATCGAAAACGAGGCTGGATCGCTCCGGATCACCCTCAACGGCGCCGAGAACCGAAAGACCCTTGCCGGCCATTTCATCGCCGAAAGCTTCGGCTCGGCCGTCCAGCACCTCGCCTTCCGAACTCCCGACATCTTCGGCACTGCTGTCGCCCTTGAGGCCAACGGCTTTCGCCCGCTGACGATTTCCCCCAACTACTACGACGATCTTGCGGCGCGCTTCGGCTTGTCATCGGAGTTCATTGAACGGCTGCGTGCCGCAAATATCCTCTACGACCGCGACGAACGGGGCGAGTATTTCCAGCTCTACAGCCCGAACTACGGCGAGGGCTTCTTCTTTGAAATCGTGGAGCGGCGCGGCGGCTACAGCGGCTACGGCGCAGCCAACGCCCCTTTTCGCATTGCTGCACAAAAGCGGACGATCCGGCCCAAGGGCATGCCAAGAGCGTAAGGTGTCAACCTGAAGTTCCAGAAACGGCGCGGCACATCACGGCAAGACATAAAAATGCCGCGGACGGTCCGGACGATAGTCGGCGCCGAATTGATCTGGCGCCCCAAAAAACAATCGATCTGGCGCATTGTCCAGACCCCTTCGGAAGCCCATGTCTATGCTGCCTACCCGCAAGTGCGGGCCATGAGCGCATGACTATGGCGTCAAGGGCAGCCGCAGGGGTTGCCTGGCCCCCGTGCCGTGGAGCGGCACCGGTGGAGACGGGCACGTCGGAGGGACTTGGGCTCAACGTGTCGAGGCTGGATATGGAACGCAAGCTTGCCGCGATCATGGCCGGCGACATCGCCGGATACAGCCTTCGGATGGCCGAGAATGAATCGGCCACCTATACAGAGTTGCGTTCCGCGTTTGACGAACTGATCCTGCCAACGATCGAACGCCATGGCGGGCGGACCTTCAAGAACACCGGTGATGGGTTCCTTGCCACATTCCCGAGTGTAAACGAGGCCCTCGATGCGGCCATCGCGATTCAGGCCGGCTTCCAGGAGCGCTCCCTGAAGCTCCGCCTCGGGGTCAATCTTGGGGATGTCATTGAAGACAACGGCGATGTGTTTGGCGACGGCGTCAACGTGGCATCGCGCCTGGAGGCTATGGCGGAGCCGGGCACCATCTTCGTCAGTGCGGCCGTCGTCCAGGGAGCCGATCGGAGTCGCAGCGACCTATTCTACTGGGTCGGGCGGCGGCAGGCCAAGAACATTCCGGATCGGCTCGACGTCTATGGTGTGCGGTTTGATCGCGGCCCTGGCGGGCAGAAACACATGCCGCGCGGCCGCAGCAAGGCCCGGGCGGCGATGCCCTTGGCCGTTGGCGCAGCCGCCCTTCTCCTGGTTGCGGCCGTCGTCCAAGTGCCATCCGTGAGGCTGGCGGCCGGCAATGTCGCCGATAGCGTCCTGCGCCTCGCCGGCACCGGCGCGCAGGATGCTCGGCCTTCGGTCGCCGTGCTGCCATTCGACAACATGAGCGGCGATCCCGATCAGACCTATTTTGCCGACGGCCTGACAGAAGACATCATTGCCGAACTTGCGCGATACCCTGAGCTACAGGTCATTGCCCGGAACTCGACTTTCGCCTTGCGCGGCCAGGCCACCGATATTCGGGAGATCGGTCGGCGGCTTGGCGCGGGTTATGTCGTGGAGGGAAGCGCACGGCGCGCGGGCGACCAGCTTCGCGTGGTGGCGCAGCTGATCGATGCGCGCAGCGGTGCGCATCTCTGGTCGCGCAGCTACGACAGGAACGTCGAGGACGTGTTTTCCGTCCAACGGGATCTGACGACCGAAATCGTATCGCATCTGGCCTCCTACGTTCGGGAGACCGAGGCAGCCGAAGCGGCCGAACGCCCGACGGAAAGCCTGCAGGCTTATGATCTTGTCCTGCAGGCGCGTGATCGTTTTAAGCATGGCTCCAAGGATGCCGAGCAATTGCTCGCTTCTCGCGCGCTCTATCAGCGGGCACTGGAGCTCGATCCGGCCTATGCCGCCGCGCGGGCCTATCTCGGCATGACCTACATCGTCGATGTGGCGCATTCGGTAACGGGACGGGCCGTCACCGCCGACCTGGAGCTGGGCCTGAGCGAAGTGAGGCAGGCCATCCGCCTCGATCCGAATCTTCCTGCCGGCTATCAGGTGCTCAGCTTCGGTCTGTCGGTCGGCGGTGACTATTCCGGCGCCATACAGGCCGCGAAACGCGCGGTGGAGCTCAATCCCAGCGACCCGGACAGCCTGATGGTCCTCGCAAAGGCTCAGGTCCGGTTCGGTGACTACGACGATGCCGTCAGCAATGCCGAGCTTGCCCGCCGCCTGCATCCGATTGCGCCGGAATACTACACCTATGTCCACGGGCAGGCGCTTTACGCTGCGGGCCGTCTGCAGGAGGCGGATGACGTCCTTCAGGAATGCCTCATGCGGGCGCCGCGCGAGCCGGAGTGTTTGCTGATACGGGCAGCGGTCCAGGCGGATCTCGGCAACCTGGAGGAAGCCCGATCAACCATGGCGTTGCTGCTGGAGGTCAATCCGGGTTTCTCATTGGAATCCGAGCGTGAATATCGCCGGTTCGGCAACTCGCCGCTTATGGATCGATTCCTGACGCAGTTGTCGCTCGCCAGGGCTCCGGAGTCCGCCGCCTAAGCGGAGCCTTGACCGTCGACACGCCAGCCCTGCGGCGACGAGGCTGCCTACCGGCCGAACCCGGCGGTGTAGGGCAGCCAGGTGGCGATGCTCGGGAAGGCGATCAGCACAGCCAGACCGAGGATCATCAGCCCGACGAACGGTGCAGCACCCCTCACCACCTCCGACAGTGGCGCGTCGGTGATCCCTTTGATGACGAATAAGTTCATGCCGACCGGGGGCGTAATCATCGCAAGTTCCAGGTTCATCATCAGCAACACGCCATACCACAACGGATCGATACCGAGATGAGTCATCGTCGGCAGCAGGATCGGTGTGGTTATGAGGATGATGGCAATTGACTCCAGAAACATGCCGAGAATGAAGAGAAGCGCCATCACCGCGACGATGAAACCCAGGGGACCAAGTCCCATCCCGGCGACCGCTTCGGTGACGCCGACGGGCAGCCGGATGATGGTTATGGCGTGGCCGAACATGGCGGCCCCCGCGATGATCATGAAGACCATCATCGACGTCAGCATCGTCTGATAGGCGCATGCGTAGAGATCGCGTAGGCCGAAATTGCGGTAGATGAGCACAGCAACGAGCAGGGCGTAGAGTGCGCCGGCCGCGGCGGCCTCCGATGCCGTGAAGATGCCGAAATAGATGCCGCCCATGATCACGGGCGGTGCCATTAACGCCCAGATCGAGCGTTTGACGGAGGCAAGGACCGCTGCGAAGGACGCCCGATCGGGTGCGGACATCTCGCGCTGTCGCGATGCCTGGATGATGCAGTAGGCAGCAAAGACCAGCGCAAGCAGCAGGCCCGGGACGATGCCCGCGAGGAACAGCGCGCCGATCGAAACTTCCGAAACGATCGCATAGAGGATCATCGGGCCGGACGGCGGGATCAGGATGCCGAGCGTCCCGCCGGCCGCAATCACTCCGAGAGCATCGCGCCGGCGGTAGCCGAAGCGCTGCATTTGCGGCAGGGCGCTGGAGCCGACGGAAAGCGCGGTCGCGACGGAGGAACCGGAAATAGCGGCGAAGATCGTGCAGGCCAGCACCGTCGCGACCCCGAGACCGCCCTTGACGTGGCCGACCACCGTATGAGCGAAGTCATAGAGGTCGTCGATGACCTTGGCGCGGATCATGATCTGCGCCATCAGGACGAAAAGCGGAATGGTCGTGAGAATCGGCTTGTTCAGATGCGAGAACACCGTGTCCGCGACACTCGAAACGCTGCCTTCGAACACGACGAGAATGCCGGCGGCCGTGAGACCGAGCGCGACGAATATCGGCAGGCCGGCAATCAGCAGAAGGATCAGGGCTGCGAAGACGATGACGATGGTCATGTCGCGTCCGCCCGGCCGATGAGGCGGATCATGTCGGCGACCGCCGCCAGGGTCAGGAGTCCTGCCCCGAACACCAGCGGCACCTGCGGGATCCAGGTCTCGATTTCGATATATCCGACCGAATAGGAGCCGAACGCGCGCGCGAACTGGATCGACTTCCAGGCGCTCCAGCCAAGAATTCCCGAGAACACGATCACGGACAGATCGATCAGGAGGCCGAGGAGCAGCCGCTGCCTGCCCTTGGCACGGCTGGCGACGAGGTCGATCGCGATATGATCGCCGCACCTGAAGGCCTCGGCGGCGCCCAGCATGACTGTGGCGACCAGCAGGTAGCCGATGAGTTCGTCACCCCACATCAGCGGAGCGTTGAAAACATAGCGCTGCGTGACCGCATAGGTGACGATGGCAAACATCACCAGGATCAGCAGCGCCGCCAGGCCTCCGCCCAGCCGGATCAGGAGATCGGCTGCGCGCAGCATGGCGGAGGCATTTTCTGCCTCCGCCATCTCGATGTTTCGGCCCTTCATCGCCCGCGATCAGATCTTGCCAAGCAGTTCAATCAGCTTCTGGCTGTCGGGATCTCCCTCGCCGAAAGCCTTGTCGAACGCGGGGCGCATCACGGCCTCGATCGCCTTGTTCTCCTCGGGCGTCGCGATATGGACCTGGACGCCCTTCTCGCGGAGCTGGTCCGGACCGGCCGCGGCGGCCTCCGACGACGCCTCGATCGCCCAGAGCGCCGCCTTCTTGCCCGCCTGCTCGAGCGCCGCCTTCGACTTGTCCGACAGGCCGTCGTACCAGGCGGGATTCACGTATCCGTGGAGATAGGCGGACAGCACCGGGGTGACGACGAAATGATCCTGCACCTCATAGTACTTGCGCGACACCGCGGCGGCGACGTCCGTGACGCCGGCGTCAATCACGTCGGTGGCGAGTGCCTGGTAGACCTCTGATCCCGGCAGCGTTGCCGGCGTGGCGCCGAGCGCCTTCAGCGCGGCATCGAACGGTGGGGTCAGGCCGCGCAGCTTGACGCCCTTGAAGTCCTCGGGCTTGAGCAGGAACCTGCCCTTGGAGGTGAATACCGACGTATTGGTCTGGAACATCCAGACGACGTTGCGCACGCCCTTCTCCAGGAGCTTTTCCGACAGGAAGGCGGCAGCTTCGGAGTCCGGCCACTTGCGCCAGATCTCCAAGTCGCCGAAGGCATAGGGAGCGACCGTGACGTTCATCATCGGCAGCGTTTTGCCCCACTGGAAGTTCAGCGAGAAGGCGCATTCGATATCGCCCTTGGCGGTCGCCAGTATGTTCTCGCGGGCTCCGACCAGGCTGTCAGCTCCGAAGACCTGAACGTCGAGTTCGCCTTCCGAGAGCGTCTCGACCTCGGCGGCCCAGCGGTCGACCACCTTGGCGATGTGATGCGCCGGCGGCAGCTGATGGCTGCAGCGCATTTCTGTTGCAGCCGTAGCGATCGCCGACGACGAAACCGAGAACGCCAGCGCCAGTGCGAATGTGTTGATCTTGGTCATGATTCCCTCCCGTTTTTGCCATCGCCAGACTCGGCCTCAAGCCCTCCAGCCGACGTTCCCCGGGGCGCCGGCTTTTGACAGCGCGCCGTGAAAGGCCTCGCCCGGCATCGCGGGCTCGGCAATGTCTCGCACCTCCCTCAGACCGACAAGGTCGATGCCGGTGCTGAAACCCATGGTCTCGCAGAGATAGACGAGGTCCTCGAACACCACATTGCCGGTCGCCCCCGGTGCGAACGGGCAGCCGCCGAGCCCGCCGAGCGAGCCGTCGAGGATGCGTGCCCCGTTGTCGAGCGCGGCCGCGGCATTGGCGATCCCCATGCCGCGGGTGTCGTGCAGGTGGACCGAAAACGGCCGGTCTTCGCACAATCGTCGCATTGCCCTGCTCATCTCGGCGACCTGCCTCGGTCCTGCATATCCGACTGTATCGGCGATGCCGACCACGTCGGCGCCGGCCTCCAGACAGGCCTCGGCAAGGCGAAGCACTTCCGCTTGCGCCACTTCGCCCGCGATCGAGCAGCCGAATGCCATTGCGATCCCTGCATTGACGATCTTGCCGGGCGCGGCAGCATCGCGCAATGTGGCGACCCTTCTGACCAGGGCGATGGCCTCGTCGCGCGAGCGCCGCATGTTGGCCTGGCTGTGCTCCTCCGTTGCCGAGACGACGCAGACGACTTCGTCGACTGCCGTCCCCATCGCCTCCTCGGCGCCGCGCTCGTTGAGCGCCAGCGCCGCCGAGGAGGCGCCGTCGAGGCGGGCGACCGTGTCGATCAGGTTGTCCAGGTCGGCGAACTGCGGGAACCGGGACACCGGCAGAAATGAGCCGACCTCGAAGTGGCGCACGCCGGCGGCATGCTCGCGGTACAGCCACGCACGCTTGGCTGCGGTGTCCGGCCAGGTCTTGACGAGCTGAAGCCCGTCGCGCAGGCCGACCTCGCGCAAGGTGACGCGGTCGACGGGATAGAGGTGTTTGGCGGCCCTCATGCCGTCGTCTCCTGCGCCTTTCCGCGTGCCGAGGCGATCATCTCCGTGGAAAGTCCCAGTTCCGAGAGAACCGCCCCGGTGTCGTCGCCGATGTCCGCCAGATCGAACCCGAACGCGGTCGGCGGCGCTCCGTCGACCTCGAAGGGCAGGCCCGGCGCGCGGAAGGTCGTGCCTTCCGGCAACCTGGACAGGCTGAGCCCGCCCGGACGGTTGACATGCGGATCGTCGTACATCTCGGCCGGACGGTGGATCGGCGAAAACGGCACGCCGGCCGGCTCGAAGGCCGCGATCAGTTCGTCGAACCCCCGCGCCCTCACGGCCCCGGCCACGATCGGGATGGTCCAGTCGCGAGCCTCGATCTGATCCATGCGCTTTTGCAGGCGTGGATCTGCCTTCAGCGTGTCGAGGCCAAGGATGTCACAAAGGGTGGCCCACTGTCCCTCCGTTACGGCGCCGACGAAAATCTGCCGGCCGTCCTTCGTGTCAAAGATGTCGTAAACCGGCCAGGAGAACTCCCGCTCCGGCATCGGCGGAGCCTCACGACCTTCGATGTCGAACTGCACCATGTGCTGGGCGACGAGCAGTAGGCAGTTTTCGAACAGGCCGACGCGGATGGCATGTCCTTCCCCGTCCTTGTCGCGCTGGCGCAGGGCGCCAAGGGCGGCGAAGGCACCGAACAGTCCGCCCATGATGTCGTTTGCCGAGGAGCCGATCCTGAGCGGCCGCCCGGTTGGACCGGTCATGTACGCAAGGCCCGTCATCATCTGCACCACCTCGTCCATCGCGGTGCGGTTCTCATAGGGGCCGTGCAGGAAACCCTTGCAGGAGACGACGATCAGGGAAGGGAACTTTTCGCGGAGCCGTTCGGGGGAGAACCCCATCCTGGCGAGCGTTTCATCGCGGAAGTTCTCCACGAACACGTCTGCACTGGCGAGCAGGGCGTCGAGCGCCTCGCGTCCCGCATCGCTCTTGAGATCGAGGGTGATGGAGCGTTTGCCCCGGTTGAAGGTCGGAAAGAACGCGCGACCCATGCCGGTCAGATGGCGCGTCTTGTCCCCTTCCGGCGGCTCGACCTTGATCACTTCGGCGCCGAGAAAGCCGAGGAACATGCCGCAAGATGGCCCCATGATCATATGGCTCATCTCGACGACACGAACCCCGGCGAGCGGCATATAGGCGTCCGTCATCGGCGATGTCCTCCTGCCGCAAAGCTAGCCGACCACAAGCCATATCGATATTATAAAGTTTGTAAGATTACGTTCGCGAATTGTGAAATCATGGATATTCGCCAGCTCCGCTATTTTGCCGCCGTATTTGAGCAGGGAACGCTGTCCAGCGCCGCAGAGACGGTGCGGATCGCTCCCTCCGCGCTCAGTCTGCACCTTTCCAATCTCGAGGCTGAGCTCGGCGTCGTGCTGTTCGTCCGCAAGCCGCGCGGAATGGAGCCGACTGCGGCGGGGCATCGGCTCTACGCTCACGCCAAGCTGATCCTGAAGGCGGTGGCCGCGGCCGAGGCGGATCTGCGCGAAGCCGGAGGCGAGATTGCCGGGACCGTCGCGGTGGGAATGGCGTTCTCGGCCGTCAAGGCAATTGGGGTGGAACTCGCCCGCCGCGTGCTGCAGGACTACCCACGCGTCGACCTGGTGCTGGCCGAAAGCCTGTCCGGGACGACGCTTGCGCATCTACTGGCCTCTGACGTCGATCTTGCGCTGGTCTACAACCCGCCGTCGGATGCCAAGCTTCGGACGCGGCCGGTCCTGGAGGAACGGATGGTTCTGGTCGGTCGTCGTGAAATCATCGGCGAAAGCAGCGACCCGCTCACCTTCAGCGAAATCCTCGAATTGCCGATGATCCTGCTGCGGCAGGGCCCTTCGGCCCGCGCTATCGTCAACGACGTCAATCTGCTGAAGAAGATCGAGAGCCACGCCAAGCTGCAGATGAACTCGGTGCAGGCGATCGCCGGGGCGCTCGAGACGGGGCTCGGCTGCGTTATCGGCACCCGACTGTTCATGCAGGACCAGATCGCCCGCGGCACGGTTCATGTCCGGCCGATCATCGAGCCGGAACTGTCGCGGACACTGCACCTGTGCGAGCTGACCAGCCGGCCGCCGACCTTTGCCCTCGAGGCGGTGCGGGACCTGTTGCTCGAGCTCGTCGGCGATGCCGTGCGCCAGGGCCGCTGGGAAGCGAAGTTGATCAAGGCGTAAAGCGTGGCGGGGAATGATGGGCTTCAGGCCGCGGCAGCCGGCCGGATGCGGTCCGTGCCCTTGCGTCGCCAGGCCGGGAACGCTGCAGGCCGTCGGCCGTTAGAAGGCAGTCACTGTCGAAATGAAGAAGGAGGGGGAGTGTCCGATGTCGAAGATGCCTCTCTTTGCCTTTGCCGTCGTCCTGGCCTTTTCATCCGCGGGACCGCTGAGGGCCCAGTCCGGTGAAGCAGAGTATCTGTCCCGGTTTTCGGGCCAGTGGCAGGCTTCGGGTCTGGTGCGCCGCAATGCGACGTCCGCACCGAACAAGGTGTCGTGCAAGATGGCTGGCAACCACCGCCAGAACCGTGCGGGCGTTGGCGGCACCTGCAGGGCCGCCTTGATCTTCACGCGCGAAATTTCGGCCGATCTCAACTATGACCCGGTCAATGACCGCTATACCGGCGTCTACAAGGGCTCGACCATCGGTCCTGCGCGCCTCAGCGGGACGCGCAAGGGCGACGTTCTAACGCTCAACGTCCGCTGGCCGAAGCCGGTCAACGGCGATCACCACGCCACCATGATCATCAACAATCCCGACCGGGGCGCGTTCAGTTTCATCGTCATCGACAAGGTCGCGCCGGACGGGCCGGTCGAACAGATGACCAACCTGACGTTCGCGAAGCCCTGATGCGGACGGGCTCTTGCGTTGGACAGGGCAGGATCGGCCGGCTCTGAATTCTTTCCCGCGACGGACGGAGGCTCATGGGCCGGGACGCGTGCCGGGGGAAGTGGGCACGAACACCTCGACGGCCCCCGGCAGCACCTTGAAGTGTGCCGGGGTCGAGGTGAGGATTTCACCGTCGGTGTTCACCGGCATCGGTTCGTCGGTTTCGATGTCGAACTCGATGCACCGTGCGGTGCGCACCTCGTTCCAGGCACTGTGGCGTCCGGAACGGAAGGAGCGCAGCATCAGGGCAAGCTTCCAAACGTTCCTCATCTCGAGGCTGTAGAGATCGAGGCGACCGTCGTCGATCGACGCGCTCGCTTCGACCACGTTGCCGCCGCCGTAGTGGCGGCCGTTGCCCACCGAGATCTGGTAGCTGTGGACCTTCACGGGTTCGCCTTTTTCGGTGATTCGTGCCTGGAACGGCCGCGCCCTGGTCAGCACCTTGACCGCGCTCAGGGCATAGCCGAGGCGGCCAAATCGCTTCTTGAGCGCCGGATCCAGGGAGCGGGCAAGTTCCGTACTCAGGCCGACGCTTGCTACGTTGAAGAAGGCGTGCCCGTTGACCATCCCGAGGTCGATCCGCCGTCTGTTGCCCGCGACGACGACGTCGGCGGCCTGTTCGAAATCCGTCGGGATCTGTAGCGTCCGCGCCAGGTCGTTGGCCGTCCCGGCAGGGATGATGCCAAAAGGCAGGCTGTTGCCGGCAAGCGCCGATGCGGCAGAGGAAATCGAACCGTCGCCACCGCAAACGACCACGGCGTCCATGGTCCGGCACAGTCTGGAAATATCGCTTGCGAGTTCAGCCAGGGTCTCGAACGTCTCCACGGTCACCGCATGTCCGCCGGCTCTCAGACGGGCGAGAACAGGAGCGAGCGCCTGTTCCCCACGCCGCGATTTCGGATTGAACAGAAGGAGCGTTCTGGTGGTCGGGTTCTCGGTACGCATTCGCTGCAGCAGCTGTTGGTCACCCCCAAGATGGGTACTGCGCCTGCAGCTTGCGAGCGGTGATGCGCATTTCCATCGCGAGCCGCATTAACAGTCGTTCATGCGCGCGGTGCCTCTCGTTGTCGGTCCGATTCATGTGGGAACCGCCGCAGGTCACTGCGGCGGTGTTGACTTGGCTCCGGCCCCTGATTACGAGTATTTGTCGTACAAATAGACCGGACGCTGTTCCGGCGGGGGAGTCGGCCTGATTGGCCTGTTTGATACGAGGCGCACATCATTTTAGCGAAGACGGGAGACGTCGGCCCGAGGAATTGGGGAACCGCCGTGGCCCTCGATCCGAGCGAGGAGAGGAACCGCGGCGTCCGTGAGCGGCCGGATAAGTGACGTTCAAGCAAGCCGAAGCAATCGATTACAAAGCGCTGGACCCTCCGTGCCCTTTTGGTGAAAGGGGTGTCCGGGTCAGTCCATGAACTGGCGAAAAATGGGAGGAAGTATCATGAAAAGGTTGTTGACGTACTCGACCGCTGCCGCAGCGGCATTGTTGCTGACCGCGCAGCTTGCCCATGCGGGACCGCAGGTCGTGTCCGGCCCGGGAGCCGATCCCGCCTGTTTCGCGCCCTGGAGCGATGAAATCAAGTACCTCCAGTGGGAAGCACAGCAAGGGCCTTACAAGATCGCCGTGGTGAACGGCTTTGTCGGCAACACCTGGCGCATTCAGATGATCAAGACCGCGAAGGCCTTCGCGGAAGACCCCTCGATCAAGGATAAGATCGCCGAATTCAAGGTGGTCTCCACTGGAACTGATGCGCCCGCTCAGCTCGGCGCCATCGAGGACTTCATCAACCAGGGCTTCCACGCAATCATCACCATTGCGGTATCGCCCGATGGCTTCGACCGTGTGATTCGCCTCGCCGACCGGAACAACGTCGTGCTGGTTCCCTTCGACAATGTTCTCGACACCGACAAGGTGATGCAGGTCAACGAGAACCAGCTGGAGATGGGACGGACGTGGGCGGAATTCGTCGTCAAGGAACTGGCGGCAGCGGGCAAGACCTCGGGCAAGATCCTGGAGGTGCGCGGCCTGCCGGGCAACTCGGTCGACCGTGACCGCTCCGTCGGTATCCATGAGGTTCTCGATGCCTCCGGCGGCGACTGGGAGGTTGTCCAGGTCGTCGGCAACTGGGACGACGGCACGGGACAGAAGGTCACGGCCGACGCGATCGCGGTGCACGGCCAATTCGACGCAATCATTGCCCAGGGCGGCACCACCGGCGTCGTGCAGGCGATGCTCGATGCCAACCACCCGATGGTGCCGATTGCCGGCGAATCGGAGAATGGCTTCCGCAAGCTCGTCGCCGCCCATGCTGCCGAGGGGCTGAAAGGCATTTCGATCGGCCAGTCGCCCGGCCTCGTCGCCATCGCCATGAAGGCCGCCATCTCGGCGCTTGAAGGCAATGTCATGCCTCAGCTGATCTCGGTGCCCCTGCCGGTCGCGACCTATGACCAGCTCAAGGACGGCGAGAACTTCTGGACCGACCTGCCGGACAATTTCTTCACCGTGAACGAATTCCCGCCCTGCGGTGTGAACATTTCCGGCCCTGCGATCATGGCGCAGTCGGAAACCGACGTGAAATAGCACACCCTGCCCAATTGTGCGGCCCCGTCCAGCTGACGGGGCCGCACCTATGCGAACAGATCGGGCCGGGCCTCGTCCCGAGCCTGCCGCGATCGCCTCTTTCGAATATTAACGGCTCCGCCTGACAGCAGGTTGATCTGGAGAAAGCGCCCGCATGACCGACGCGATCGTCGAATATCGCGGTATTTCGAAATACTTCGCCGGCATCCGTGCGCTGGAGAATGTCGAGTTTGCGTGTCGATCAGGCTCCATTCACGCCATCCTCGGCGAGAACGGCGCCGGAAAATCAACCCTGATCAAGATCATGGCTGGTGTGCTCCAGCCGGACGCCGGAGAAATAGTCGTCGAAGGCCGGCCGGTCACCTTTTCCGATCCCCAGGCGGCGAACGATGCAGGCATCGTCTGCATGTTCCAGGAGCTGTCGCTCGTTCCCGACCTTTCGGTGGCCGACAACATCTCGATCTCGCGCCCGCCGCGGCGGCTCGGCCTGATCGACAGGCGCGCGCAGGTGCGCCGTGCCGAAGAGCTGCTGGCCAGAGTGCATTGCGAGGACATCGACCCCAATGCCCTGGTGCGCGAGCTTTCGCTGTCGCGACGCCAGATGGTGGAAATTGCCAAGGCGCTCGGCCGCAATCCCAAGGTTCTCATCCTCGACGAGGCGACCTCGGCACTGACGGCGCGAGACGTGCAGACCGTCTATGATCTCCTGGCCGAGTTGAAGGCACAGGGGGTGGCGATCCTCTTCATCTCGCATCGGATGAACGAGGTCGACACCTTGTGTGACACCCTGTCGGTGTTTCGCAACGGCCGGCACATCGAGACCTTCGCCAAGGGCGAGAAGACCGAGCGCCAGATCGTCAACCTGATGATCGGCCGCGACGTCGAGGCACAGTTTCCGCCCAAGCAGTCGCCGCGGCCGGCGGACCAGCATCCCGCACCGCTCCTGAGTGTCAGGGGACTGCGCTGGCAGAACAGGCTCAACGGCATCGACCTCGACGTTGGACGCGGCGAGATCGTCGGGCTCGGTGGTCTCGATGGCCAGGGCCAGAAGGAGCTTCTGCTCGCGTTGTTCGGCGTTCTGCGCGACGTCGAGGGCGAGGTGGTGATCGGCTCGGACAAGGGGATTCCACGGTCCCCGGCCGCCGCAAAATCGGCCCGCACCCGCATGGCGCTGGTGCCTGAAGACCGCAAGACGGAAGGCTTGATGCTCGGCATGCCGATCGCCGACAACCTGCTTGCCGCCTCGTTCTCCAAGATCTCGAAAGGCCCCTTCATCGACCCGGGACGCGCCACCCAGGCGGTTGAGGACGGGGTCTCGCGGTTACAGATCAAGATCGGATCGCCGGCGGACCCGGTCATGACGCTGTCGGGCGGCAACCAGCAGAAGGTGGTGATCGCCAAGTGGCTGATGATCGACCCGGACGTCATCCTGCTCAACGACCCGACCCGCGGCATCGACGTCGGCACCAAGCAGGAGATCTACCGACTGATGCGCGAACTCGCCAACGCGGGAAAGGCGATCCTGTTCTATTCCTCCGACTATGCGGAATTGATCGGCTGCTGTGACCGGGTGTCGGTTCTTTATGCCGGGCGCGTGGTCAGCGAGAAGCAAGGTGACGAGATCACCGAGGAGGGCCTGGTGGCGGCTTCGCTCAACATCGACGTCGAGGGGGCATGATGCGTCAGGCTGCATGGAAGAGATGGCTTTTTCAGAACCTCGGCCTTGCGACGGCCCTGCTGCTCCTGGCGGTCCTTTATCTCACCTACAATATGATGCATCCCCGCGGCTTCTCGTCTGCGGTGGCAATCCAGAATGCCAACGAAACCGTCGCGATCGCCTTCGTTGCGATGGCGCAGACCTTGCCGGTGTTGCTGGGAGGGCTGGATCTATCGGTCGGCGCGGTCATGACGCTGACGAACTGCATCGCCTCGGAGGTCGTCAACGGTTCGCCCGCAGAAATCGTGTTCGGGATGGTTCTGACGCTGCTGGCCGGCACCGCCTTTGGGCTGCTCAATGGATGCATCGTCGTCTATGGCCGCATCCAGCCCATCATTGCAACGCTGGCCACCGGAGCCGTCGCCATTGGTCTTGCTCTCCTGATCCGACCCAAACCCGGCGGTGATGTCGACGAGGATCTGAGCTGGGCGCTGACCAATTCAATCTGGGACTTTGCCGATACCTATGGCATCGCGGACGGCGGCGACGCGTGGTGGCTGCGGCCCTTCGCCGACATTCCCGTTCCCGTCGTCCTGATCCTTCTCGTGGTGCTTCTTGTCTGGATGCCGTTCCGGCGCTCGGTGACCGGACGCACGGTCTACGCCATAGGCTCGGCGGAAGGTGCGGCCTTCATGTCCGGCCTTCCGATCGCACGGGCCAAGATCGCAGCCTTCACGCTCGGTGGCTTCCTCGCCGCCTGCGGCGGGCTCTATCTTGCGATCCAGACCTCTTCCGGCAATGCCGATATCCAGCAGGCCGGCGCCTACACGCTGAACTCCATCGCCGCGGTCGTGCTCGGCGGCACCTCGCTGCTCGGCGGCATCGGCAGCGCGATCGGCAGCATCATCGGTGCGATGATCCTGCGGGTAATGACGTTCTATTTCCGTATTCTTGACATTGATCCCCTGCTGCAGCCGCTGATCGAGGGGATCGTGCTGCTCGCCGCCGTTTCCGTCGGTGCAGTGCGCACGATCAGGGTCAAGAACAAGCTCGATCTCTTCAGGTAGCGACGCCATGCGCCTTTCCATTGCCCCGGAAAACAAGCCGATCGTGATCGCGTCGCTGTTCATCGCGGCCATCCTGCTCGCGGGAACCATCTACACGCTGTCGACCACGGGAAATGCGCCGCTCCTGTCGCCGAATTACCTCCTGCAGCAGCTGCAGACCGGATCTTTCCTCGGCATTTGCGCTGCGGGCATGATGATGGTGATCCTGCTTGGGCACATCGACCTGTCGATCCCCTGGACCTTGACGGCCGCGGCCATGACAGCAACGGCCGTCGGCGGCGAACTCGCACTGCCCACCGCTCTTGCTGTCGGGCTTTGCGTCGGCCTTCTCAACGGATTCGGGGTCGCCTACCTGCGCATTCCCTCGATGATCTTCACCCTTGGCGTCGACACCGTGCTGCGCGGACTGATGGTGGCCCAGACCGGCGGCTTCGCTCCGCAAGATTCGGCAACGCCGCTGATGCTGTTCCTGGCCAAGGACCGGATCCTCGGCATTCCGGTGGCGATCTTTGTCTGGGCAGCCGTATCCATCGTGATCGCCACCATCCTGACGCGGACCGGCTTTGGCCGGTCGATCTACGCCACAGGATCGCGCGAGGCTGCCGCTTACCTCTCCGGCATTCGCACCCGGCTCGTCATCGTCGGTGCCTTCGTCGCCTCGAGCCTTTGCGCTGCCACGGCGGGTGTGCTCCTTGCCGGCTACTCAGCCAAGGCCTATCAGGGCATGGGCAATGCCTTCCTGCTGCCGGCGATCGCAGCGGTCGTCCTTGGCGGTACCCATATCCTGGGTGGCCGCGGCCGCTATATCGGCACGTTGGTCGGCGTGATCCTGATCGTGCTTCTGAATTCCGTGCTGTCGATCATGCAGATGCCCGAGGCCGGACGGCAAATCATCTACGGGACCGTGATCATCGGCATGCTGCTGGTCTACGGACGCAACCAGCGTGTGACGTCCTGAGGAGGAGAAACGCGTGGCCGGAGAACACTACGATATCCGCGACGAGCGGTTTGCGAAGCTCATTCATGCCAACGCAGGCATCGACGTCCTGTGGACCGGCGGTCGCTGGACGGAAGGGCCCGCCTATTTTGCTGCCGGCCGCTATCTGATCTGGTCGGACATCCCCAATGACCGCATCCTGCGCTGGGACGAGATGAACGGCGCGGTCGCCACCTTCGAGCAGCCCTGCCGCAATCACAACGGCCATACTGTCGACCGCGAGGGCAGGCTGATCGCCTGTGAGCATCGCGGCCGGTGCGTCAGCCGCTACGAGGTCGATGGGTCGAGGACGGTTCTTGCCGACAGTTATGCCGGAAAACGCCTCAACTCGCCGAACGACGTTGTCGTCAAGTCCGACGGTTCGATCTGGTTTACCGACCCATCTTACGGCATCGACAGCGATTATGAAGGCGATGCGAGCCCGATGGAGCAGGATGGCCGCCACGTTTATCGCATCGACCCGTCGGGCGAGGTGACCCGCGTCATCGACGACATGAAGCAGCCCAACGGACTTGCCTTCTCGCCTGACGAATCCGTGCTTTACGTTGCCGACACGGGAAAGACCCATTTCCCCGACTGCGCGCCGAAGATCCGCAAGTATCCGGTCGCCGCCGACGGCACATCGGTCGGCCGCGGCGAGGACTTCGTGTTCTGCGACGCCGGCCTGTTCGACGGCTTTCGTCTCGACACCGAGGGCAACATCTGGTCCTCGGCCGGTGACGGCGTACACTGCTTCGCCCCGGACGGCACGCTGCTTGGCAAGATCCTGATCGACGAGGTCGTCGCCAACATCTGCTTCGGCGGCCCGAAGCGCAACCGCCTGTTCATCTGCGCGACGACGACGCTGCGGTCGATTTTTGTGAATGCGCGCGGCGCTGCGTAGAAGCCTTGGGCCGGGTCCGCTGGCGTCGTGCCGGTGACGGGTCGCCGGCCGCTTTCGATCGCGACGGTTTGGACGCCCTGCCGGGTGTTGCGGGCTTCGTCCCGAGCGCTTCGGCAAGCCTCATGGCATCGCGTGGGGCGTGGCCGCCGATGTCATTGTTGAAATAGCAGTAGATGTCGAGACCGGCGCGGCGCCATCTGTGAATGCGCCGCGCCCAGGTCTGCAGCGTCTCGTCGTCGTAGCGGCCCCGGTAGGCCCCATCTGGACCGTGCAGGCGAATGTAGGTGAAGGGCGCCGTCGCCTCGACCGGCGAGGCCAGACCCTCGAGATCGTGGATGCAAAGCGCTGCACCGTGGCGTTCCAGCAGGCGGAAGATCTCGGGCGTATACCAGCTTTCGTCCCGGAACTCGAAGGCATAGCGGTGGCTGCTGGGGAGGGCGCCGAGGAATTCGGCGAGACGGGCGGCGTTGGCGCGCCAACGCGGCGGCAGCTGGAACAGCATCGGTCCAAGCTTGCCGCCGAGTTTCTTCGCCGTGCCGAAGAAGCGCGCGGTCGCGTCCTTCGGGTCTTTCAGCTTCTTCATGTGCGTGATGTATCGGCTTGCCTTGCAGGCGAACACGAATCCCGGCGGCGTCCCCGCGCTCCAGCCGGCCGGGGTTTCCGGATCGGGCAGCCGGTAGAATGTATTGTTGATTTCGACCGTCGGAAAGTGATCGGCGTACCAGCCGAGGAAGGCGACGTCCTGCATTCCTTCCGGATAGAACGATCCGACCCAGTGCTTGTAGTGCCAGCCGGAGGTTCCGATATGGACCCGCTCCCTGTGCCTTGCCGCCTTTGCCGGCTTGTCGGTGGTGCTCGCCGCCACGTGACTGCTCCCTGATTGTCTCCCGTTCCTTGGCGATCGATCCGCCCGGCTCTGCTGCATCCGGCGGGATCCTCCGTTCCGTCGCGACAAAATCGCTGATGGCGGCCCATGTTCCGGTGCGACATGAAATCCGGCTTGACGAGCGCACTCGTAATAGAATAAAAATTTCATTTATGATCTAAAATGATCGTGTCGTTCCGCGCTTGCTGTTCCGGCAGGCAAGGGGCAGGCAGGCCGGACGCTTCGCCGTCCGGCGGGAGGCTCCGTGGTCGGGCGAACCGGCCGCGATCTGTGGAGGAAAATATTATGAAGAAGCTGATGCTGGGGTTGGGCCTGGCCGTCGCCGCTCTTGCGGGGGCGACCGGCGTCACGCACGCCGAAGGCGAGCGGTTTGTGTTCGTCAGCCATGCGCCCGATTCCGATTCGTGGTGGAACACCATAAAGAACGCGATTACGGTCGCCAGCGAGCAGATGGGCGTGACGGTGGATTACCGCAATCCGCCGACCGGTGACCTGGCCGACATGGCGCGCATCATTCAGCAGGCTTCCGCCTCGAGCCCGAACGGGATTGTCACGACGATCGCCGACTACAACGCCCTGAGCGGCCCGATCACGGATGCCGTTGCAAAGGGTATTCCGGTTATCACCGTTAATTCGGGCACCATCGAACAGTCCAAGGAGCTCGGCGCGCTGCTGCATATTGGGCAACCGGAATATGATGCCGGCAAGGGCGCGGGGGAGCGCGCCAAGGCCGCTGGCGTCACCAAGTTCCTCTGCGTCAACCACTACATCACCAACCCGGCCTCGGTCGAGCGCTGCCAGGGCTTTGCCGATGCACTCGGCGTCGAACTCGGCAGCCAGATGATCGATTCGGGCATCGACCCGGCCGAGGTGAAGAACAAGGTGCTCGCGCACCTGCGCGCCAACCCGGACACCAACGGTATCTTGACGCTTGGACCGAACTCTGCGGAGCCGACGCTGGCGGCGCTTCAGGAGAACGGCAACGCCGGTCAGATCTTCTTTGCGACCTTTGATCTGTCGGCCGGCATTTCCGAGGGCATCAAGAACGGCACCATCAACTTCGCCATCGATCAGCAGCCCTATCTGCAAGGCTACTTGCCGATCGTGCTTTTGACGAACTACGCCCGATATGGCGTGATCCCGCCGAATTCGATCAATTCGGGCCCGGGCTTCATCACCAAGGACAATATCGCCCAGGTCGAGGAACTGGCGGGGCAGTACCGCTGATCGGAGTGTTGCATACCGGAGGCGACGGTGTCGCCTCCGGTTCATTGGCTGAAGACCTCGCCGGCATCGCAGCGGGACATCGCCTGGTCGGGCGGGTCGGGGCCGCCGTGATCGCGCTCGTCCCGCAGGTGCCACGGCGACCGAGGGGAGGGATCCATGAGCGATAACGCTTCAGCACGCACTGGCACCGAAGCGATCCAGCCGCCCGCCGCAGACGAGCGCGTCCGGCAGATGTCCGGGTTCCGCAAGATGATGATCCGGCCGGAACTCGGCGCGATCTGCGGCACGATCCTCGTGTTCGTCTACTTCTTCCTCGTCGCGCGCGACACCGGCATGTTCGGCGCCGAAGGGATCATGAACTGGGGAACGGTTTCCGCGCAGTTCATGGTGATTGCCGTCGGCGCCTGCCTTCTGATGATCGCCGGCGAGTTCGATCTGTCGGTCGGCTCGATGATCGGGTTCTCGGGCATCATCATCGCCCTGCTTTCGGTAGCCTATGGCTGGCCGATCTGGGCCGCCATTCTGGTCGCCTTCGCGCTCGCGCTCGCCATCGGCGCCCTCAACGGCTTCCTGGTCATCCGGACCGGTCTGCCGTCCTTCATCGTCACGCTGGCCTCCCTCTACATTCTGCGGGGCCTGACCATCTTCATCTCCATCTCCACGACGCGTCAGACGATCATCGGCGGGGTCCGGGAGGCGGCCGAGGGCGACTGGCTGGCGCCGCTTTTCGGCGGCAAGGTTCTGCAGAGCCTGTTCGTGTGGCTGGCCGACGCCGGTCTGATCGCTACCTTCGCGGCCGGCCCGCGCGCCGGACAGCCCGTGGTCGACGGCATTCCGATGCTGATGGTCTGGGCCCTCGCCCTCATCATTTTCGCCCATGTACTGCTGACGCGGACACAGTTCGGCAACTGGATCTTCGCCTCCGGCGGCGACGCCCAGGCGGCGCGCTACGTCGGCGTTCCCGTCAACCGGGTGAAGATCCTGATGTTCATGTTCACCGCCTTCTGCGCCACGGTGTTCGCCACCTGCCAGGTGATGGAGTTCGGCTCCGCCGCCGCGGACCGCGGCCTGCTCAAGGAGTTCGAGGCCATCATCTCGGTGGTCATCGGCGGCGCGCTCTTGACCGGCGGCTACGGTTCGATCATCGGCGCGGCGCTCGGCGCCCTCATCTTCGGCGTTGTGCAGCAGGGCCTGTTCTTCGCCGGGGTCGAAAGCTCGCTGTTCCGCGTCTTTCTCGGCGTCATCCTGCTGCTCGCCGTTGTTCTCAACACCTATATCCGCCGCCTGATCACGGGGGAGCGCTGATATGTCCGAAAAACCGCTGATCGAACTCCGGAACATCGAAAAGCATTTCGGTTCCGTGATCGCGCTCGCCGGCGTGTCGGTGTCCGTCA
Organism: uncultured Hyphomicrobiales bacterium; assembly: GCA_964462985.1. Lineage (GTDB taxonomy): Bacteria > Pseudomonadota > Alphaproteobacteria > Rhizobiales > Stappiaceae > CAYXAA01. The sequence continues at coordinate 131,718 of CAYXAA010000001.1, read as the reverse complement.
TGGCGGGCGAGTGCCATTGCCTGCTCGGCGACAACGGCGCCGGGAAGTCGACCTTCATCAAGACCATGTCCGGTGTCCACAAGCCGACCAAGGGCGAGATTCTGATGGACGGCGAACCGGTGGTCTTCGATAGCCCGCGCGAAGCGATGGCCCGCGGCATCGCCACCGTCTACCAGGACTTGGCGATGATCCCGCTGATGTCGGTGACCCGCAATTTCTGGATGGGTCGCGAGCCGAAGAAAAAGGTCGGCCCGTTCCGCTTCTTCGATTTCGAGACGGCGAACCGCGTCACGATGGAGGCCATGAGCAGCATGGGCATCCACCTGCGCGAGCCGACCCAGGCGGTCGGCACGCTGTCCGGCGGCGAACGCCAGACCGTGGCGATCTGCCGGGCGGTGCATTTCGGCGCCAAGGTCCTGATCCTCGACGAGCCGACCTCGGCCCTCGGCGTGCGGCAGACCTCGAAGGTGCTCGCCACGATCGACCGGGTGCGCAAGTCGGGCATCGGCGTGGTCTTCATCACCCACAACGTCCGCCATGCGATGGCCGTCGGCGACCGCTTCACGGTGCTCAACCGCGGCCGCACGCTCGGCACGGCGCGGCGCGGGGAAATCACGACCGAGCGGCTTCAGGAGATGATGGCCGGCGGCGGAGAACTGGCCGAACTGGAGGCCTCGCTCGGCGGCACCGTGTAGCCGCGGCTCAATTCGGGCGTTATGTCATTTGGCATGAGACGGGGTCGGCGCGCTCTGCCCGGCCCCGTTCGATCGAGATGGGACAAGGACGATGATTCGTTTTGCACTTCTTGGCGCCGGCCGCATCGGCAAGGTGCACGCCAAGGCGATCGCCGGCAACGCCGGGGCAAGGCTGGTGGCCGTGGCCGATGCCTTCGAAGACGCGGCCAAAGCCATCGCCTCGCAATACGATTGCGAGGTGCGCACGGTCGACGCCATCGAGGCGGCGGGCGATGTCGATGCCGTGGTGATCTGCACACCCACCGATACCCATGCCGATCTCATCGAGCGCTTCGCCCGCGCCGGCAAGGCGATCTTCTGTGAAAAGCCGATCGACCTCGATATCGGCCGCGTGAAGGCCTGCTTGAAGGTCGTCGAGGACACCGGGGCGAAGCTGATGGTAGGCTTCAACCGCCGTTTTGACCCTCATTTCCGGGCGGTCCGTCAGGCGATCGACGACGGACGCATCGGTGCCGTCGAGATGGTGCAGATCACATCGCGCGACCCGGGCGCTCCGCCCGTGAGCTACATCCGCTCCTCCGGCGGCATCCTGCGCGACATGACCATCCATGACTTCGACATGGCGCGCTTCCTCCTCGGCGAGGAGCCGGACACGGTATTTGCCACCGCGAGCGTGCTGGTGGATCCCGAGATCGGCCGGGCCGGCGATCACGACAGCGTTTCGGTGGTCCTCACCACGCCGTCGGGGAAACACTGCGCCATTTCCAATTCGCGCCGCGCCACCTATGGCTACGACCAGCGCATCGAGGTGCATGGTTCCAAGGGCGCCGTCTCGGCCGAGAACCAGCGGGCCGTGTCGATCGAGGTCGCCACGGCCGAGGGCTACCTGCGCCCGCCGCTGCTCGACTTCTTCATGACGCGCTACACCGAAGCCTATGCGGCCGAGATCGCGGCCTTCATCGCGGTGCTGGCTGGCGGCGAGGCCGCCTCGCCCTCCGGCGAGGATGGCCTGAAGGCCCTCGTGCTCGCCGAAGCGGCCTACCGCTCGATCGCCGAGGGCAGGGCGGTCAAGGTGTCGGAACCGTAAATCGCGGCGCCTTTCCCTCGTCGTTGCCGGGCCTGGCCCGGCAACCTGTTTTCCACTGCGCCAACGGCTTATGGATCCCCGGATCGAGCCCGGGCATCGCCGCGGAGAGGCCGAGTGCGTGACCACGTCCGGCGCGCCGTGCCTCCGCCACGGTCATCCCCTCCGGGTGTGTCAGACCGCGACCCGCCGCCCTTCCCGCGCCGATGCCGCGATGGCGTGGATCACCTTTTCGAACTCCAGCGCCTCGGTGAAGTCCGGCGAGGCCTTCTCGCCGCCGCCGACCCAGCGCAGGAAGCCGCCGACCTCCAGCACCTTGAGATCGTTGAAGCCGAGCTGATGACCGGGCGCCGGGCAGAAGGCGCCATAGGGTTCGTGCAGCGGTCCGGTGAGAATGGTCTTGAAGCCCTGTTCGGCCGCAGCGCCACGGTTCTGGTAGAGCTGCAGTTCGTTCATGCGCTCCTGGTCGAAGCAGATCATGCCTTCCGTGCCGTGGGCCTCCCAGGCGAGCCGGCTCTTGCGCCCCCAGGCCGAGCGCGACGTGCTCAGCGTCCCCTGAACGCCGCTGGTGAAGCGCACCAGAGCCGAGGCGACATCCTCGTTCTCGACCCGGCCGCGTCCGCTGCCGTCCGGCAGGGGGCGGGTCTCGTGAATGGTCTGAATGTCGGCGACGACGCTTTCGATCGGGCCGGCAAGGCCGTAGGCCATTGACACCAGATGGCAGCCCATATCGCCGAGGGCGCCGAGTCCGGCCTCAGAGAGGCGCGCGCGCCAGGTCCACGGCAGGCTCGGATCGGCCTGGTAATCCTCGTCGACCCAGCCGCGGAAGTGGACCAGACGGCCGATCGCCCCTCCGGCGATAAGGCGGCGGGCGTGGGTGAAGGCCGGGTTGTGAATGTAGTTGTAGCCGACCAGCGTCTTGACACCGGCCCGACGGGCGGCTTTCTCCATCTCCGCCGCCTCCTCCAGCGTCAGGCCCATCGGCTTTTCGCAATGGACGTGTTTGCCGGCAGCAATGGCCGCAAGTGCCATCTCCCGGTGCAGACGGTTCGGCGTGGTGATGGCGACGATATCGACTTCGGGTGCGGCGACCAGCTCGCGCCAGTCGGCGGTGGCGCGGGCAAAGCCGAACTGGTCGGCCATCTGTTCCGCCTTGTCGGCCGGCGTGTCGCACAGCAGCGCGAGCCGGGCTTCCGGCACGTCGCCGAGCACGGCCCTTGCCGCGCGATAGGCGAGCGCATGCGCCTTGCCCATGAAGCCGGTGCCGATCAGGCCAATGCCAATTTTTGTCATGGTCTCCCCCACGAGTGTCTGCATATGGAATTCCTATTCCAAATACGGCAGAATTGGGATGGAAGCTTTCACGGCAAGCGAAGAAAGGTGCACATGGACGCAGTCGCCCCGCCGACCTCGATCGAAGAGCTGCAGGACCGGCTGTTCGACGTGTCCGAAACCCTGCCCAAGCGGCTGCGGCAATGCGCCGACTACGTCGCCGCCAATCCCGACCGCGTTGCCGTTTCGACGGTGGCGGAGATGGCGGCTGCTGCCGGCGTGAAACCATCAGCCTTCATGCGTTTCTGCCAGGTGCTCGGCTTCAGCGGCTTCAGCGAGATGCAGCGCCTGTTCCGCAACTCCTATGCGCAGAACTGGCCCGATTACACCACCCGGCTGGAAAAGCTGCGCGAGAGCGGAGCCGACAGTCCGTCTGCGCTGCTTGCGGAGTTCATCGAGGCGGGCCGGCTGTCGCTCGAGAATCTCGCCAAGACCATTGATCCCCGCGCCCTCGATGCTGCCGTTAAGGCAATTTCCGAGGCAGAGATGGTGCATATCGTCGGCTTGCGCCGGGCGTTCTCCGTCGCGTCCTACCTGGCCTACGCCTTCGAGAAGATGAACGTGCCGACCATGTTGCACGATGCCGTCGGCCGGCTCGATACCCGACATGCAATCCGCGAACGCGATGTCGTCATCGCCATCACCTTTGCTCCCTATACGGCGGAAACGGTCGATCTGGCGACAGCGGCACGCCGGGCCGGCGCCAAGGTGGTCGGCATCACCGATGCGCTCACCAGCCCGCTGCGTCAGCTCACACCGCTCATCCTCACCGTGTCGGAAGCCGACTTCGGCGCTTTCCGCTCGCTCTCGGCGACCCTGTCGCTCGCCATGGCGATGGTGGTCGCCGTTGGCGCGGTGGAACGCGGCAGCAGAAAATAGAATTATGCGGTTGATGTCTCCTCACTTATAGAACATATATTCTATTCCGAGGGCGCGGAGTTGGCCACCGGAACAGGCAAAAAATCGCCATCGGCACGTGGCTGGGGTGCACGACGGAAGGCGCGGTGACGCCGTGCGAGGGAGCGGAGAGGCTCGGTGCGGTCGCGGAGGAGGAGCGGATGAAGCCGATCGACGTCATCACCATCGGCCGCTCGTCGGTGGACCTTTACGGTGCGCAGATCGGGGGCCGTCTGGAAGACATGGCCTCCTTCAACAAGTACATCGGCGGGTCGCCGACCAACATCGCCGCCGGAACGGCGCGGCTGGGCCTCAAGTCGGCGCTCATCACCCGCGTTGGCGACGAGCATATGGGCCGGTTCATCCGCGAACAACTGATCCGGGAAGGCGTTGACGTGCGCGGCGTCGTCACCGACCCCGAGCGGTTGACCGCGCTCGTGATCCTCGGCATCCGCGACCAGGAGCAGTTTCCACTGATCTTCTATCGTGAGAACTGCGCCGACATGGCCCTTTGCGAGGCTGACATTGATCCCGCGTTCATCGCCGAGGCGCGCTGTGTCTGCGCCACGGGCACGCACCTCTCGCACCCGCGGACCGAGGCCGCCGTGCTGAAGGCGATCCGGCTTGCGCGCGAGAGCGGAGCCAGGACGGCGCTCGACATCGATTATCGTCCCAATCTGTGGGGGCTGGCCGGTCACGATGCCGGCGAAAGCCGCTTCATCGCGTCCGAGCGCGTGACGGAGAAGCTGCAGAAGACACTGCCGCTGTTCGATCTCATTGTCGGCACGGAGGAAGAATTTCACATCGCTGGCGGCTCGACCGATACGCTGGCGGCGCTGCGCGCGGTGCGCAAGCTGACGGACGCCGTGCTGGTGTGCAAACGCGGCCCGATGGGGGCGGTCGCCTTCGAGGGCGCGATTCCCGACCGGCTCGAGGACGGCAAGTCCGGCCCGGGCTTTGCCATCGAGGTGTTCAACGTGCTCGGCGCCGGCGATGGCTTCATGTCGGGCCTGCTCAGGGGCTGGCTGACCGGCGAGGACTGGGCGACCACTCTGAAGTTTGCCAATGCCTGCGGGGCCCTCGCCGTTTCGCGCCACGGCTGCACGCCGGCCTATCCGTCATGGGACGAGCTGCAGTATTTTTTCCGCACCGGCATTCGTAACAAGGCGCTGCGCCACGATACGGCTCTGGAGCAGGTGCACTGGGCGACCAACCGCAATGGCGACTGGCCGGAGCTGCGCGCCTTCGCGTTCGATCACCGGATGCAAATCGAAGCCATGGCGCGGCAGGTCGGGGCGACACCCGACCGGATCGGCACCTTCAAGACGTTGTGCCTGGAAGCGGCGCTCAGAGTCGCGGACGGCCGGCCGGGTTACGGCGTGCTGTGTGACGGCCGGCTCGGCCGCGATGCCCTCTATCGGGCCGCCGGCACCGGCCTGTGGATCGGCCGTCCGGTCGAGTGGCCAGGCTCTCGTCCCCTGAAGCTGGAGCCGGAGATCGGTCCCGATTTTGGCGGCCTGGTCGAATGGCCGCTCGAGCATGTTGTCAAGGTACTGTGCTTCTACCATCCGGACGATGACCCGGCGATGAAGGCTCAGCAGGAGGACGTCGTGACACGGCTGTTCGCCGCGAGCCGGCGCAACCGTCTCGAGATGCTGCTCGAGATCGTACCGTCAAAGGTGGCGCCGATCGATGATGCGACGGCGGCGACCGTCATCAGTCGCTTCTACGAGATCGGGATCTACCCGGACTGGTGGAAACTCGAACCGATGCGCTCGCGCCAGGCATGGCAGAATGCCTGCGAGGCGATCACAAGCAACGATCCCAATACGCGCGGCGTCGTCGTGCTCGGGCTCGACGCGCCATCGCAGGAGCTGGAAGAGAGCTTCAGGGTTGCAGCCGGCTTCGACCTGGTCAAGGGTTTTGCCGTCGGCCGCACCATCTTCGGCGAAGCCGCGCGGCGCTGGCTCGCCGGCGAGATCGACGATGCGGCGGCGGTGGCGGACATGAGCGAGAAATACGCCGGCCTGTGTGCGGTCTGGGATCGCGCGCGGGCGGGCAGGGGAGGAATGTAATGAAAACGGTCAGGCTCACGGCGGCACAAGCCGCGATCCGCTACATCGGCGCGCAGCTGAATGAGGACGGTGTGCCGTTCATCGCCGGCGTCTGGGCGATCTTCGGCCACGGCAACGTTGCTGGCATCGGCGAGGCGCTCTATGCCGCACGCGAGACCGTGCCGACCTGGCGTGGTCACAACGAGCAGGGCATGGCCCATGCCGCGATCTCCTATGCCAAGCAGCTCGGCCGGCGCCGCGCCATGGCGGTTACCTCCTCGATCGGTCCCGGCGCGACCAACATGGTGACGGCAGCGGCGCTCGCGCATGTCAACCGCCTGCCGGTGCTGTTCCTGCCCGGCGATGTCTTCGCCGGCCGGGGCCCCGACCCGGTGCTGCAGCAGATCGAGGACTTCGGCGACGGGACCGTCAGCGCCAACGACTGCTTCCGCCCGGTATCGCGCTATTTCGACCGAATCTCGCGCCCCGAGCACCTTCTGACGGCGCTGCCCCGCGCCTTCCGCGTCATGACCGATCCGGCCGACTGCGGCCCGGTGACGCTCGCCTTCTGCCAGGACGTTCAGGCCGAGGCCTACGATTATCCCGAAAGCTTCTTCGAGCCCAGGGTCTGGCGTATGCGCCGAATTCAGCCCGATCCGGCCGAGCTCGAGCAGGTGGCGAACATCATTGCCGCTGCCAAATCCCCGGTCATCATCGCCGGCGGCGGTGTCCACTATTCCGATGCCCACGAGGCGCTGCGGTCGTTCGCCGAGGCCCATCAGGTCCCGGTGGTGGAAACCCAGGCGGGCAAGTCGGCGCTGCCATGGGATCACCCGCTCAATCTCGGCCCGGTCGGCGTTACCGGTTCGTCCAGCGCCAACGCGCGCTGCACCGATGCCGACGTGATCATCGGCGTCGGCACGAGGTTCCAGGACTTCACCACCGGATCCTGGGCGCTGTTCTCGCGCCCCGGCCGCACGCTGATCAGCCTCAACGTCAACGCCTATGACGCGGTCAAGCACGGCGCCGTTCCGCTCTGCGCCGATGCACGGGTCGGGTTGGATGCACTTGGGCGCGCCCTCCGCGGCACCCGGTTCGATACGCCCGACCCTGGCCTGAAGGCGGAATGGTTCGCCGCTGCCGACGCGGTCACGGCCGCGCCCCCTTCCGAGGAGAACGCCCTGCCGACCGACATGCAGGTGATCGGAGCCGTGCAGCGGGCGGCCCGCGAAAACACCGTCATCATGTGCGCCGCCGGCACCATGCCGGGCGAGTTGCACAAGTTGTGGAAGGCCGGGCGGCCGCGGTCCTACCACATGGAATACGGCTATTCCTGCATGGGCTACGAGATCCCCGGCGGCATCGGCATCAAGATGGCCGAGCCGGACCGCGACGTCATCGTGATGGTCGGCGACGGCTCCTACATGATGATGAATTCCGAGCTTGCGACCGCCGCCATGATGGGCATCAAGCTTACGGTCGTGATCACCGACAACCGCGGCTATGGCTGCATCAACCGGCTGCAGATGGCGACCGGCGGCGCGGAGTTCAACAACCTGCTCGACCACGCGGCCCACGTGAATCCGTCGCAGATCGACTTTGTCGCCCATGCCGCGTCGATGGGTGCGACGGCGCGGAAGGCGGGTTCGATCGCCGAGCTGGAACGGGCCCTTGACGAGGCGCGCGACGCCTCGGGCCCGTTCGTCATCGTGATCGATACCGATCCCTATCCCTCGACGGAGGCGGGCGGATTCTGGTGGGACGTCGCCGTGCCGGAGGTCTCCGAGCGCAGCGAAGTCAAGGCTGCGCGCGCGAAGTACGAAGCGGCGCTCGGGGGAAGAAACTGACATGATCCGCTATGGAACCAACCCGATCGCCTGGTCCAACGACGACGACCGCACGATCGGCGCGCATATTTCGCTGGAACAGTGTCTGCGCGAAGCGGCCGAGATCGGTTTCGCCGGCATCGAGAAGGGCCACAAGATGCCGAGCGATGGCCTGGAGTTGAAGACGCTGCTGGCGTCATACGGCCTCGCCTTCGTCTCCGGCTGGCATTCGCTTAACCTGCTGGTCAACGACATCGAGACCGAAAAGCGCGCGATCCAGCCGCATCTCGACATGCTGAAGGCAAACGGCTGTACGGTCTGCATCGTTTGCGAGACCTCCAATGCCGTCCACGGCAACGACCGTATCGCGCTGCGCGACCGGCCGGTGCTGGAAGCCGGGCGCTGGCAGGCGTTCTGCGACGGCGTCGAGGCGATCGCAGCGCATTGCGCTGCGCAGGGCATCGATCTTGTCTATCATCACCACATGGGGACGATCGTCGAGAACCGGGAGGAGATCGGACGGCTGATGGCCGGCACCGGCCCGGCGACGAAGCTGCTGCTCGATACCGGCCATGCCTGGTTCGGCGGCTCGGACCCGGCGGAACTCGCCGCAAGCTACATGGAGCGCGTTCGGCATATCCACGCCAAGAACGTGCGCCCGGCCGTCCGCCGTCAGGTCGAGCAACAGGGCCTGTCGTTCCTCGAAGGCGTGCGCCGCGGCGTCTTCACCGTCCCCGGCGATCCGGAGGGCGCGGTCGAGTTCGCGCCGGTCCTGAAGATCGCCGCCGACCACGGCTACCAGGGCTGGCTCGTCATCGAGGCGGAGCAGGATCCGGATGTGCGCAATCCCTTCCACTACCAGTCGATGGGTCTGAAGGCGCTGAGGGCGGCGGCACAGGCCGCTGGCCTCGACTCTGCGCAGGAGCGGACGGCCCCGTGAAAAGTGCCTTTGACCTCAACGATCCCTTCTACCGGCCGCTGTGGCTGAGGATCACGATCGTCGTCGTGGCCTTTGCCTGGGCGGCCTTCGAACTCATGTCCGGCTCGCCGCTCTGGAGCTTGTTGTTCGCCGTCATCGGGGCGTACGCGGTCTACGGCTTCTTCATCAGCTTCAACCCGCGCGAGCCGGAAGCCAGGAACGACAAGCCGGAGTGAGAGAATGACAAAGTTGCTGGTCAAACCGCAGGGCGAGCGCGGCTGCGTCACGAAGGTCACGCCTGATAGCGCCGGGTGGACCTATGTCGGCTTCGAACTGCACCGGCTGGCACCCGGCGAAAGCGTTTCGCAGGCGACCGGGGGACGCGAGGCTTGTCTCGTCTGGGTTACCGGCAAGGGCTGGGCCACGGCGGAGGGCGTCGATTTCGGCGTGCTCGGCGAGCGCATGTCGCCATTCGAAGGCGTTCCCGCCGCGCTCTACGTGCCGGCCGGCTCGGACTGGACGGTGACGGCCGAGACCGAGCTGGAGCTCGCCGTGTGCACCGCGCCCGGCACTGCGGGGGCGCGGCCGGCACGAGTCATCCGTCCGGAGGATCTTTCGCAGGAAACGCGCGGCAAGGGCACCAATACCCGCTATGTCACCAACATTTTGCCCGAGGATCAGCCGGCCGATTCCTTGCTGGTCGTCGAGGTGATCACGCCGGGCGGACACACCTCGTCCTATCCGCCGCACAAGCACGACCAGGACAACCTTCCGGCGGAGTCCCTCCTCGAGGAGACCTATTATCACCGGCTCAACCCGCGCCAGGGCTTCGCCTTCCAGCGCGTCTACACCGACGACCGCTCGCTGGACGAGGCCATGGCCGTTGAGGACGGCGACGTCGTACTGGTACCGAAGGGCTACCACCCCTGCGCCGCCTGCCACGGCTATGATCTCTACTATCTCAACGTCATGGCCGGTCCGAAGCGCACCTGGAAATTCCACAACGCCCCGGAGCACGCCTGGCTGTTTGCCAAGTGACGCCTCAGTTGATGCCCTGCACCAGCTTGGGCAGGGCAGAAACGAGGTTGGGCGCCAGGATCAGGAGCCCGATCACGATGATATCCGCGGCGAAAAACAGGGCCACGCCGCGGAAGATGTCGGTGAGCGAAACATAGTCGCCGGCGACGTTGCGGATGACGAAGACGTTCATGCCGAGCGGCGGCGTGATCATGCCGATTTCCAGCAGCTTGACCAGCAAGACGCCGAACCACACAAGGTCGATGCCTTGTGCGTTGAGAACGGGAAGCAGCACCGGCAGCGTGATCAGCATGGCGCCGAACGGCTCCATGAACATGCCGATGAGCAGGTAGATGACGACGATCACCGCCATCAGTTCGAAATAGCCGAGATTGAAGTCGCGGACGGCGCTGCCGATCAGGCCGGCGACGCCGGTCAGCCCGAGGAACTTGGTCAGCATCACCGCACCGACACCAATGATGAACAGCGAGGCACAGGTCGAGAGCGTCTCCAGGACGGATGTCCGGAATACGGCCCAGGTCATTCGTCCGGTCACGAAAGAGATGATGATGGCGCCGGCCGAGCCGATGGCGCCGGCTTCCGTTGCCGTGAAGGCGCCGCTGAACAATCCGCCGAACACGAGCACGATCAGCGCCAGCACAGGCCAAACCGCCCGCAGCACGCCGGCACCCGATTGCTCGGCCGGTGCCGCCGGGGGCGGGACGATGTCCTTGCGCAGGGCGGCGATGGTGAAAATGACGGTGGCATAGCTCAATGCGGTGAGCAGGCCGACGGAGATGCCGCCGAGGAAGACCTTGGTGACGGAGGTCTCGGAGAAGACGCCATAAATGATCATCAGGATCGAGGGCGGTATCAGCGCTCCGATTGTGCCGCCCGCGGCCAGCGCGCCGGCGGCGAAGCTTGGCCGGTACCCGGCCCTGACCATTTCCGGAATAGCAATGCGGCCCATCGAGGCTGCGGTGGCAAGGCTCGAGCCACAGACGGAGGCAAAGCCGGAGCAGGCGAGAATGGCGGCGATGCCGAGGCCGCCGGGCACCCGGCGCAGCACCAGCTTGGCGGCGTCGAAAAGGCCGGCAGTCAGACCGGAGTGGAAGGCGACGAAGCCCATCAGCAGGAACATCGGCACCGCCGACAGCGTCCAACTTGCGACGAAGTCGTACGGTGTGTTGGCAAGGACGCCGATCGCCGGCGCCAGACCGAACAGCATCCAAACCCCGCCGAAGGCGACGAGGATCATCGCGATCGCTACGGGAACCTGCAGCGCGAGCAGCAGGACGAGAACGGCAAGGCCAATCAGACCGGCAGAAACGCTCATTCGACGGTCCCTTGCGTGGCGTCGCCGCCGGTGTTGGTGGCGAGGAGCACCGTCGCCGCCTTGTGAAAGCAGACCAGCGCCGCGAGAGCGAAAGACACCGGCAGCACGAAGTATCCCGGCCACGTCGGTACGGCCAGGCTGAGCGAAATCACGAAGCTTTTGGCCGTGAATTCTCGCAATGCGACCAGGAAAGTGGTGTAGGTCAGGGCGGAGTAGGCGGCGCAGCACGTCAGGAAGACCAGTGCATCGATCCAGCGGCGCACCGGTTTCGGGTAGAGGTGGCCGAACACCTCGACGACGATCATATCGCCGCGCCGCTCGGCCCAGGCGAGCGGCAGGAAGGCGACGGCGATCATGTAGTAGGACGAGACGATCTCGACGGTGGCCGGAACCGGCGCCGACAGGACGTGGCGCAGCACCACATAGGCCGTGACGTGCGCGAGCATCAGCACGACTGCCGCCGCGCCCAGCAGCGCCAGGCCGCTCGTGATGCGGTGCATCAGGGTTTCGAGAGGTTGCGGCATCGGGTCGGTTCCGGCGGCGCCCTTGGGCCAGGCTCGGCCTCATTCATCGGCACGGCGCGACTTGCATCGGCCGCCCGTGCTCCGCTGACAAGCCGGCTGCATATCGGCTTCCGGGGCAGGGTTCGGCATGACGAGGAGAGAGCGCGCGTGGGCGGATGCCGTCGCTCGTCTCATAGCCCGTAGGTCGAATAGTCCACCTTGTCCCAGACATCTTCCTGGACCTTCGCCGTGATTGCCTCGACGTCGCCGTTCGCTTCCTCGACGATGCGGGTCCACTTGTCGACCAGTTCCTGGAACCGTGCGATCTTCGCCTCCGCGTCCTTGACGCCCAGCTGGCTGGTGGCGACCTCGATCGCCGCCTTCACGTCGCTTTCGCGGAAGGCATTGGTGGCGTCGATCATGTCTTCGCTTGCCGGGATGATCTCGAGGCCGTTGTCGAGCGCCACCTGCCTGGCCTGGCTGGGACGCTCATAGCCCCAGTTCTGGGTGAAGAGGGCGCTCGCCTTGTTGGCCGCACGCGCAAAGCCGGCGCGCTCCTCCGGCGTCATCGCCTGCCAGGCCGGGGCGGCGACGGTGAAGTTCGACGTGGTGTGATAGGTGCCGAGCGGCAGGTCGATCACGTATTTTACGACATCGACGAGGCGGTAGGAGATCAGGTCGGAGACGGAAGCCATCGTGCCGTCGAGCACGCTCTGCGAGATCGATTCGAAGGTCTCGCTGACGGCGACCTGGGCCGGGGCCGCGCCGATCGCCTCGGCCCAGCGTGCGTAAGGCGCGCCGCCCGAGCGCAGGCGCAGGCCCTTGAGGTCGGCCATCGAACGGACCGGCTTGGTCGTGAGCAGCACGTAGACGTCGGACGAGCCGGAGCCGACAAAGACTCCGCCCATCGCCTTGAACTCAGCCTGACAGTCGGCGCAGGTGACCACATATTCGGTCATCGCCGCGCCCATGGCGTGCGGATTGGTGGCCAGAAAGGCGAGATCGCCGGTGAGCGCCGTGTTGGGCAGGTCCGCCGGCACGAACAGCGGCAGGAGGTTGCCGACCTCTGCGAGCGAGGACTGCAGCGCCTGCTTGACCTGGCCGATGTTGACGACCTCGGGACCGATGACCGTGCCGGTCAGGGCACCATTGGTCTCCTGCGGCAGGAACTCGGCGAAGCTCTTGTAGAGCGGGTCCGCGGCCGGGTGCACGGGTGGAGCGCCGGGGGCCAGGCGCAGGTCCTTCGCCTCGGCAGCCGAAAAAGCGATGGCGGCCAGGGATACCGCCGCAAAGGTCCTTGCAAACATTCTCATGGATACCTCCCTTGGCTATCGTTGGTGTTCCCCGGGGGCCGCTTGACGCGGTCTTGCAGGTCACATCTTGAGCAGCCGGCGCGCGTTCTCCTTCAGGATCTTGGGACGAACCTGCGGCTTGATATCGAGGGTGTCGAAATCGGCGAGCCAGCGGTCGGGCAGGATCGCGGGCCAGTCGGAGCCGAACAGCACCCGATCCTTCAGCAGGCTGTTGGCGTAGCGCACGAGGATCGGCGGAAAGTATTTCGGCGACCAGCCGGAGAGGTCGATGTAGACGTTCGGCTTGTGGGTCGCGACCGCCAGGGCCTCCTCCTGCCAGGGGAAGGAAGGATGTGCGAGCACGATCGGCATGTCAGGGAAGTCCGCGGCGACGTCGTCGATATACATCGGATTGGAATACTTCAGCCGCATTCCCATGCCGCCGTGCATTCCGGCGCCGACCCCGGTCTGCCCGGTGTGAAACAGTGCCGGCAGCCCGGCTTCGGCGATGGCCTCGTAAAGGGCGTAGGCTGAGCGGTCGTTGGGATAGAACCCCTGCATCGTTGGGTGGAACTTGAATCCCTTGACGCCGTAATGCTCGATCAGGCGGCGAGCCTCGCGGGCGCCGGCTTTGCCCTTGGCCGGGTCAATTGAGGCAAAGGGGATCAGGATGTCGGAATGCTCGGCCGCGAGCTCCGCCATTTCCTCGTTGTTGTAGCGGCGAAAGCCGGTCTCGCGCTCGGCATCGACGGGAAAGATCACCGCCGCGATGTTGCGCTCGCGGTAATACGCCGCGGTCTCCGGAATCGTCGGCGGATGCGGAAAGGGCGACTTGAAATAGGCGGCCATGCCGGCCTGGAAATCGTCGTAGCCGTCGTCGCCGTGGCTGCCGCAGGGCTCCTCGGCGTGGGTATGTATGTCGATGGCGACGACACGGTCGAGGTCGATTGCCATGGGTCTACCTTGCTTCTTCTTGTTCGACCGCGGGCCAGCCGGCGATCTTGCGGGTGAGCCTGATCAGCTCGGCGTGTTCCTCATCGTTGAGCATTGCAAGGGCGAGGCGGTCGGATCGCACCATCTTTTCCTGTGCCCGGTCAATCTGCTCACGGCCCTTGTCGGTCACCTGCAGGCGGACCGAGCGCCGGTCACTTGGCGGCACGTGCCGCTCGATCAGACTGCGCTGTTCGAGCGTGCGCACGAGCTTCGTCATGTTCGGCCACTTGATCTTGAGCACGTCGGCAAGCACGCCCTGGCGGACGCCGGGATTTTCAGCGACGGCATAGAGCACGGTAAATTCGCTGATCTTGATCTCACTTTCGCCGAACACCTTGAAGAACTGCTCGAATACGGTCAGCTGTGCGATGCGTAGGACGAAGCCGGCTGACTTTTCGAGCGCGCCGAGGGAGATGGCACCACTGCCGGCAGTGGTCGTCACCGCCGTCATCGGTCGCCTCCCTCCGAGGGCATCTTCAGCCGCTCGGCGCGCTTTTCGAGGAAGGCGCGCATACGCTCGATCGCATCGGGCGTGGTCTGGGTCAGCGAGGCGATCATCGTCTCGAAGAACAGACCCTCGTCATAGCCGCTGTCGTGGATCCGCTGCAGCGCGTTGATCGTGACGTAATTCGACAGCGGCGCGTTGCGCGCGATCGCCTCGGCCAGCACCGTCGCCTTCGCGAAGCCCTCGCCGGTCGCGGCAAGGTAGTTCACGGCGCCGAAGCGCTCGGCGTCATGGGCATCGAAGGATCGGCCGGTCAGCATCATGTCGGTCATGCGCGCAACGCCGATCAGGCGGGTGATGTTTACCGAGCCGCTGCCGCCGACGAAGATGCCGCGCTGGCCCTCCGGCATGGCAAAGACGGTATCCGGTTCCGCGACGCGCAGATGAGCCGCCGCGGCCAGCTCGAAGCCGCCGCCCACGACCGCGCCTCTCAGAACGGCGATGAACGGAATCCGGCCGCGCTGGATGCGGGAGAACACGGCATGCCAGGACCGGGAGCCGGCGATGCTCTCCATCAGGTCCTTCTCGGAATGCTCGGCAAGATCGAGCCCGGCGCAGAAATGCGGCCCGTTGGCGCGCAGGATGGCGACCTTCGCCTCGGCTGAGGCGCGGTCGACGGCGGCGCTGAGGTCGGCGACCGTCGCGTCGTTGAGCGCGTTGCGCTTGTCCGGACGGTTCAGCGTCAGGACGGCGACGTCCTCTTGAAGCGCATAGTCCACCAGAGCCACGTTGTGACGACCTTTCGAATGTCTTGCCCGCGGCGGGCATTGTTCACTTTCAAATTATTATCAAATGAACTATTTTTGGAGAGACACGTCAAGCCAGGACGATGTCCATCGTGGGGAGGAACGATGACCGAGGCCGCAACGACCGGTACAGCAGAAACCGCGGGCAACCTGCCGGTAGCCTACCGCGAAGCCGCGTTCTGGACGCCGCAGATTACCGTGCGCCGCGGCGAGGGTGGGGTACTTTATGTCGAGCAGAAGAATCCGCTGCCGCCTTATCCGTCGCGCATCACCGAGCCGCTTCTCGAATGGGCCTCCGCCGCACCCGAGCGCACCTTGTTTGCCGCGCGCGATGCGCAAGGCAACTGGCGGCGGCTGAGCTTTCGAGAGACGGTGGGTTGGGTTCGCCGGCTCGGGCAGCTCCTGCTTAATGCGGGCCTGTCGGTGGAGCGTCCGCTCGTCATTCTCTCCGGCAACGATCTCGAGCACGCCGCCCTGGCGCTGGCGGCGATCCACGTCGGGATTCCTTATGCGGCGATTTCGCCGGCCTATTCTCTGATCTCTGCGGATTACGAGCGCCTGCGGGGCATTTTCTCCACGCTGACGCCCGGGATGGTCTTTGCCGCCGACGCCGACCAGTTCGGCCCCGCCATCGACGCCGTCGCCGACGCTTCGGTTCTGCGGCTGTTCGCCTCCGGCCGGAGGACGGTCGAACAGGATTTTGTCGCCGCTCTGGCGACGCGGCCGACAGCGGCGGTCGACGAGGCCTTTGCCGCCGTCGGACCCGACACGATTGCAAAATTCCTGTTCACCTCCGGCTCGACCGGCACACCAAAGGCGGTGATCAACACCCACCGCATGATCTGCGCAAACCAGGTCATGTCGCGCGAGACCTACGCCTTTTTCAAGGACGAGCCGCCGGTGTTGCTCGACTGGGCGCCCTGGCATCACACCGCCGGCGGCAACAAGCTGTTCTTTATGGCCGTATTCAATGGCGGAACCCTTCATATCGACGACGGCAACCCGACGCCGGCGGGCATCG
Source organism: uncultured Hyphomicrobiales bacterium (assembly GCA_964462985.1). Lineage (GTDB taxonomy): Bacteria > Pseudomonadota > Alphaproteobacteria > Rhizobiales > Stappiaceae > CAYXAA01. The sequence continues at coordinate 115,498 of CAYXAA010000001.1, read as the reverse complement.
AGCGCACGGTGCGCAACCTGCGCGAGGTCTCGCCCAACTGGTACTTCAACGTGCCGAAGGGATTTGAGGCGCTGATCCCGTATCTCGAGCGCGATCCGGCGCTCCGGCAGAGCCTGTTCCGCAACCTGAAGATCCTCTGGTACGCCGGTGCCGGCATGGCACAGCACACCTGGGACGCGCTCGATCGCCTCGCCGTCGAGACCATCGGCCAGCATGTCGTGATCGGCACCGGTCTCGGGGCGACCGAGACCGCGCCGGCGGCGCTGATGTGCACGTGGCCGCAGCCGCGCCCTGGCAATGTCGGCCTGCCGTGCCCGGGCATCAGTCTGAAACTGGTGCCGATGGACGGCAAGTACGATGCCCGGGTCAAGGGGCCAAGTATCACTCCCGGCTACTGGAATGCGCCCGAACTGACCGCCGCCGCCTTCGATGAGGAAGGCTACTACCGTTTCGGCGATGCCCTGCGCTTTGCCGAGCCTGACAACCCCGCGAGCGGTTTCGTCTTCGACGGCCGCACGGCGGAAAATTTCAAGCTCGATACCGGCACCTGGGTTAACGCCGGCGCACTGCGCACTGGGTTCATTGATCATTTCGGCGCAGCGGTTCGCGATGTGGCGATCGCCGGCGCCGACCGGCCCTATCTCACTGCGCTCGTCTTTCCCGATCCCGACGTCTTGCGGCGCCTGGCCGGGCTCGGCATCGAAGTCGACACCGCGAGACTGTTCGCCCATCCGGCCGTCATCGGCTTCTTCCGCGACAGATTGCAGTCACTGGCGCGGGAAAGCACCGGTTCGTCGACGCGGATCTGCAGGCTGGTTCTGGTCGATCCGCCACCGACGCTGAGCTCGGGCGAGATGACCGACAAGGGCTCGATCAACCAGCGGGTGGTGCTGCGCAATCGCGCCAACCTGGTCGAGGAGCTTTATGCCGGCTCCAACCGCGTGATCGAGATCTGAGCGGCATCTGGTTTCCGTTTCGGTCGAAAGGCCAGTCATGCGAACGAACCCTGCTGCTTGTGCAGCCGGCAGAAACGCGCTCTGATCGCGCATGCTTCGCATTCGCGTATCTGCCGAGGATTGTCGGGGCAAAGTCGCATGCTCGGCCACCGATGGCGCCGGACAATGGCAGAATGGAGCCGCAAACGTCCCGCCCCAATCAAGCCGCCCCAATCAAGCCGCCCCAGGTCAAGTCGCCTCAGTCAAGCCACTCGCAACGAAGAGATGTGGAATCCCCTGCGGCCGCTTGTCTTGAAGGAATAATAATATAATATGACTTCTCGACGCGGGGTCCTACCCGGCGTTTGGGAGTGGAACGAGAAACCGGGTCCCGGGGCCGTCAGGCCACGCCCGGCGGTTCGTCACGTCGGAATTGAAGCGGATCACGATCCGGGTCCGTCGTATCAAGGGAGGAATTCATGCTGTCCAAGAAGGCTTGGATCGGCGCGACGATGCTCGCGTCGGTGGCGCTGATGGCTTCGAGCGCCATGGCGCAGACCATCGGGTTCTCGCAGATCGGCTCCGAGTCCGGCTGGCGCGCGGCGGAGACGACGCTCACCAAGCAGGAGGCCGAAAAGCGCGGCATCGACCTGAAGTTCGCCGATGCCCAGCAGAAGCAGGAGAACCAGATCAAGGCGCTGCGCTCGTTCATCGCGCAGGGTGTTGACGCGATCCTGCTGGCTCCGGTCGTCGCCACCGGATGGGATGCCGTGCTGACCGAGGCCAAGGAGGCCGACATTCCAGTCGTCCTGCTCGACCGCATGGTTGATTCTTCGGAGGATCTCTATCTGACGGCCGTCGGCTCGGATCTCGTGCACGAGGGCAGGGTCGCCGGCCAGTGGCTGGTGGAGGAGGTCGCCGGCAAGCCCTGCAACATCGTGGAGCTTCAGGGCACGACCGGTTCCTCGCCGGCAATCGACCGCAAGAAGGGCTTCGAGGAGGCGATCGCCGGGCACGACAATCTCAAGATCATCCGCAGCCAGACTGGTGACTTCACCCGCACCAAAGGCAAGGAAGTGATGGAAAGCTTCCTGAAGGCCGAGGACGGCGGCAAGAACATCTGCGCGCTCTATGCCCACAATGACGACATGGCCGTCGGCGCGATCCAGGCGATCAAGGAAGCCGGTCTGAAGCCGGGGTCGGATATTCTGATCGTGTCGATCGATGCCGTGCCGGACATTTTCGTCGCCATGGCGGCCGGTGAGGCCAACGCAACGGTCGAACTGACGCCGAACATGGCGGGCCCGGCGTTTGACGCCCTCGATGCCTACATGAAGGATGGCACTGTCCCCCCGAAGTTCATTCAGACTGAGTCCAAGCTTTACACCCAGGCCGACGATCCTCAGGCGGTCTACGAGGCCAAGAAGAACCTGGGCTATTGATCAGGGAATCCGCCGAACGGCTTTGCAGGCGCTGCTTTCCCGGGCAGTCTGTAGAGTGCGTTCGGCGGAGTCTGCCTGATGACACGTCGGCGCGCCGAGGGCCGAAAGGCGGCGGCGCGCCGTCCCGCATCGGGGATTTGGATCGGCATACGAGGAAAATGGGGTGAGCGAGAGCCAGCCGCTTCTGCAGGGCAGGGCCGTGACCAAGGTCTTCCCCGGCACGATCGCCCTGGACAGGGTGGATTTCGCGCTTCAGTCGGGTGAGGTGCACGCCCTGCTCGGGGAAAACGGCGCAGGCAAGTCGACGCTGATCAAGTGCCTGACCGGCGCGTACCGCCGCGACGGCGGCGAGATCCTGCTCGAGGGGCGGGCGATTGATCCGCGCGACACGCTCGATGCCCAGGCTCACGGCATCGGCACGGTCTACCAGGAGGTCAACCTGCTGCCGAACCTGACGGTGGCGGAGAACCTGTTCCTTGGCCATCAGCCGATCCGCTTCGGTATGATCGCGACCCGCACGATGCATCGTCAGGCGCGCGAGATGCTCGCCCAGTATGGGCTCGATATCGACGTTGGCCGCAATCTCGACTCCTATTCCGTGGCAGTGCAACAGGTCGTTGCGATCGCCCGCGCGGTCTCGCTGTCCGGCAAGGTGCTGATCCTCGACGAGCCGACGGCGAGCCTCGATGCGCACGAGGTGCAGATGCTGTTCGAAATCGTGCGCACGCTGAAGCAGCGCGGGCTCGGCATCGTCTTCATCTCGCACTTTCTCGACCAGGTGTTCGAGATCAGCGACCGGGTCACGGTGCTGCGCAACGGTACCCGGGTCGACACGTTGCCGACCGCCGGGCTCGACCGGGTGCGGCTCGTCAACATGATGCTCGGCCGCGAGCTGCAGATGGAGACCCGCAGCAGCGGCCGCACAGACCGCCCGCAGGGCGAGCCGGCCTTCCGCTTCACAAATTTCGGCAAGTCCGGACGGATTGCGCCGTTCGACCTGGAGGTTCACGCCGGCGAGGTGGTCGGCATGGCCGGACTCCTCGGCTCCGGTCGCACGGAGACTGCCGAGGTGCTGTTCGGCGTCACCCCGCACGACCAGGGCGAGGCCAGGGCGGGCGGCGAGAAGATCGCGCTCGGCTCGCCGCGCGAGGCCATTGCCGGCGGCTTCGGCTTTTGCCCCGAGGATCGCAAGAGCGACGGCATCATCGCCGACCTCAGCGTGCGCGAGAACATTGTGCTGGCGCTGCAGGCGCGGCTCGGCTGGACCAAGCCCATTTCGGCCCGCGCCCAGGCCGCGATGGCCGGGGACTTCATCCGGCGGCTCGACATCCGCACGCCGGACGCTGAGAAGCCGGTCGGTCTGTTGTCGGGCGGCAATCAGCAGAAGGTGATGCTGGCGCGCTGGCTCGCCACCAATCCGCGCTTCCTTATCCTAGACGAGCCGACCCGGGGCATCGACGTCGGCGCCCATGCCGAAATCATCCGCCTGATCGAGGAACTCTGCGCGCAGGGCATGTCGCTCCTGGTGATCTCTTCGGAACTCGACGAACTGGTCGCCTACAGCCACCGCGTCATCGTGGTGCGCGATCGCCGTCACGTCGCCGAGCTCGTCGGCGCGGATATCACCACCGACAACATGGTTGCGGCGATCGCGGCCCCGGAGCGGGAGGAGACCGCCGCATGAGCGGGGCCAGAACCTTTCTCCGCCGTGTTGCGCCGCAGCTGATCACCCTGGCGGTCGTGCTCGCGGTGATTGCGGCGCTGTTTCCGGGCTTTTTCAACGTCAGCCTCGCCGGCGGTCGGCTCTACGGCAGCACGATCGACATCTTGAACCGCGGCGCGCCGGTCGCCCTGCTGGCAATCGGCATGACGCTGGTGATCGCCACGCGCGGCATCGACCTGTCGGTCGGGGCCGTCATGGCGATCTGCGGCGCCGTGGCGGCAAAGGCGATCGGCGCCGGCCTCGGGCTGCCCGTGACCTTGATGCTGGCGCTCGCCGCCGGCCTCGCCTGTGGCCTGTGGAACGGCCTGCTGGTCGCCGTGCTCGGGATCCAGCCGATCGTCGCGACCCTGATCCTGATGGTGGCCGGGCGCGGCATCGCCCAGCTCATCACCGAGGGGGCGATTCTGACCTTCACCGACCCGGGGCTGACCTTTATCGGCGCCGGCGCCTTTCTTACCGTGCCGATGCCGGTGCTGATCTGGTTCGCCGCCGGGGCGGCGGTCACCCTGGTTGTGCGCCGAACGGCGCTCGGCCTCCTGATCGAGTCGCTCGGCGTCAATCTGCGGGCCAGCACCCTGGCAGGCATCAACACCCGGGTGCTTCTGATCGCGGTCTACATGACTTCGGGGCTTTGCGCCGCGCTTGCAGGCGTCATCGCCGCCGCCGACATCAAGGGGGCGGATGCCAACAATGCCGGGCTGTGGCTCGAGCTCGACGCCATTCTCGCCGTCGTCATCGGCGGCACCTCGCTGCTCGGGGGCCGTTTCTCCATCCTCGCCTCGCTGATCGGTGCGATGACGATCCAGGCCATCAATACCGGCATCCTGCTCTCCGGCTTCCCACCGGAATTCAACCTGGTCATCAAGGCCGTGATCGTTCTTGTCATTCTCGTGCTGCAGTCGCCGGCGGTGCAATCGGCCGTGTTCTTCTTCCGGCGTGAAAAGCCGGCGGCATCCCGCAAGGCGGAGACCGTGACCCAATGAACGCGCGCACCCTGCCGCTGATCGCGACCGTAATTATCTTCATCCTCGCCTACGCCCTGTGCTACGCGCAGTTCCCGACGATGCTCTCCACTCGGGTGATCGGCAATCTTCTGACCGACAATGCCTTTCTCGGAATCGCCGCGGTCGGCATGACCTTCGTCATCCTGTCGGGCGGAATCGATCTGTCGATCGGCTCGGTGATCGCCTTTTCCGGTGTCTTCATCGCCGTGCTCCTGCGCGACACCGGGCTGCATCCGCTTGCCGTCTTCGCCCTGCTGCTTGCCGTCACCACGCTGTTCGGTGCCGCCATGGGCGCGATCATCCACCTGCTCGAGATGCCGGCCTTTATCGTCACTCTGGCGGGCATGTTCCTCGCCCGCGGAATGGCCTTCGTGCTGTCGATCGATTCTGTGCCGATCGACCACGACTTTTACGACACGCTGCAAAGGCTCTATTGGCTGATGCCGGGCAAGGGTCGGCTCACGCTGATCGGCGGTATGATGCTGCTGGTGGTCGTTGCCGGTATGGTGCTGGCGCATCGCACGAAATTCGGTACCAACGTCTACGCTCTTGGCGGCGGCGCCGCCACGGCCCGGCTGATGGGCGTTCCGGTCGGACGCACCACCGTGCAGATCTACGCGCTCTCAGGCTTTCTTGCCGGGCTTTCCGGTATCGTGTTTTCGATCTACACCTCGGCCGGCTATTCGCTTGCCACCGTCGGCGTCGAGCTTGACGCGATCGCGGCGGTCGTCATCGGCGGCACACTGCTCACCGGCGGCAGCGGCTTCGTCCTGGGCACGCTGATCGGTGTCCTGATCATGGGCCTGATCCAGACCTACATCATCTTCGACGGCTCCCTGTCGAGCTGGTGGACCAAGATCGTCATCGGTGTGTTGCTTTTTGCCTTCATCCTGCTGCAGAAGGGGCTGGTGTGGGTGACCAGCCGCAATGACCTGGCGCTCAAGCGGGCGCAGTAGCGACAGACCCAGGGCGCCGCGCGCCAAATGCCGCGGCGACCGCTGCCACTCCGACATCACAAAGGTGCTGCGGACGGTTGTCTTCGCCTCAAAAGGTGAGTATAGCGGTCATGTTTTAACGGCTGGCCGCCAGCAGGACGTCCTCGCAAATGCTTGGCGCCGGCCATCCGTCCCGAACCGGAAAGGGAAAGGCCGTCATGCGCTTGGCGTCGGTGATCCTTGCGGCTCCTCTGGCCTTCGCAACCCCGGTCCTTGCGGCCGACGAAGCGATCTCGGTGCAGCTCAATGGCGCCGAGACGGTGGGCGGCGCCTGCCGCGTCACCATGGTCGTGCGCAACGATCTCGCCACCGCCCTTTCGGAATTCGGTCTCGACCTCGTGGTGTTCGACGGCTCGGGGGGTGTCGCCGACTACGCCGCGGTCGATATCGGAGCGCTGCCGCAGGGCAAGACCCGAGTCCGGCAGTACGACGTCGGGCGGATCGACTGCGGCGCGATCTCGTCGCTGCTCGTCAACGACGTGCGCGCCTGCAAGGGCGAGGGCGTCGACCCCGCCGCCTGTCTGTCCCGCCTAAAGGTGTCGACCCGCACCGCCATCGACCTCGCACTCTGACATGAGATGCCCCTAATGGATTCTTCGACAGACCTCACCACCTGGGCTGCCCCGCTCGCCGACCTCGTCGAACAGGGCGGGCCGGTGGTCGTCATTTTGCTAAGCCTCTCGGTGTTCGCCCTGGCTCTGGCGCTCGCCAAGCTCGCTCAGTTCGCGCTGCTCGGCATCGGCCGGCATGGCCGGGCGAAAAAGGCGCTCGCCCTTTGGATCGACGGCCGGCGTGAGGAGGCTGCCGCCGCCGTGGCGCGCGACCGCTCGGTGCTCGGTGAAGTGGTCGCGCTCTTGATGCGCGGCGCTACCGTCTCCGGCGCCTCGGAGCAGCGGCTGCGCGAGGATATCGAGCGCGTCTGCCTCAACCGTTCGGCGCGGCTGCGCCGCTTCCTGCGCCCGCTCGACATGATCGCCCAGACCGCGCCGTTGATCGGTCTGTTCGGCACCGTCCTTGGCATGATCGAGGCGTTCCGGGCGATGCAGCAGGCCGGTGCCGCGGTCGATCCATCCGTGCTCGCCGGCGGCATCTGGGTCGCGCTGCTGACCACCGCCGTCGGTCTTGCCGTCGCCATTCCCGCCTCTGCCTTCGTCGGCTGGTGCGACGGCCGGATCGAGCGTGAGCAGTCGGCGATGGAAGAGGCTGTGCTCGCCTTCTTCTCTGGCGCTCCGACGGAGCGCGTCTCCGGCAAAGTGGTGCCGATCCCGACGCACAAGGGCGAGCGGAGCCATGCGCTTTGAGAAGGTCGTCCGCCGTCGCTCCGTGGGGCTGACGTCGCTGATCGATGTGATCTTTCTGCTGCTGCTGTTCTTCATGCTGGCTTCCAGCTTCTCGCGCTATCAGACGGTGCCGTTGACATCGGGTGCTGCCGGGGGCGGAGCGGCCGTTCGTCCGGCACTGCTCCGCGTGCATGACGGCGAGCGCATGGACCTGAACGGCCGTGCCGTGACCTCCGAGGATCTTGCCGCACGTCTGTCCGAACTGGTGGAGCAGGACGGGAAGACGGTTGCGATCTGGTCGGGACCCGACGCACAGGTCCAGCACCTCGTCTCCGCGCTCGAGCGCGTGCGCGGTGCAGGGCTGGCCACCGTGGTGGTGACGGGAGCGGGCCGAAGATGAGACTGAAGCGCAAGCCGCGGCGGGTCCTTCCGGAAAACACGATCCCGCTGATCAACGTCGTGTTCCTGATGCTGATCTTCTTCCTGTTCGCCGGTTCGATTGCGCGCGACGATGCAAGGCGCATCGCGCCGCCCCAAAGCCTTGCCGAGGACGAGCGGGTGCGCTCGACCGGCGCGCTGGTGATCGATCGCGACGGACGCCTTTACATCGGCGACGCCGAGACCAGCATCGAGGCGGTGGCCGAGACGATCCGGTCCGGCGACAGCAACGGCGAGCCCTTCAAGCTGGCGGCAGATGGTGCGCTGCCCGCCTCGGAGCTCAACGCGGTGCTGGCAAGGCTGTCGGAGGCCGGTCTCGGCGAGGCGGTGCTGATCACGCGCCGCGCAAGTCAGTGAGGCGCCGGCCATGAGGGAGAAGCATCTTCTCGCAGGTGCTCTCGCACTGTCGCTGGGTCTGCATTTCGTTGGGTCGGCGCTGTTTGCCGCGCAGCCGGAGGAGACCCTGATCGAGGCGTCGGCCGGCGGCGGTGTGACCGTGGTCGGCTCGCTCCACGACTTGGTTGCCGGCACAGAGACGGCGACCGAGGCCGTCGAAGAGCCGCTTCCCGTGGCGGAACCGGTCCCGCCGCGCGAGGTCGTCGCTCCGCCCGTGGAAACGGCGACGCGGCGCGAACCGGTCCCGCCGACGCCGGTGGCGGCGCAACGGCCGGTGGCGGTCCCGGAGGTCGAAGCCGCGCCGGCCCAACCGGGCGTGACGCAGGAGACACCGGTTAACGCGATTGCCCCGTCCGTCCTGGCACCGGTTGCGCCGGCGCCGCAGGTCGCGGCCCCGGTTGAACCGGCAAAGGTGGATCCGGTCGTTGAGGAGAGTACGTCCGAACCAGAAGCTGAAACCGTGGTCGCGGCTGTCGAGCCGACTGCCGTTGAGCCCGTTGAGCCCAACGATGTGGAGGCTGTCGAGGATGCGGTACCGGTTCCTACGCTCAAGCCCGAGGTTCCCGCATCCTTCAAGAGCCGGCCACCGGTAACCGAGCGCCGCGAGCGGCCGGTCAACCAAGTGTCGCGGCAGCGGCGCGGCGCCGAGGAAAACAGCCGGCGCGGCGGCGAGCGCGTGACGGCACGAACGTCGGCCTCGGAGACCGGCACGGGAAGGAGCAGAAGCGCCGAGGAGGGGCGCGCCGCTCTGACCAATTATCAGGGGCAGGTCTTGCGCAAGCTCCAGCGGGCAAAGCGCTATCCGCGCGCGGCCGAGCGGGCGCGGATCGGCGGAACAGTAACGCTTCGCTTCACCGTGTCGCGCTCCGGCCAGGTCTCGTCGAGCAGCATCGTCGGCTCGTCGGGACACGCGGTGCTCGACCAGGAGGTGCTGGCGATGATTGCCCGCGCGGCGCCGATGCCCGCCTTTCCCGACGCAATGAAAAGAGGCTCCATGACCTTCACCGTCCCGGTCCGGTTCGATCCCAAGTAGGGTCGACCGGGCGGGTGGCGCGAGACGGCGAGGAAAGGCGCCTCAGCCTGGCTCGCCGAGGCACTGCTTCAGCGACGTCGCCATGGCCCGGATCAGCTCGAAGTAGAGGTCGGGTCCGTCCGCGAGCTCGGCACCCAGCGGATCGAGCACGCCGGCGCGGGCATCGGTGCCTTCCGTCACCACCGCAATCAGCTTTGGCTCGAACTGCGGTTCGGCGAACACGCAGGCCGCGCCGAGCCGGCCGATCTTGTCGTGGATGTCGCGAAGACGCTGGGCACCGGGCGCAGCCTCGGGGCTGACGGTGATCGAGCCGACCGCCGTCACGCCGAAGCGATTCTCGAAATAGCGATAGGCGTCGTGGAACACGACGAAGGGACGGTCCCTGACCGGCGCGAGCTCATCTGCGATCTCGGCCTTCAGCGCGTCGAGCCTGGCTTGAAGGGCTTCGGCGTTGGCGGCATAGGTGGCGGCATGATCCGGGTCGGCCGCCGCGAGCGCCGCCGCGATGCGCCCGGCCATCACCTTGGCATTCTCCGGGTCGAGCCAGAGGTGCATGTCGGTGCCGCCATGGCCATGCCCGTGCTCACGGACCTCGCCGTCCCCGTGTGCATGTTCTTTTTCGTCCGTGTGAACATGCTCGCCGCCATGGCCGTGCCCTTCCTCCTGCGCCGCCTCGCCGTGATGATGCTCGGCCTTTTCGTGGTCATGCGCCTCAAACGGGCCGCCCTCGCGGAAGGCGAGCTTCGTCAGGCCGTCGCTATCGCCCAGGGTGACGATGGTGGCGTCGGTCCCCAGCGTCTCGACCGGCCGTTCCAGGAAGGCCTCGAGCGCGGGGCCGATCCAGAACACCACGTCCGCCTGTTGCAGCGCCCGGGCTTCGGAAGGCTTCAGCGCATAGGTATGCGGTGAGCCGCCGCCCTGGACGATCAGGGCCGGCGCGCCGACGCCGGCCATCACCGCCGAAACCAGCGAATGCACCGGCTTGATCGATGCGACGACGGCGGGGGCGTCCGCGGCAAAGGTGAAGGTCGACTGGGCGATTATGGCGCCGGCGAGAAGCAGCGAGCGGATGGATATCATGGGGATCCCGCGGTTCGGGGGCGCGGCGCGCCCCGAATGACAGATGGGCCGGGCCACCGCGATCCGACACGCGGAGCCGGCATGAAAGGTCGGTCGCGATCGTGTTATGATATAACAGTCGCTTGCGTAACGCTATAACGTATGGGATAGAGGGGCGCAAGAGGCCGGCCGTTTCCGGAGGCGCCCGGACCAAGACACCGGCGTCGCCATGGGCAGCCGCCGGCGCCAGACCGGGCGATCGGTGCTCCGGATGGAAGGATGATCTTGACCATGCCCGCAATCCAGGACACTGCCGACCCGCCCGCAGCGGGCCCGGCGAAGGCCGCATCCGAAGTGGCGGCCCGAGCGGTGGAGACCGGAGACGTTCTCATCGAGGCGCTGGGCGCCGGCGTGTCGCGCGGCGACCGCTGGCTCGTGCGCGGCGTCGACCTGACAATCCGCCGCGGCGAGATTGTCACGCTCATCGGCCCGAACGGTTCGGGCAAGAGCACGACGGCGAAGCTCGCGATCGGCGTGCTGAAGCCGCACGAGGGCACGGTCAGGCGCAAGGCCGGGCTGACCATCGGCTATGTGCCGCAGAAGCTCGCGATCGACTGGACGCTGCCGCTCACCGTCGAGCGTCTCATGCGTCTGACCGCCCGGCCGACAGCGGCCGAGATCGAGGAAGCCGCCGAGGCCGTCGGCATCCGTCACCTGTTGAAGGCCGAGGTGCAGGCGCTGTCGGGCGGCGAGTTCCAGCGCGCGCTGCTGGCCAGAGCCATGCTGCGCAGGCCCGACCTCCTTGTGCTGGACGAGCCGGTTCAGGGCGTCGACTTCACCGGCGAGGTCGCCCTTTACAATCTGATCAGCCAGATCCGCGATCGCACCGGCGCCGGCATTCTGCTCATTTCCCACGACCTCCACGTCGTCATGGCAGCAACGGACACGGTGGTCTGTCTCAACGGCCACGTCTGCTGCCGCGGCACGCCGGACACCGTCGCCGCCAGCCCGGAGTACCACCGCCTGTTTGGCGCGCGCGGGGCAGCGACGCTTGCGGTCTATCGGCACCAACACGATCACACCCATCTGCCGGACGGCCGCGTTCGCCATGCCGACGGAACGGTGACGGAGGCCGGCTGCGATCATCACCATGCGCACCGGCAGGATCACGGCCATAATCCCAATGCGGCGACGCAAGAGGGCGGCGATGCTCGATGACTTTTTCACCCGCGCCCTGGTCGCCGGTGTCGGTCTTGCCGTCGTCACCGGCCCGCTCGGCTGCTTCGTCGTTTGGCGCCGGATGGCCTATTTCGGCGACACCATGGCCCATTCGGCCCTGCTCGGCGTGGCGCTCGCGCTGTTCTTCGAAATCAACCTGATGGTCGGCGTCTTCGCCGTCGCAACGCTCGCCTCGATCGCGCTGATCCTGCTCGAGCGGTGGCGCACACTGTCGACCGATGCGCTGCTCGGCATCCTGTCGCATTCGACCCTGGCGCTCGGTCTGGTCATGGTCGCGTTCATGTCCTGGGTTCGGATCGATCTGATGGGCTTCTTGTTCGGCGACATTCTCGCCGTATCGCGAGTCGACATTGCCATGGTCTATGCCGGCGGCATCGTCGTACTCGCCGTCCTCGTCGCCCTGTGGCGGCCGCTGCTCGCGGCCACGGTGAACGCCGAGCTCGCCGAGGCCGAGGGCCTGTCGCCGGAAAAGAGCCGCATCGTCTTCATGCTGCTGATGGCCGGTGTCATCGCCATTGCCATGAAGATCGTCGGCATCCTCCTCATCACCTCGCTGCTGATCATCCCCGCCGCCACGGCCAGACGCTTTGCGCCGACGCCCGAGAGCATGGCGGTGATCGCCTCGTTGCTCGGAGCGGCCGCCGTCATCGCCGGCCTCATGGGATCGCTGACCTTCGACACCCCGTCCGGTCCCTCCATCGTGGTCGGCGCGTTGGTGATCTTCGTCCTGAGCCTTGTTCCCTTTCGCGGCCGGATCCCGGCTGCAACAGACCGGAGACCCTGATGTCCCAGCCCGTCCTCACCCGGAACCAGTCGCTGGTGCTCGATGCGCTCGCCAAGGCGGACGGGCCGATGAGCGCCTATTCTATTCTGGACAAGCTGCGCGACCAGGGTTTCCGCGCGCCGCTGCAGGTCTATCGCGCGCTGGACAAGCTGATCGACTACGGCCTGATCCATCGGTTGGAAAGTCTCAACGCCTTCGTTGCCTGCGCGCATCCGGACTGCCACGACAAGGGGATGGCGGCCTTCGCCATCTGCGAGACCTGCGGCAGCGTGACGGAATTTGACGACGCCGTGGTCGAGAGCCGTCTCGGCGCCTGGGCCCGGGACAATGGCTTCCGTTCGATGAAGACCACGCTCGAGATCAGGGGTCTTTGCCAGACGTGCGCCGCGGCGGCATAGCAGCCTCCTCGCCCGTCAATCCGGACTGCTCACTGTTCTCCAGATCGTCCTTCATATGGTATCAACCTGCGTGAGGGCATGTACAGGTAGGCTCTCCGCGGCTCGGATCGAGATCCGTCGAAGGACGCCGCATCCGGCCGATTGCTCACGCGCTCAGTCTCTTCAGAGCGATCATCCGGTCGTCGAGCTGGTAGACGCTCTTCAGCAGGGCTTCGGTGACCACCGATGCGGCCGGTCCCGCGGCGGCAACACGGCCCTCCTTCATCACGACGATCCGATCGGCAAAGACCTGAGCGAGATCAATATCGTGCAGGACTGCGATGACGCCGCCACCGGCCCGGGCATAGTCACGGGCGATGTCGAGAATATCGATCTGGTGCTTGAGATCGAGGCTCGCCGTCGGCTCGTCGAGCATCAGATAGCGTGGCGCCCCGTCGACCTCGGGCTCCCATACCTGGGCGAGCACGCGGGCGAAGTGGGCGCGCTGGCGTTCGCCACCGGACAGCGTCTGGTAGAGCCGGCGTTCGTAGCCGGCAAGGCCGACGCGTTGCAGCGCGAGGCGCAGAATGTCGTCGTCGGGCCGCGGGCCGGAGGCGAGCCGCCGGTCGAGGCCGATGCCGACCACATCCCCAACGGTGAAGGGGAAACTCAGGTTCGAGGATTGTGGCAGCACCGCGCGGCGCGCGGCGAGTGCCGCCGGTGTGAAGCTGCAGATGTCGCGGCCGTCGAGGCGCACGCTGCCGCGATCCGGCCGGCGCTCGCCGGTGAGACAGGACAGCAGCGTCGATTTTCCCGCGCCGTTCGGCCCGATGATAACTGTGAGGCGGCCCGGTTCGGCTTCAAAATCCGCCCCGTCAAGCAGGACGACCGGACCGATCCGCAGGCTCACGGCTTCAGCGACGAGCATTAGGAGACCTCAAAGATCGAGAACGGAGCGGCGGCGCAGCAGGATCGACAGGAAAACCGGCGCGCCGATCACCCCCATCAGGATGCCGATCGGCAGTTCGGCGGGTGCGACGATGGTACGGCTCAGCGTGTCGGTAACGAGGATGAGGATCGCGCCGGACAGCGCGCTCACCGGAAGCAGCATGCGGTGATCGGGGCCGAGCACGAGCCGCACCAGATGCGGTGCGATGATTCCGACGAAGCCTATGATCCCGGCGACGGAAACCGCCGCCCCTGTCGCGCCGGCGGACAACAGAATGGCGGCCCGCTTCAGCCGCTGCGTGTCGAAGCCGAGATGGAACGCCTCGGCTTCCCCGAGCAGCAGCGCGTTTAGTCCGCGGGCGATCAGCGGCAGCCCGACCAGCAGGATGGTGCAGAACGGCAGGATAGATATGATCTTCGACCAGGTTGCACCGGATAGGCTGCCCATGCTCCAGAACGTGAAGTCGCGGAGCTGCTGATCCGTGGCATGAAAGATGGCGAGTCCGATCATGGAGGTGGCAAGCGCCGCGATCGCGATGCCAGCGAGCAGCATGGTGGCAACGGATGTCCGTCCTTGCCGCGTCGCGATACCGTAGAGCAGGACGGTCGTGGCAAGCCCGCCAAAGAAGGCGGCGACCGGAAGGGCCCACAGCCCGAGCACGCCGGCGGTGCCGAGCCCGACACTGCCTCCGAGAACGATCACGGCAACCGCGGCGAGCGCCGCTCCGGACGAAACCCCGATGATGCCCGGGTCGGCGAGCGGGTTGCGGAACAGGCCCTGCATCACCGCACCCGCGACGGCCAGCGAGGAGCCGACCAGCGCGGCCAGGATCGTGCGCGGCAGCCGGATCTCCATCAGCACGATTCGGTTGCGGGCGGGGACGCTGTCGTCGCCGACGATGAGCTGGCCAAGCGCCTGCAGTGAGACTTCGACCGGCCCGGTCGACAAGGACAGGATGACGGCAAGCACGAATGCGATCGTCGACAGGGCAACGGTCGCGCGGCGCGTGAGCGCAAAACTCCACGCCCCCGCGGGCACAGTCGTCGCTTCGGAGGGCGTATCCGTCATTCCGTGTCCGATCGGTTTTGGGCGCGCCCTGCGAGAGCCTGTGCCAGATCGCGCACGGCCTCGGCCGTCCGCGGCCCGAAGCCGAGCAGCGTGAGCCCGTCCATGGCGACCACGGTCTTTGTGCGACCGGCCGGCGTCAGCTCGAGGCCGGGCAGGGCGAGCATCGCGGCGGCGGAATCGTCGCCGTGCCGGTTCATGGTCAGGATCGCGTCCGGGGCGGCTTCGATCAGCGCTTCGGCGCTGACCGGCTTGTAGCCCGTGAAGCCGGTGACGGCATTGACCCCGCCGGCCATGCGGATAATGGCGTCTGCCGCCGTGTCCTGGCCGGCGACGACGGGCTTGCCATCGCCCGGCGACAGCACGAACAGCACCTTCTTCTGTCCATCGGCCGAAGCAACTGCCGCATCAGCGAGCGCGGCATCGAGCGCCGCCTTCACATCGGCCTGGAGCCGTTGCGCCTCGCCCTCAAGTTCGAGCGCTTCACCCACCGCGGCGATCTTGGCGAGAATGCCTTCCGGGCTCGGGTCGTCCGGAATGGTCACGACCGGCACCGATGAGGCCTCGAGCACCGCAAGGACCGGCGGCGGGCCGGAGCCGTCGAGCGTCAGGATCAGGTCCGGGTCGAGCGACAGCACACCCTCCGCCGACAACGCCCGCATGTAACCGACATTGGGCAAGGTCCGAGCGGCCTCGGGATATTGACTGGTCGAATCGACGCCCGCCAGCCGCTGAGCGGCGCCGAGCGCATAGACAATTTCCGTTACGGAACCGCCGATCGAGACGATCCGGCGGGCATCCGCCGCGACCGTGGGCTGGACGAGAGCAAGCAGTGCGAATGCGGTGAGCAGCGCGGCGTAAAGGACATCGCGGACACAAGACCGTCGCCAGTTGCGCAGCGCCGGGTCAGATTGCAACATGAAATGCCTCACTTGGTCAGGATCAGCTTGTCGAGCCGGGTGATCGACAGGCGGTAGACCTCGTCGCGATGCCGGATACGTACCTCGCGCAGGCCTTGGAACAGCGCGGCGCTTTCAAGGGTCAGCGGCGCCGGCGGCTTGGGCGGCTTGTCTTCGACAGTCGCCTTGCGGGCGAGATCGCGTCGCGCTTCAGCCATGGTGTTCGCTCCGTCATTCGTCGCATTTTGGAACAGATCTAAACTTGCGAATGGCTCGCAACTTTATTGTTGACTCATTACCTCAACTTTAATTACCAAGGCAATGCCCATTCGGCGCCGGCGGGATTTCGTGTCCTCCCGCCGCCGCGCCGGGCGACTTCAAGCGCAAGCAAGCCAAACCGCTCTCTCCCTCTGCGGCCCAGCAAGCCATGCCTTGTCCAACAACAGGGATTTGAGGGCAGGGAATGAGAGGAAACAGGGGCCGGGTGGCTGCGTTTTTGGCCGGTGTTGCGCTCGGCACACTGGAGCCGGTATCGGCGGTGGCGCAGGACAGCGGTGGGGCCGTTGCCTTGGATACCGTGACGGTCAGCTCGACGCGTACTGACGAAGCGGCGGTCGACGCACTTGCCGGTGTCAGCGTAGTGACCACGGAGGAGACGGAGCGGTTGCAGCCGCAGCGCATCTCCGATCTCCTGCGTGCCGTGCCGGGCATCGCCGTCATGGAGGCGGCGGATTCGCCTGCCGCAGCCATCAACATTCGCGGCCTGCAGGATTTCGGCCGCGTCGCCGTCACCATCGACGGTGCCCGCCAGAACTTTCAGGCCTCCGGACACAGCCTTGGCGGCGGCGCCTTCTACTTCGAGCCCGAGTTCATGAGCGAGACCACCCTCGTCCGCGGCCCGGTCGCCAATGTCTACGGCTCTGGGGCCATCGGCGGCGTGGTCAGCTTCGAGACCAAGAGCGCCTCTACCTTCCTCGACGACGATGAAGCCTGGGCCGCCGAGACCATGGCGCGCTACAGCACCAACAACGGCTTTGCCCTTGGCGCAACCGCGGCCCGGCGTTTCTCCGACACCTTCAACGCGCTGGGCAGCGTCGTCTATCGAAGGAACTGGAACTACGAAGACGGCGACGGCAACGAGATCTTCAACTCCGCCAACGAGATCCTGAGCGCTCTCCTCAAGGCCGAGTTCGAGCCGTCTGACGGCCATAAGCTGACGACGAGCTTCGTCACCAACAACGATCGTTACGACTCCGGCGACCCGACCACCACGAACTACGACAACAAAGTCAGCGAC
Source organism: uncultured Hyphomicrobiales bacterium (assembly GCA_964462985.1). Taxonomy (GTDB): domain Bacteria; phylum Pseudomonadota; class Alphaproteobacteria; order Rhizobiales; family Stappiaceae; genus CAYXAA01. The sequence goes on along the minus strand of CAYXAA010000001.1, from coordinate 98,583 downwards.
AACACCTTGGCGCTGCGCTACGAGTTCGACGATCCTGACAGCGACTGGTTCGACCTGTCGGCCGGCTTCTACTGGACCAACACAGACCTTGACCAGGAATATCTGACGGGCGCGAACGCCGGGCAGACCCGCAACTTCCTGATCAACACGCTGGGCTTCGACATTTACAACACGTCCCGCCTTGATACCGGTCCGCTGCGCCACGCGGTCACGGTCGGCGTCGATGGCTTCCGCGATCTGGTCGATGTCGACGATCCGGTCGGAACCGGCGATCTTTACACCCCTGGGGGCCAGCGCCTCGCCTATGGTGGCTTCATCCAGGACACCATCACCTACGGTTCCTGGCTCGAGGTGATCGGCGGGCTGCGCTACGACGGCTACGAGCTCTCCGGCGGTGGAACGGAAGCGTCAGGCAACCATCTGTCGCCGAAGATCACCGTGGGCATCTCGCCATTTGAGACCACGTCCCTGCACGGTCTCCAGCTCTATTCGACCTACGCGGAGGGCTACCGGGCTCCGTCGGTCACCGAGACGCTGATCGGCGGCATCCATCCCTTCCCGGCCTTCACCTTCCTACCGAATCCGGATTTGAAGCCCGAGACCGCCCGAACCTTCGAGATCGGCCTCAACGTCAAGCGTGACGCCATCTTCACCGGCAACGACCGGCTACGGCTGAAGGCGGCATGGTTCCGCAATGACGTCGACGACTTCATCGACATCGTCGGCGTCGGCCCGTTCAATCCGGCCTGCTTCGGCCCTTGCTTCTACCAGTACCAGAACATCGCCAGCGCCCGGATCGAGGGCGTCGAGCTTGAGGCGGCGTATGACGCCGGCTGGGTGTTTGCCTCGGTCGCCGGCCAGCACCAGCGCGGCGACGACCGCACCAATGGCGAGCCGCTGGCCTCTGTCCCGGCCGACAAGCTGGTCACCACGCTCGGCTTCCGGGCGCTGGAGAACAAGGCGAGCTTCGGCGTGCAATGGGAGGCCGTGGCGGCGCAGGACCGAGTCCCGGCCGGGGTGACGCCGAGCAAGAGTTACAATCTCGTCAATCTCTTCGCCACCTATCAGGCAACCGACAACCTCTATTTCGGGCTCGCCGTCGATAACCTCTTCAACCAGGACTACACGCCCTACCTCTACAGCGACGCAGGCCCCGGCACGGCGGTGAAGTTCACGATGAAGGCGCGGCTTGGCGGCTAGCGCCGAGCGCCGCAGGGGAGACAAAACGGAATGTGTGCGCGTGACGGTCTTTCCGCCGATGAATTTTTCCCCGACCGACCAGACGCGGCCGATCCTTTCGGCTGCAACGGCGAGACGGGGGCCGCACCGCGGCGCCGCATCGCACTGTGGCAGAGCCGAGATGCGGTGCACTGCTCGATCGTCGGCACCTGCGCCTCGGTCGAGGACCTGCGCCGTCTCGCCGCAAAGCTCGGCATCAACATCTCCGACACGGTCGCCGATTACGACATCCACGGCCATTTCGTGAAGGAGGTGACCCGCGAAACCCCCTTCGCAAGGGCGTTCCAGAAGCTGCTCGACCAGCGTTTCGAAGGCGCCTTGCGCCGCGTCGCCCGGACCCGCGGCACCGAGGCGCTGCTGGCGCTGTGGGCCGAAATGCGCGACCGCGGCCAGATCGCCGGTGCCTATTGGGCGTTCATGACCCACGGCCATGTGCCGGCAGAGGTGCGGGCGACAATATTCGGCGAGGTCCACATGCTGTCGCATCTCGCCGGTGCCTCCCACCGCCGCCAGAGCGTGGAAGCCTCGGCACTGCGCGACCGGTTGACCGAGGCCAACGAGCGTGCGCGGCGCGTCGAGGCGGGCCTCAAGGAGGCCGTCGCCGAACGCGACCGCGAGATCGAGGGGTTGCGCGCGGAGATCGCCCGGTTACGGGGCCGGCAAGAGGCGCGGCCGCTGGCGGAGCCGCCGGCCGCCGCCCGCCGTGTGAAAGATCGAACCGAAAAGCTCAAGCGTGCGCTGCTGTCTGCCCGCGTGCGCGCCCGACAGGCCGAGGAGGAGGTCAGGCACCTCCGCAAACGGCTGGCGCCCGTTCGACCGACTGGTGGCCACGAGGCCCCATCGATGGAAGCGGCATCATCGAATGCGGACGAACGCCCGCTCGCCGGCCGCGCGGTGCTCTACGTCGGCGGACGCCACGGCCATCTCGACCGGTTGCGGACCATCGCCGAAGAGTTCGAGGCAATCTTCATTCATCACGATGGCGGGGTCGAGGATGCGCCGCAGCGGCTCGACAGCCTGCTGCCCTCGGTCGATTGCGTATTCTGTCCGATCGATTGCGTCAGTCATGACGCCTGCCTGCGCGCCAAGCGCGCCTGCCAACGGCTCAACAAGCCGTTCGTGCCGCTGCGCTCCACGGGCCAGACCACATTCCGCTCCGCGCTGAGCCGGATGGCGCGCACCGCGCCCTCCGGCACCGATCGAGCCGGAGCAAATGCGATCCGGCAATGATGGGCGGTGAACTGTCTCCCAGCAACCACGCGGCGCACCAGTGCCGCGACGACCTCTTCGACTTGGCGTCGATGATCGAGGCCTGGTGTGATCCGGGCCTCGTCACGCAGATCCTGGAAGGTTCTGCCCCTGCCACCGACCGGGAATACGACTTAAATGCGGGGCAAAAACGCGTTGGACACGAACCGAAGGTAATCAAAGCATGTATATCGCCATGAACCGCTTCAAGGTGAAGTCTGGATCAGAGCAGGAATTCGAGACCGTTTGGCGCAATCGCGACCGTCATCTCAAGGAGGTGCCCGGCTTCGTCGAGTTCCACCTGCTGAAGGGGCCCGAAGCCGAAGACCACACGCTCTACGCCTCGCACACGGTGTGGAAGTCCTATGACGACTTCGTCGGATGGACCAAGTCGGATGCGTTTCGCAAGGCTCATGCCAGTGCCGGACAGAACAAGCCGCTCTATCTCGGCGGCCCGCATTTCGAAGGGTTCGAGGTGATATTGACCGAGGCGTGAGAGTCTCGCAGAGGCGACGTGCCTGAAATCACGGAGGCCCGATTCTAGGTTGAGCAGGCACGTCCCCCACTGTCATCAATGTGGTTGAACGCGGTGCCCCTTGATTGTGCATCAAGGGCCCCACCCCACCACCCGCCTCACAGCCATTTCTCGATCTCGTGCCGCTGGATCTTGCCCGTTGCCGAGCGGGGCAGGGCCTCGAGCGCAACGAACCGGACTTCCTTGGGGCGCTTGTAGCCCGCGAGCCTGGCCCGGCACAGCGCCTCTATGTCGGTGCCGCTCAGGGTCTCGTCGAGCCGGGCGATGAAGGCGACCGGGATCTCGCCCCAGGCCGGGTCCTTCTTGCGCACCACCACCGCGTCGGCGACCCGTGGATCGGCAAGCAGCACACGCTCGATCTCGGCCGGATAGATGTTCTCGCCTCCCGACTTGATCATGTATTTCGCCCGGTCGACGAAGTCGTAGGTGCCGTCGGGATTGCGGCGGAACAGGTCGCCCATGTGGAACCAGCCGCCGCGGAAATCGCGGGCATTCACCTCGGCCGCGTTCCAGTAGCCGGAAAACACCGTCGGCCCGCGAATCGCGATCTCGCCGGGCTCGCCATCGGCAACATCCTCGCCCGACGGATCGACCAGACGGAACTCGCAGAGCGCGCTCTTCTTTTTCGACAGCGACTTTGGCATTTGACCGGGAGCGAGCAGGGCGCCCGAGGCCGGCGGCAGGCCGGTCTCCGTCGCCCCGAAGCTGTTATAATAGGGCGCCTGCATCAGCGCGGTCACCTCGGAGAGCTGTTTGGCCGGCACCAGGTCGGCCATGGCGCCGATGGCGCGGATGCCCTTTGGTACGGCGCCGCGCGCTTGCATCTCCTCGATCACCGGCTGGATTGCGCCCGGCATCAGCACCAGCCAGCCGAGCCGGTAGCGCTCGAGGGCGTCGACGATCGCCCGTGGCTTCATGCCGTCGACGACGATGACCGGGGCACCCGACATCAGCGCCCCGAGCATCTGATCGGTCGAGGCCATGTGGAACATCGGCGCCCAGGCGACGAAGCCGTCGCCTTCCGTGGCGCGGATATCGAGCCGGAGCGCCGTCATGCGGGCGATCTCGGCGCGGTGGCTGATCAGCGCGCCCTTGGGCAGTCCCGTCGTACCCGAGGTGTAGAGGATGACGAGACCATCCTCGGGGTCGACGGCCGGTTCCGGCGCCGCTGGATCCGTCTCGCCGATCAGGCGTTCATAGTCCTTCTCGATTTCCACGACATGCGCCGCGCCATGATCGATCCGGCCGAGCGCCGCGCCATGCCGGACAGAGACGAACACAACCTTCGGCGTCACCAGCGTGAGGCAATGCCGGAGCTCGTCAGGGGTGAGGCGCCAGTTCTGGCAGGCGACGATCGCCCCGATCATCGCCGCGGCGAGCTCGAGCTCGATGTACTCGAACCGGTTCTCCGACAGCACCGCGACCCGGTCGCCGCGGCGGATCCCGAGTTTCAACAGCAGTCCGGCCGCGTGCTGAACGCGGCGATCGAGCGCGCCGTAGCTGAGTCGGATGCGGTCGCGGCCGCTGCCTTGCTCGATTGCAAGCGCCTCCGGCGAACGGCGCACCTGGGCCTGGAACAGCTCGTAGACCGTGAGCCGTCCGGCGCGCAGGATCGCCGGATCGGGGGCGCCGGACGCCGGCGCGCCAGCGGGCGCTGCGTCAAGGGACATCGTTTTCCTCCCTTGTGGCCGTGCGGCCTTGTTGTTGTTGCCTTATCCCAACGACGGCCCAGAGCGCTCGTCAAGTGCCATGCTAGGGGCGGTCGTCCTATCGCTGGCTTGCCGGCGCCACCACGCGGTAGTGCAGCACGAGATCGCCCGGGCCGCTCCAGGGCAGCAGGACGGATCCCTCGGTGGCGACGGTCAGTCCGTAGGGCGGCTCCGCCGCCGCGTCACCGTCGCGCCAAAGCAGCAGCAGGCCGTGTTGCCGCAGCGCCTGCGCCGTTGCCCATGGTGCTGTACGCTCCGGATCGGAAAAGACCACCGACGGCCGGTCCGGGCTGCCTGCGGACACCAGCGCGGCCAGCCACGGGTCGCCGCCGACGAAGGCGAGCCGCCCTTCTGTCGTTGTGCGGAAACTCTCGGTTGCCGTCACCGCAATCGCATCCATCGGCCAGCCAGTGCGCGGTGGCTTTGTGCCGAGCGCCGCCGCGACGGGAGCCTGCAGAGCATAGGCGACAGGCACGACGACAAGGAGAATGAGGGCACCGGCAACCATCGCACGCCTTGCGGCCGGGCCGAGACGCGGCCGCAGCAGCGCGACTGCAAGGAGGCCCGACGTCGAGAACATCGGTGCGCCCCACATGTCCTTGAGCCCGGCACCGGCGAACAGGGCGAGCGCGGCGGTGAGCAGGGCCGGTGCGAAGGTCGCGACGGCAAGGAAACGGAGCGCTTCGCCGGGGGCTGGCACGCCGTCGGCCGGCCGGCGGCCGGTCAGTAGCACAGGGGCGAGCGGCACCAGCATCGGCAGGTGGTTCGCGATCTGGGCGGCCAGAAAGCCGAACGGACGCCCGAACGACGCCTCACCGGCGCTTCGTGCCGCGGCATAGGACAGCGGCAGGAAATCCGCGGCAACCAGCCAGCCAAGATGCGGCGCAGCGATCGCGAGCGCGACCAGCGCGCCGAGCCAGGGGCCCGGCGTGGCGAGCGCCGCCCGCCGCGGCCGCTCGGCCAGTGTCCACAGCGCCAGCAGGGCATAAAGGATGACGACGCTGTACTTGGCGTAGATGCCGATGCCGGCGACCGCGCCGAGCCACAGCCACGGCACGATGCGGCGCGGTGCCTCCCCGATCACGGCGAACAGGTAGAGCGCCGCCGCCCAGATCGGCATCTGCACCACGTTGTGGTTGAGCTCCGGCGTTGGCCAGGAGAAGTAGTAGACGCCGGTGAGCAGCCATGTGCCGATGAGCGCGTCGCGTGTGCCGAGGAGGCGGCGGCCGAGCAGGAAGACGAACAGGAAACTCGTCGCCACCAGAAGCTGGCTCGCCAGGATCGGGCCGTAGATCGGCTCGCCGGTGATGTTCCTCGCAATTTCCGCGATCCAGGCCGGCAGCGGCGGATGCTTGGCATAGCCGAGCTGCCATTCCTGACCCCAGGCCAGCATCTCGGCAACGTCGAGCGTGGGCGACGTGCTGCCGATGCCGGGAAGTCCGGTCCAAAGCACGACCTGCAGAAAGCAAAGCGCGGCGAGGCCCTGCCACGGCTTCTCCAGCAAACGGTCGATGATGCCTATGCCCACGCGCCGATAGCCCCCAGGTCCTGCTTAAAGGAGAACGGGTGGAAATGGGACCTTATCGGGGGCCGGACGGCGCAAGGCAAGCGCGGCGCAATGGCGTGCGTTCGGCTACTTCCTGTGATTGCCGCTGAACGCCGCGGTGAGGCCGAGACCGATGAACAGCGCGCCGCTCAGATAGCGCTCGAGCTTCAGATAGCCGCGGCTGCGCTTCAGCCAGGTCCCCGCCGTTCCGGCGGCGAGCGCGTAGGAACCGTCGGTCACCAGGCCGATCAGCGTGAAGGTGACGCCGAGAAAGGCAATCTGTGAGGCGACGTGTCCCCGGCCGACGTCGACGAACTGCGGCAGGAAGGCGAGGAAGAAGAGCGCTGTCTTCGGGTTCAGGAGATTGACGATGAATCCTTCGCGGAACAGCTTCATGCGGTTGCGCGCCGGCGCCGCTGCCGCGGCTCCGGATGCCTCGGCCCGGCCGAAGATCTTTTTCAGCCCGAGCCAGATGAGATAGGCCGCGCCGGCGTATTTGACCACGCTGAAGGCGAGCGCAGAGGAGGCGAGGATCGCCGACAGCCCGAGCGCGGCCGCGGCGACGTGGACGAGGGTGGCGGCATGAATGCCGAGGATGGAGACAAGTCCGGCCGCGCGCCCCTGCTCGATCGACCGGCCGACGATATAAAGCACGGCAGGGCCGGGCACGAGCAGCAGCACCAGCGCGGCGCCGGTAAAAAGCCAGAGATTGGCGGCACCGGGAACGACGATATCCATGGGAGGCCTCCAAACGAACCGGGCTACGAAGCCCCGGGACGCGCGGCCTGTCAATCATCCGCGCATGCAAAATGATCCGGAGTGCGGACCGGCCGCAGCCAGGATCGTACCGCCTTCTTGCGGGACGGCCTTGCCGCCGGCGTCGCGGCCGGTTGATGATGGCTTCAATGACAGCCAGGGAGGAAGCGCGTGAACCTGTCGAGGATGCTCAAGGCGCGGGCTGCAGCGGGGCGGCCGGTACGGGTTGCCGTTATCGGGGCGGGAAAGTTCGGCTCGATGTACCTTGCCCAGGCCAGACTGACCGAGGGCGTGCATGTCGCTGCGGTGATTGACCTTTCGGTCGAGCGGGCGAAACGCACGCTGAAGCTCTGCGGCTGGCCGGAGGCACAGTATGCCGCAGGCGTCCTGGAGGAGGCCATCCGCACCGGCGCGACATGCGTCACGGACGACCTTGCCGCCGTGCTCGCCGCCGACGGACTGGAGGTGGTGATCGAGGCAACAGGGGATCCCGCAGCCGGCATCCGGCACTGCCTTGCCGCGATCGAGGCCGGCCGTCACGTCGTCATGGTCAATGTGGAAGCCGACGCGCTGGCCGGCCCGCTGCTCGCCCGTCGCGCCGAAGAGGCCGGCGTGGTCTACAGCCTTGCCTGGGGCGACCAGCCGGCCCTGATCTGCGAGCACGTTGACTGGGCCCGGGCATGCGGTTTCAAGGTCGTGGCCGCCGGCAAGGGCACGCGGTACCTCCCGGCCTATCACCAGCTCACGCCCGACACGGTCTGGGAGGTGCTCGAGGCCTATCTCAAGATCAAGGACCGCAGCATCATCAACCCCAAGATGTTCAACTCGTTCCTGGACGGCACCAAGTCGGGCATCGAGATGACGGCGGTCTGCAATGCCACCGGCCTGACGCCGCAGTCTGGCGGGCTTACCTTCCCGCCAGCGAGCCGGTTCGAACTGGCGGACATCGTCAAGCCGGCCGATCACGGCGGTGTGCTGGAGCATTCCGGCACCACCGAGGTGGTCTCGGCGCTGACGCGGAGCGGCGAGGACGTGCCGCACAATCTCGTCATGGGCACCTTTGTCGTGATCGAGGGCGAGACCGACTATGCCCGCGCCTGCTTCAGCGAGTACCACATGCTGGAGGATGCCAGCGGCCGCTTTGCCGCGCTCTATCGGCCGACCCACATGATCGGGCTCGAGCTCGGCATTTCCGTCGCCTCGGCGGCGCTGCGCCGCGAGCCGACCGGCGCGCCGACCGGCTTCGTCGCCGACGTGGTCGCGACGGCCAAGCGAGCGCTGAAGGCCGGCGAGACGCTCGACGGCGAGGGCGGCTTCACCGTCTGGGGCAAGCAGCAGCCGGCGGCGGCAGCGCTTTCCGCCCGTGCCCTTCCACTCGGACTTGCCTCCGGCGTCCGGCTGCTGCACGACCTGCCCGAAGGGGCGACGGTCACCTGGGACGACGTCGAGATCGACGAAGGTGATCCGGCGGTGCGCTTCCGCCGCGACATGGAGCGGGCGTTCGCGCCGGCGTCGGCCTGACCTCAGGCTTCTCGACCGGTGTGCCGCTCCGCCGCCGAGCGCTGCCACAGGCCGACGGCAACGAGCGTGCCGAGGCAGATCGCCAGCAACATGGTCGCCCAGGCCGTGAGGCTGTCACCGCCGATAACGACAAGGCCGGACACGATGAGCGCCGACACGACCTGGCTGAGAAAGCCGTAAAACGAAGCGGCGAAGCCGGCGATGTCGCCATGGGGATCGAGCACCAGGCTGGCGGCGTTGGAATAGACGATCAGGTAGCTGCTGGCGAACAGCACCAGGAGGGCGGTCACTAGCCAGCCGGTCATCAGTCCGCCGAGCGTCAGAGCCAGCATCAGCCCACTTGCCAGCACCAGGACGAAACCTGCGCGGAGCATGGTGCGCTCCGTGCCGATCGATCCAATCAGGCGCCGGTTCACCATCTGGCCGATGATGATGCCGATGCCGTGGATCGCGAAATAGACCGCGAAGCTTGTTCCGGCGATGCCGAAACTCGCCTCGTAGACCCGCGGTGCTCCGCTGAGGATCAGGATGATCGCCGACATCACCAGCCCCGACAGAAGCAGGAAGTAGCGTGACTGCGGATGGGCAAACAGCTGGCCGGTCCGCCGCACCATCACCGCCGGGCGCATGGCGTCCACGGTGCGCACGGGTACGGTCTCCGGCAGGAAGAACAGGGCGGCCAGCAGCAGGACGCCGAAGCCCGCGGTGGCGCCGAACACGGTCCGCCAGCCCGATACGGCAGCGATGGCGGATCCAGCCAAGGGGGCGACAATCGGGCCAAAGGCGAAGACGGCGGTCGCCATCGCCAGATTGCGGGCGAGGTCCCGGCCGGAGAAGAGGTCGCGGATGATTGCGCGCGATGACACCACGGCGGCGGCGCCGCCGACGCCCTGCAGGATCCGGCCGGCGAGGAGTGTTTCGATCGTCGGTGCGACGACGGCAAGCGCATTGCCGACAACGAAGATCGACAGGCCGGACGCCAGCACCGGCCGCCGGCCGAAACGGTCGGAAGCCGAGCCCCACAGCAGGTGGCCGATGCCGAGCGACAGGATGAAGACCGTGACCGACCACTGCACCCGCTCGTAAGGCGCCGCGAGATCATCAACCATAGCCGGAAAGACGGGCAGCGTGCTGTCGACCGAAATCGCCGAGACCGACATCAGCAGTCCGCAATAGCCCACGATGAGCCGCGGCGACATCGTCATGGCGATGTCTTCCGGCCCGCCACGCCCACGTCAGCCTGCCGTCGTCCGGCCGATGGTAACGGTGACCGTGCCGACTCCGTCGACGCCGCCGGAGAGCGTCGTGCCCGGCTCGACCGCGCCGACCCCGGCCGGGGTTCCGGTGAAGATCAAATCGCCCGGCTTGAGCATCATTGACCGGCTGCAGATCGAGATCACGTCGGCCACCGGCCAGATCAGCTCGGCGAGGTCGCCGTCCTGGCGGACGACGCCATCGACCGCCAGCCAGATCCGGCCTTTCCCAGGGTGACCGGTCTCGGCAACGGGGTGAATTGTGCCGCAGGGGGCGGAGTGGTCAAAGCCCTTGCTCCAGTCCCAGGGCCGGCCCGCCTCCTTGGCCTGGGCCTGCAGGTCGCGGCGCGTCAGGTCGATGCCGGCCGCATAGCCGAAGACGTGGTCGAGTGCACGCTCGGCGGGAATGTTGGTGCCGCCGATCCCGATCGCCACCACCAGCTCGATCTCGTGATGCAGGTCGGTTGTCTCCGGCGGGTAGGGGATCTCGGCGCCCGAGTCGACGACCGCGTCGGCCGGCTTCATGAAGAAGAACGGCGGTTCGCGGTTCGGATCCTTGCCCATCTCCCGCGCATGCGCGGCGTAGTTGCGGCCGACGCAGAAGATGCGCCGGACCGGAAAGCGATCGTTCTCGCCGGCAACGGCGACGGATGGCTGGGGCGGCGGCGGCAGAACGAAACCGGTCATGACAACTCGCGGATGGCGACGTGGTGGACGAGAGGCTCTTTCGCGCTCCTATAGCGGGTTCGCAATCCCCGGGCTACTCCTGCGCCGATCATCGTGCTCCCGGGCAACGGTCAAACATCGCCAGCACGAATTGCTCCGCGCCCTTTCGGGCCGGAGGTTTGAGGGACTCGGCGGGACGTTCCGGCGCCGCCGGAGCTCGGGTGAGCTCGGTGAGCTCAAGGTTGGCAGTGCTGAAACGCCCCGCCCGTGACGTTTGGCCCGGGTGCACTGTCGTGACGTCCCGGTCCGCACGGCCCGGCGGGTCCGTTACCTCCGCCAGATCGTGCCGCCACGCCCCCGGCTCACGCAAACGGTCGGTCCGATCACGGTCCCCTTAGCGAGCCGGCGATGGCGGAATGATACGGGCAGGTCGAGGGGGCGGGGATAAGTTTTCGATACCCGAAGGAACGGCGCCAGACACGGTGGCCGATTGAAAGAGCCTGCGACTATCCGGCATCCGGCCAAAGCACCGCATAGACGGCGAGCGAGAATCCGATGTGCTCGTCGAGGAGATCCCGGGCCCTGGCAGCATCACGGTCGAGCGCAGCCTGCATCAGCGCGGTGTGATGGGCGATGCCGAGCGTGCGGTCGAGGATCTCGCGAAACTCGCTCGTGTTCCGGGCCTCCTCACCGTTCGTATGAAACTCCGAGCGGCTGTCGGGTCCGAGCACCATGAAGCGGTGATGGCGGTGGAGCTGGTCGTTGAGCTGGCGCTGGAAGGCGTTGAGCCAGTCCGAGCCGCCGGCGGCAAGCAGGGACTGGTGAAACGCCTCGTGGCGCTCCTCCCAGCGCTTTACATCGGCTTCCGACATACCCGGGGTGGGTGAGGGGGTGCGTTCGAGCAGGTGATGGGCTGCCACGATCCCGCTCTCCCAGTCCGGGCCGCCGCATTCGATCGAGCGACTGAGCAGTTTGTGCTCCACGGCGCGGCGAGCCTCCTGGAGGTCGCGCAGCGAGGTGGCGGAGACAGGCGCAACCCGGTAGCCGCGGTTGCGGTGGGAGACCACCAGCCGCTCGGCCTCCAGCCGCGGCAGCGCCTCACGCAGCGGCGTCCAGCCGAGGCCGTACTTCTCCTTCAGCGCGGAGATGACGAGCGGGGCTCCGGGTGCCAGCCGGGCGTCGAGGATGTCGGCCCGGAGCCGATGAAAAGCCTCTTCCGTCTTCGACATCGTTTTGACCCGTCCGAATCGAGCGCGCTGCAGGCAGCATTATATATCACGAACTCAATTATATATAATTACTTGTCGTTCGAGAACCGTGTTGCTAGGGTGAGCAAAACCCCCGCCGGCGGCGGCGAACGAGAGGATGGCATGACGTTGGATCCCGCGGCAGAAGTGGAAACGCTCGACGCGCAGGATCCTCTGCGCCACAAGCGCGCGGCCTTCCACCTTCCGGAAGGCGTGATCTATCTCGACGGCAACTCGCTCGGCGTCCTGCCAAAGGCGGTGCCCGCGCGCATGGCCGAGACCGTCACGGCCGAGTGGGGCGATAGCCTGATCCGCGGCTGGAATGCCCACGGCTGGATCGACCTGCCGGCGCGGGTCGGCGACAAGATCGCCCGACTGATCGGTGCGGCGCCCGGCACCGTGGTCGCCGCCGACAGCACCTCGATCAACGTCTTCAAGATGCTTTCGGCTGCCCTTGCGCTGCGCCCGGACCGCAAGGTGATCCTGTCCGACCGCGGCAATTTTCCGACCGACCTCTATGTTGCCCAGGGCCTGCGCGACCTGCTTGCCGCAGGCCACGAGCTTCGGATCGTGGCCCCGGAAGAGGTGGAAGCCGCGATCGGCGAGGACGTCGCCGTCTTGATGTTGACGGAAGTCGACTACCGCACCGGCCGCCGCCATGACATGGCGGCGCTCACCGCCAGGGCGCATGCCCATGGCGCGCTGACCCTGTGGGACCTTGCCCACTCCGCCGGGGCCTTTCCGGTCGACCTTGCCGGCACCGACGCCGACTTCGCCGTCGGTTGCGGCTACAAGTATCTGAATGGCGGTCCCGGCGCGCCGGCCTTCCTCTACGTCGCCCCGCGCCACCAGGGCCGGGTGGCGCCGCCGCTCACGGGCTGGATGGGCCACCAAGCGCCCTTTGCCTTCGAGCTCGGCTACCGCCCGGCCGAGGGCGTCGACCGCATGCGTGTCGGCACTCCGCCGGTGCTGTCGCTCGCCGCGCTCGATGCTGCGCTCGACGTCTTTGCCGATGTCGACATGGCCGTCCTGCGGCGAAAGTCGGTCGCGCTGTGCGAACGCTTCATCGCCGAAGTCGAGCGGCGCTGCCCGGACCTGGTGCTCGCCACCCCGCGCGAGGCCGAGCGCCGCGGCAGCCAGGTGTCGTTCCGTCATCCGGAGGGCTACGCGGTCATGCAGGCCCTGATCTCCCGCGGTGTCATCGGCGACTTCCGCGCCCCGGACATCATCCGCTTCGGTTTCACGCCGCTCTACCTGTCCTTCTCCGATGTCGTGCGCGCCGCCGCGATCCTAGAGGACATCCTCAAGAGCGGGGCGTGGGACCGGCCGGAATTCAAGGCGAGGGCGAAGGTGACATGACGGAGCCCCGCGACCCCACCGTGCCTTACGACCCGGCAGAGGAAGGCGCCGAGATGGCCTTCGATGGCCGCATGTCCTACGGCGACTACCTGCATCTCGACAGCGTCCTAGCGGCCCAGCATCCGCTGTCGGACGCCCATGACGAGATGCTCTTCATCATTCAGCACCAGACTTCGGAGCTGTGGATGAAGCTCGCGATCCACGAGCTCACCGCCGCCAAGGCCCGGATCGCCGCCGACGATCTTCAGCCGGCCTTCAAGATGCTGACCCGCGTTGCCCGGATCTTCGAGCAGCTCAACCTCGCTTGGCAGGTGCTGCGCACCATGACGCCCTCGGAATATTCCGAGTTCCGGGGCCGGCTTGGCCAGTCATCCGGCTTCCAGTCCTGGCAGTACCGCGCGATCGAATATCTGGCCGGCAACAAGAACGCCGCGATGCTGCGGCCGCACGCCCATCTGCCGGAGATCTACGACCGGCTCGACCGGCTGCGTTGCGAACCGAGCCTCTACGACGAGGCGCTCAGGCTGCTTTCGCGCTCCGGCTTCGCCATCGACCCACAGGTGCTGTCACGCGACCCGGCCGAGCCATACCGGCCGGACGCCAGCGTGAGCGCGGCCTGGATTGCGGTCTACCGGGAGCCGACACGGTACTGGTCGCTCTACGAACTGGCCGAGAAGCTGGTCGACTTCGAGGATTATTTCCGCCGCTGGCGATTCAACCATGTCACCACCGTGGAGCGGATCATCGGGTTCAAGCGCGGCACCGGCGGCACCTCGGGGGTGGCATACCTCAAGCGCATGCTCGACGTGGTGCTGTTCCCCGAGCTGTGGTCGATCCGGGCGGAGCTTTGATGACGATGACGCGCCGACTGATCGACATCACGCCGCCTGTGGCACCCGGCATTGCCGTCTTCCCCGGCGATGCGCCGTACCGCACCAGGGACACCTTCAGGATCGGGCCGGGCTGTCCGGTCAACGTTGCCGAGTTTTCGATGTCGGCCCATTGCGGCGCCCATGCCGACGCCCCGCTGCACTACGACGCCGAGGGCGCCTCGATCGACGTGCTGGACCTCGCCGATTTCATCGGTCCGGCCCGGGTGATCGACGCGCGCGGCAGCGGCGCGCTGCTGCAGCCGCAGGAGATCGCCGCGGCTCTCGATGGCGTGCCGCCGCGCGTGCTGCTGCGGCTTGAGGATACGCTCGATCCCATGGCCTGGCCGGCCGGATTTCGCGCCCTTGCCGCCGAGACGATGGAACTGCTTGCCGACCGCGGGGTTCGCCTGGTCGGGGTCGATGTTCCCTCGGTCGATCCGGATACGTCCAAGAACCTGCCGGCGCACATGGCGGCGCGGCGCCGCGACCTGCGCATCATCGAGAATCTTGCGCTGCACGGCGTCGAGCCCGGCGAATATGAGTTGATTGCGCTGCCGTTGAAGCTAGAAGGGCTCGACGCTGCCCCGCTCCGGGCCGTGCTGAGGGATCTCGCCTGAGAATGCCGCCGCTGCGGCGTGATCTGGCAGATCGATCGTGGAATGATGAAACAAGCAAACAAGCTCGCCGCAAGCGCGGGCGATCAACGACAGGCGGGGGCCTTGATGCTGGAACTCGACCGGCTGGTGATGGAATACGGCGGCTTCCGAGCGGTCGACCGCTGTTCCTTCTCGGTCGCCGAAGGTACCATTACCGGTCTGATCGGCCCGAATGGCGCCGGCAAGACCACTTTGTTCAACCTGATCGCCGGAGCCTTTCCTCCCACATCGGGCCATGTCCGCTATCTCGGCGAGGACATCACCGGTCTGTCCGCCGACCGGCGCTTCCACAAGGGGCTGGTGCGCACCTTCCAGATCCCGCAGGAGTTTCATCGCCTCACCGTGCGGGAGAACCTGATGGTGGTGCCTCCGCGCCAGACCGGCGAGCGGCTGTTCTCCAACTGGCTCGCCTGGGGCGCGGTGCGCCGCGACGAAGAAGCGGTGGCCGAGCGGGCGCGCCAGACCCTCGACTTCCTTGAGCTCTCCCATGTCGCCGACGAACGCGCCGGCAATCTTTCCGGCGGCCAGAAGAAGCTCCTGGAACTCGGCCGCACCATGATGACCGACGCCAAGCTCGTGCTGCTCGACGAGCCGGCGGCGGGCGTCAACCGCACCCTGCTGCGCAAGCTTGAGGAGAAAATCGCGATCCTGAACCGCGAGCGCGGCTATACCTTCATCCTGATCGAGCACGACATGGAGATGATCGAGAAGCTGTGCGACCCGGTGGTCTGCATGGCCGAGGGCAAGGTTCTGATCGAGGGCAGCTTCAACACAGTGCGCTCCGACCCGCGGGTGCTCGAGGCCTATCTCGGCGAAACCGTTGGAGCGGCGGCATGAGCGCGCGCCCGGCTCTTGCGCCCGATCTCGCCGCACCATTGCTCGAAATGACGGAGCTGCGCGCCGGCTACGGCGACGCCGACATCCTGCAGGGCGTGTCGCTCCACGTCGCGCCGAACGAGATCGTCGCCATCGTCGGCCCGAACGGTGCCGGCAAGTCGACCGCGATGAAGGCGGTGTTCGGCCTGCTCAACATCCGCAGCGGCACCATCGTGATGCAGGGGCGCGACATTACCGGTCTTGCCCCCAACCGCATCGTCGAGGCCGGCGTCTGTTATGTGCCGCAGGTGGATAACATCTTCCGCGAGATGACCGTGCACGAGAATCTGGAAATGGGCGCCTTTCTGCGCAAGGGCGATTTCTCCGCCGCCTACGACCGGGTCTATGCGCTGTTCCCCGATTTGAAGGCGCGGCGGCGCACGCTCGCCGGCAGCCTGTCCGGCGGCCAGCGCCAGATGGTCGCGATGGGCCGGGCGCTGATGCTGGAGCCGAAGATCCTCCTGCTTGACGAACCGACGGCGGGCCTCAGCCCGAAATACATGGAGCAGATCTTTCAGATCTGCCGCGACGTGCGCGACAGCGGCGTGGCGATCCTGCTCGTCGAGCAGCACGCCAAGCAGGCGCTCGCCTTCGCCGACCGCGGCTATGTGCTCGCCGCCGGCGCCAATCGTCACGAAGGCACGGGCGCAGAGCTGCTCGCCGACCGCGAGGTCGCCGAAATGTTCCTCGGCGGCTGAGGAGGGGCCGGCATGCCGATCATGGACCTGATCAACTTCTATCTCGTGCCCGGCCTCGTGCTCGGCTCGATCTACGCACTCGGCGCAATCGGCATAACGCTGGTGTTCGCCATCCTGCGCTATGCCCATCTTGCTCACGGTGATCTCGCCACGCTCGGGGCCTTCATGGCGCTGGCCGTTGTCTCGGGGCTCGGCTTGACGCCCTTTGTGGCGCTGCCGATCGCCATGCTGCTCTGTGCGGCCGTGGCCGTCGGTGTCGACCGAGTGTTCTACGATTATCTGCGCGAGCGGCCGAAGATCGTCACGGTCATGGCCTCGCTCGGCGTTGCGCTCATGCTGCGCTCGGTGGTCCAGGTGGTCTGGGGCGTTGACGCACAGTCCTATGCGCGCGGCATCGTCCGTCCGGAAGACTGGTGGGGCATCCGCCTCAGGGACCGCGAACTGGTGACGCTCGCCGTCATGGTCGGGCTTTTCGTCGCCCTGCAGCTTTTCCTTGGCCGCACGAAGTGGGGCAAGGCGATGCGCGCCATGTCGGATAATCCGAACCTCGCCCTGCTGTCGGGTATCGACAACCGCAAGGTCATTACCATCACCTGGGCGATCGTCGGTGCGCTGTGCGCCGCCGCCGGCTTCTTCCTCGGCCTCAACACGCAGCTGACGTCGATGATGGGGTGGCAGATGCTGCTTCCGATGTTTGCCGCCGCGATCCTGGGCGGCGTCGGCCGGATCGAGGGTGCTGCGGTCGGCGGGCTTGCCGTGGGCGTCATCGAGGAATTCTCGGTGCTGCTGCTGCCGAGCGAATACAAGCAGGCGACGGCCTTCGCCATCCTGCTTCTGATGCTGCTGGTGCGCCCGACCGGGCTGTTCCGCGGCAAGGTCTTGTAGAAAGGGCCGCACGATGGAATGGATCGGCCTCGTCAACTACGCACTGTTCATGTCGACCTTCATCGGCATCTATGCCCTGCTGGCGCTCGGACTCAACATCCAGTGGGGCTTCACCGGCCTGTTCAACGCCGGTATCGCCGGCTTCTTCGCGGTCGGTGCCTATACCTCGGCGATCCTGACCAGCCCGGATGTTGCCGGCCGTGTCGGCGGCTTCGGCTTGCCGATGCCGCTCGGACTTGTCGGCGCCATGATTGCCGCCAGCCTGATCGCCTGGCCGATCGGTAAGATCTGCCTGCGTTTCCGCTCCGACTATCTGGCGATCGCCACCATCGGGGTCGCCGAGATCATCCGGCTGGTCATCAAGTCGGAAGACTGGCTGACCGGATCGGCGCGGGGCGTCACCGACATTCCGCGGCCGTTTGGCGGCCTCACCTATTTCGAGGCACAGGTCGCCTATCTCGCCGTTGTGGCGGTGATCCTGCTTGCCGCCTATCTTCTGGTCGAACGGCAGATCGCTTCGCCCTGGGGCCGCATGATGCGTGCGATCCGCGACAACGAGGACGCCGCGCGCGCCATGGGCAAGGACGTGCCCTACCGCCGTCTCGAGGCCTTCGTCTTCGGAGCGGCGCTGATGGGGCTTGGCGGCGCCCTTTTCGCGCATTTGAATCGCGCCATCACGCCGGAAGCGATCGATCCGATGGTCGCGACGTTCCTGGTCTGGATCATGCTGATCCTCGGCGGTTCGGGCAACAACCGCGGTGCCATCCTCGGCGTTGCCGTGGTCTGGATCATCTGGTCGATGTCGGAGATCCTGACCGACCGCTTTCCGCCAGAGATCGCAATCAAGGCGAAATACATTCGCGTTTTCCTGATCGGCCTGATGCTGCAACTGGTGCTGCGCTTCCGGCCGGAGGGCCTGCTGCCGGAGCGGCGGAGGGACGCCAGCAGCAAGGCCGAGGCAAAGGTATAGGCCGTCCGACCGGAATCACCCGGCCAGGCGGCGGCAAGGCGGGCGGAACAGGTCCGGTCCGCGATACTAGGTGGAGGTGAAGATGAAGACTGCTCGTTACGCCCTTGTCGGCGCGCTCCTCGGAGCGACCGCGCTGGCGGCGCCGGCCCAGGCCGACGTCAAGATCGGCCTGCTCGGCGGCATTTCCGGCGCAATCGCAGCTATGGCGCCGGCGATGATCGATTCCGCACAGCTCGCGATCAGCCAGATCAATGAGCAAGGCGGCATTCTCGAAGGCGAGAAGCTGGTTGCCGTTGTCGGCGACAGCGGTTGCAATCCGCAGAACGCGACCGATGCGGCGACAAAGGCCGTCAACATCGAGAACGTGGCGGTCGTTGTCGGGCCGCATTGCTCGGGTCCGGTGCTTGCGGCCGCGAATTCGGTCACGATCCCGGCTGGCATCGTCATGATTACGCCGTCGGGCACCTCGCCCGAAATCACGCGGCTTGCCGACAATGACACCGTGTTCCGCACCGTGCCCTCCGACGACTATCAGGGCCGGGCGCTCGCCCGAACCGTGCTAGACCGCGGCCACAACACCGTCGCCGTCTCGTATCTCAACAATGACTACGGCAAGGGGCTCGCGGAATCGTTCAAGGAGGAGTTCGAGGCCAATGGCGGCACGATCGCCGGCTTCGCCGCACACGAGGACGGCAAGGCGTCGTACCGCTCCGACCTCGCGGAACTCGCAAAGGGTGGTGCCGATACGCTTGTGATCTTCGACTACGGCGACGGCGCCGGTCTCACCATCCTGCGCCAGGCGCTCGAGAACGGCTTCTTCGAGAACTTCATCGGCGGCGACGGCATGAAGTCGCAGGCTCCGATCAACGAGCTTGGTGCCGAGAACCTCGCAACGTTCTTTGCGTCCTCGCCGGTCGGCGAACAGTCGGAGGCCCTGGAGGCCTTCAATGCGGCCTTCAAGGAAGTCGGCGGCGATCCGAACGCCATCTTCGTCACCACATCCTATGATGCGGCTTTCCTGGCGGCGCTCGCGATCGAGAAGGCCGGCGGTGACAAGACCAAGATCGCCGAAAGCCTGCGCGCCGTCTCCAGCGGCGAGGGCGAGCCGATCCTGCCGGGCGAGTGGAAGAAGGCCAAGGAACTGATCGCCGCCGGCAAGCAGATCGACTACAAGGGCGCGGCCGGCGACGTGAACTTCGACGAGAACGGCGACGTGCCGGGCGCCTATGCCCTGTGGAAGGTCGCGGGTGACACGTTCGAGGTCGTCACCGAGATGCAATGAGGCCCCTGGCCGCTCCCGACCACCATCTTGCCCGGGCTTCGGCCCGGGCATTTACCGCGGCGTGCGGACAAGCCGCGCATCCCATGCCGGTCGGAATAAGCCGCTAGGCCGTCGCCGCCAGCACCGGGTCCATCTGCAGCAGAACGCGGATGTTCGAGCGGTCGGCGGCGAGTTCGGCGATCGTGTGATCATCGAGCACGGCCATGAAGGCCTCAAGCGCCTCGTGCAGCAGGCCGTTGAACCCGCAGGACGTGATCAGCGGGCAGTCGCGCCGGCCGGAATCGAAGCACTCTGCCAGCAGGAAGCTCTCCTCGGCGGCCCTGACCACCTCTCCAACCGTGATGCGTTCGGCAGGTCGGCCGAGCATGATTCCGCCGTTGCGGCCCCGAATCGTCCGGATGAAGCCGGCGTCGACCAGAACCTTCAGGATCTTGAAGAGGTGAGTCTCCGACATGTCGAAGCTCGCGGCAATGTCCGCGACCTTGCTCGGCTTGTCGGGATTTGCCGCGCAGTAGATCAGGGTCCGCACAGCGTAGTTGGTTTGTTGGGTCAGGCGCATGACCAAGATATGCGACCTTGGGCCTCTGCCGTCAATGTTTTCCCGCTTTTCCCCGAAACTGCGATGACGCAGCGTCCGTTGCGCCGGACTTCGGCCCGATCGGCCAGGCGGGTCTGCGCTCCGTCTCGACATGTCACCGCCCGTCCGGCTTGCCTGTCGCACGAAAAATATGAATACTGATTCACGTATCATATAGCGGCAGGGGTCTTGAAGGGACAGGGCGCCTGCTGTGAGAACCGGCCTCAAGGACGACGGTCCGAGGGGCACCGGACGGGGAACTGCGGGATGGAAACGGGACGGGAGGCGGTCAAGGAACCGAAGACGGCACGGGGCGAGGCGACACGCCGGGCGCTTTTGGCGGCAGCCGAGAAGGTGATTGGCCGCCAGGGCTTCAACGAGGCCTCGATCGGGGCAATCACCCGAGAGGCCGGCGTCGCGCAGGGCACCTTCTACATCTATTTTTCCAGCAAGGACGAAGTCTTTTCGGAACTGGTCGGTGAAATGGGGCGCATGTTGCGCCATGCCATCGCCGAGGCAACCAATGGTATTTCCGATCGATTGGCGGCGGAGCGCGAAGGCTTACGGGCTTTCCTGACGTTTGTTGCGGCTCATCCGGAACTCTACCGGGTTGTGCAAGAGGCACAATTCGTCGATCCAAAGGCGTATCGGGCCTATTTCCAGACCTTCGCCGAAGGCTACCGCAAGGGGCTTGCAGCGGCGGCGGAGAGCGGCGCGATCACGCCCGGCGATGCGGATATCCGCGCCTGGGCGCTGATGGGTATCGCGCGGTCTCTCGGAGAGCGGGCGGTGGTTTGGGGCGACACGACGCCGATCGACCGTGTGGTGGACGAGGTTCACCGGCTTCTGGTCGAGGGCCTCGGGCGATGAAACCCGCATCGGCAACCCACGCGGACGTGACCCGGGAGGCGGAGAACCTGCATGTCCCACGAGCGCGCGGGTCCCGAGGACGGGCGGGAAAGCCGATGAATACCGAGAACCTGGTCGAGGTGGGTTTCAGCAACGACGTGGCCCGGCTGACGCTCAGTCGGCCGGAGCGCGGCAATGCCCTGATTCCGGACCTGCTCGATGCATTGCGCGCGGCGATCGCGAAAGCCGCCGGGTTCGAGCCGCGGGCCCTGGTCTTGACGGGAGCGGGCCGAGCCTTCTCCTCCGGCGGCGATATTGCCGAGTTTCTTGACTATGCCGACGATGCGCCGCTGTTGCGCAACTATTCGGACCTGCTCGTCGGTCAACTCAACGCCGCACTGCTCGACCTTCTCGCCTTTCCGGCGCCGGTCATTGCCCGCGTCAACGGGCCGGTGACGGGCGGTTCCGTCGGCTTCGTCCTCGTCTCCGATATCGTCGTCATGAGCACGGCGTCCTTCCTGCAGCCCTACTACGTCGACATGGGGTTCGCGCCCGATGGTGGCTGGACGGCGCTGCTGCCCGAGCGGATCGGCACCGCGCGGGCGCTCGAATTGCAGTACTGCAACCGGCGGCTCGGCGCCGAGGAGGCGCGGGATCTCGGGCTTGCGACCGCGGTGGCGGCACCGGACCGACTTGACGATGCAGTTGCCCAGTATCTCGCGCTTTTGCACGACAAGGATCTGGAAAGCCTCCGCGCGACCCGGGCGAGAGTCTGGGACGAAGCCCGCCGTGGCCGGGTCGCCGCCGGCCTGCAGCAGGAGAAGGATCAATTTCTCAAGCTCATCGCCCGCGAGGAGGTCGGGCGCCGGATGCGCGCTTTCCTGCGTCGCAAGTAAGGTCGTTGCCGCTGGGATGGGAGGCCCGGGGATTTGCACATCGATTACGTACCGGACATGGCGGCGAAGCGCGCCGAGCTTACGCCGGATAGGATGGCCTTTGTCGATCGGGAGACCGGGGCGCGACTCAGCTTCGGGGAGATCAACGCCCTGGCCGACGCGCTGGCCCATGCCCTCGTCCGGCTCAGGATTGCACCTGGCGATCGGGTGGCGGTGATCTGCCTCAACCGGCCCGAATTCTTTGTCCTGCTGTTCGCCGTCCAGAAGCTTGGCGCCATCCTGCTGCCGCTCAACTGGCGCCAGCCGGCGGCAGAGCTGTCGCCGATCGTCTCCGAGGCCGGCGTGCGCCTGCTGTTTCACGACGCGGCTTTTGAGGCGACCGCTCGCGAACTGGCTGCGGCCCATGGCCTGCCCAGGATCGGGCTCGAGCACGGTTGCGACGCTGACCACGACCTGGCGGCACTCCTGGCTGAGGCGCCGGCGACCGCCTTCGGTTCCGGCCGGATCGATGCAGCGGCCCCCTGGTACCTGCTTGCCACCTCCGGTACGACTGGCACGCCCAAGCTCGTCATCCAGACGGCACGCATGGCCTGGGCCAATGCGATCAATTACTCCCAGGCAGTTGACCTCACCTCAGCCGACACGTCGGTGAATTTCCTGCCGCTGTTCCACACCGCCGGCATCAATCTGCTGACCTTGCCGCTGTTCCTGATGGGCGGCTGCTCGACCGTTCTGCGCAAGTTCGACGCCGGCCAGATGCTCGACCTGTTCGGCGAGGGCGCCGTCAGCGCCATCCTGTGCGTGCCGGCGGTTTACCAGGCGTTGGCGCTGCACGAACGCTTCGCGGCCACGGATTTCTCGGCCGTCCGGTCGCTCGCCTGCGGCGGTGCACCGATCCCGGCGCCCCTGCTGCGAACCTATCTCGACCGCGGGCTGCCGATCTGCAACGGTATGGGCATGACGGAAACGGGTCCGACCGTGTTCCTGCTCGACCGCGCCCACGCGGCCGAGAAGATCGGCTCGGTCGGCAAGGCGCAGATGCTGGCCGAGGTCCGGCTGGTCGACCCGCACGGCAAGATCGTCGAGGGTGCGGGGACCGGCGAGCTGCAGATCCGCGGCCCCTGCGTTACGCCCGGCTATTTCGGCAACCCGCAAGCGACGGCCAAGGCGTTCACGGCGGACGGCTGGCTTCTGACCGGCGATGTCGCAAGGCGCGACGAGGACGGCTATTTCGTCATCGTCGATCGCATCAAGGACATGTACATCTCCGGCGGCGAGAACGTCTATCCGGCCGAGGTCGAGCGCGTGCTCGTTACCCACGAGGACGTGCAGGAGGCCGTGGTGGTCGGCATCGCTGACGCCAGGTGGGGCGAGGTCGGTGCGGCCTTCCTGATCCCACGTCCCGGCCGGACGATCGACACGGCCGCGCTCGTGCCCTGGTGCCGCGAGCGGCTCGCCGCCTACAAGGTACCGAAATCGTTCCACGTCGTCTCCGACCTGCCGCGCACGGCCGCCGGCAAGGTGCAAAAGCATTTGCTCAAGGCCGGGTTCGGCGACGTGGCAGTCAGGGAAGCCAGCCGATGACCGTTGCCGCAGAACCGCTTCAGGGGATCCGTGTCACCTGGACGCCCCGACAGGCCGATTTCGACGCCTTTGCAGAGATCTCGGGCGACGACAATCCGATCCACGTCGATGCGGCATTCTCCGCCCGCACCCGCTTCGGGCGCACCGTGTCTCACGGCATGCTGCTCTATTCGAGGCTCTGGGCGCTGGTCCGCAACCGCTGGCCGCACCGGCGCCACCGGCTGCAGACGCTGATGTTCCCCAATCCCGCCTATGCCGGCGAGCCGCTTGTGATTGCGCTGACGCCCGATGCTGTCGACGCCAACCGGGCGGCGGTGGAGATCAGCCGCGAGGCCGACGGCAAGGTCGTGCTGCAGGGCGAGATCGTGCTGGAGGAGGGCGCATGACATTCGCTGTCGGCGACCATGCCGAGGTCACCCGCACCTACCGGGCCGCAGAGGCCGATCGTTACGCCCGCCTCGCCGGGCTCGACACGCCGACGCGGCATGTGCCCGAGCCACTGATCGGCGGTCTGTTCTCCTATCTGCTCGGCGTCAAGCTTCCCGGTTTCGGCACCAATTATCTCAAGCAGGAAATGCGGTTCCTGGCCGAGGCAGCCTACGACAGCCCGCTGACGGCGCGCGTGACCATCACGAGGCTGCGCCCGGAAAAGCATCTCGTCGATCTGGAGACGGTGTGCCAGGCCGCAGACGGGACGCGGATCTGCGAGGGCCGCGCCCTTGTCTATGTCGAGGACGTCGGCGCGTAAGCGATCGTTTCCGGACGCAAAAAAAGCGCCGCCGGAAATCCGGCGGCGCCTGAAACCTCGCCCGACGTCTGCGCGCGGGGAATTGACCTCAGCCGAGTTCGAGCTCGGCCGCCTGCGGACCGCGGCCGCGGCGGTCTTCTTCGGCGACGTAGCTGAGCGCGGTGCCTTCGGCCGGAACCTGCAGGCCCGAGCGCTCGAAAGCGGTGATGTGGACGAAGATGTCCTTGCCGCCGGTGGACGGCGTGATGAAGCCGAAGCCGCGGTCATGGTTGAAGAACTTGAGGGTGCCGGTCTGGCGCATGGGGAAACTCCTGTCCCGCTGGTAGTTCAAGAAATGCAAGCGCACGATTGCGCGTTTGCTTGCACGAGCGTGTCATTCAGAAGCGGGAAAGGCAGTTCAGTCCGGCGTTTCTTCGTCTCGACCGTCTGTCGGGCCGGTGGCGCCTTTGGCAGTAACTTTCCTAACCGGGATTCGAATTCGCAAGCCCGTTTCTCCGGCGTTGCCACCGGATTGTGGCAAACCTAATCCAAAGCCTCTGTATCGGCAACTGATTTTGGGCAGTGCTATCCGCTGCGGCCGATCAGGTCGCGCAGCAGAGCGTTGAACCTGACCGGTTCTTCGAGATGGGGCGCGTGGCCCGAATGCTCGAATCCGGCGATCCGTGCCGCGGGAAGACGCCCTGCCTGCCACTCGGCGACGGCGCGGTCATAGAGCTGGCTGCGCGCACCACTGACGAGCACAACCGGGATGTCGATCTCGGGCAGTAAGGCACGGAAGTCCTGCGCGGTCAGGGAGGCCCACATATCGCGGACCTGTACGGCGTCAGCCTTCCCGATTTCGGCTGCGGCGAAGGCAAGGAGCGCCGGGTCGGGCTCGATGCCTTCCGCGAAGATTCGCGGCGCGACCGCCTTGGCGATAGCCGGCCAGGCCGGCACCAGGGCGGCGAGAAGCGCCGCGTTGCGCTGGTCGTCCAGGCCGTTCTTCGAACCGAGCGCCCAGGCGGGCTCGTTCAGCACCTTCGGGGTCATGTCTTCCACCACCAGCGCGGCGAGCCGCCCGGCGCCATGGCGTTCGATCAGGGAGAAGGCGACAAGCGCGCCCATCGACCAGCCCGACAGCACCACCTCGCTGAGGTCCTCCGCTGTCAGCAGATCGGCGAGCGCGTCGGCGGCCGCCTCGATCGTGCGCGGCACGCGCGCACCTGTCAGCCCGTGACCGGGCAGGTCCGGCGCAAGCACCAGGGTCTCCGACGCAAGCGCCTCGAACTGCGGGGCGAAAAAGCCGCCATGGCACGACCAGCCGTGCAGCAGCACGAGGGGCCGCGCGCCCGGGCGGCGCGTGCCGGCGCGCCGGACGTGGAGGGCGATCATGCCGCCCGGCCGCGCAATCGGCCGACGACGCCGGTCGGGAAGAAATAGACCGAAAGCACGAACAGGACGCCGAGCCACAACAGCCAGCGTTCCGGCGCGACCAGATCGGGCACGAGCGGAATCCCTCCCGCTGCCGTCTCGGCAAGCGCCATGACGTCCTGGAGGTAGGTCTGGGCGAGCACGAACAGCGTCGCTCCGATCACAGCGCCGTACATCGTGCCCATGCCGCCGATCACCACCATCAGAAGGATGTCGATCATGATTTCCATCGACAGCGTCGTTGCCGGCCCGGTGTAGCGCAGCCAGATCGCCAGAAGGGAGCCTGCCAGCGCGGCAATGACGGCGGAGAGCACGGTGGCGGCGGTGCGGTACCACACGACCCGGTAGCCGATTGCCTCGGCGCGGAACGCGTTGTCGCGCACCGCCTGCAGCGTGCGTCCGAACGGAGCGTTGACGATCCGGAGCATGACGAGAAACAGCCCGAGCGCGGCGAAGAACACGAGGTAGTAGCCGAGGATCTTGCCGTTGAGGGTCACCCCCAGCACCTTCTCCTGCACGAGCCGGAAGCCCGGGGTCAGGGCTCTCGGAACGGAGTAGTTCAGCCCGTCCTCGCCACCGGTGATTCCGGAAAGCTGCGACACCAGCACGGCGAAGGCCGAGGCCACGGCGAGCGTCACCATGGCGAAGAAGATCGCCTTCACGCGCAAAGAGAACAGGCCGATGGCAAGGGCCAGAACCGCGGCCACGGCCGCGCCCGCGGCCGTACCGGCGCCGAGTGCAAGAAAGCTCGGCCCCATCGCCGACAGCGCCAGCGCCGTACCATAGGCGCCGATGCCGAAGAACATCGTGTGTGCGAAGGAGACGATGCCGGTGTAGCCGAGCAGGAGATCGTAGCTCGCCACGAGCACGATGAAGATGCAGATCCTGGCGGCGGTCTCCAGCGACTTGGTGCCGGGAAACAGGAACGGCGCGAAGGCGAGCGCGAACAGGATGGCGATGAGGACCGCCGCGAGCAGGCGGCTGTTGGGACGGTCACCCGACAGCAGCCGGTCGAGGATCGCGGAGCGGACGGTCATGGCACGCTTTCCCCGCTCCATCTCACTTCGCTTTCACTACAGGATAGAGTCCCTGCGGCCGCCACATCAGCACGGCAACCATCAGAGCGATCGTCGAGACCAGCGCGACCTTCGGCGCGAGAAAGGCGACGTAGTTCGACAGGAGACCGACGAGCAGGGCGCCGATGAAGCAGCCCTCGACCGAGCCGAGCCCGCCAATGATGACCACGATGAAGACGAGCACCATGATCTCCGAGCCCATGTGGGCGGTGATCGTCTCCTGGTAGAGCCCCCACATCACGCCGCCGAGACCGGCAAGTGCCGAACCGGTCATGAAGACGTAGAGGAACAGTCGCCGGATCCGGTAGCCGAGCGCCTCGACCATCTCGCCGTTCTCCACACCGGCGCGCACGAGCAATCCGATCCGGGTGGAGCGCAGCACGTGGCGCATGGCCAGAAACAGCACCAGCCCGACGGCGACGGCGAACAGCCGGTACTTCTCGATCGCGGCGTCGCCGATGATGACCGCACCCTGCAGGCCGGGCGGCCGCGCAAGGTGGATCGCGTCCGGACCCCAGATCACGTGGATGAGCTGCTGCACCACGATCAGCCCGCCCATGGTCACGAGGATCTGCTTCAGGTGGTGGCCGTAAACCGGCATGACGATCACGCGCTCGAAGGCGTAGCCCATTGCCGCGGTTGCGGCCATCGCGACCAGGATCGCGAGGAAGACGGCGGCGAGGTTGAGCACCACGGCTGGGCTCTGGGTCCAGCCGGCGAGCCACGCCAGCGCCGTGAAGCCGACGAAGGCGCCGACCGAGACGAAGGCGCCATGGCCGAAGTTGATGACGTCCATCAGGCCGAACACCACCGTCAGGCCCGAGGCGATCACGAAGATCATCAGGCCCATGGCAAGGCCCGCGACGGTCAGCGTCAGCCAAGTTGCCGTGTCTCCGATCGCAGCCAGCCCGAGCAGCGCCAGCACCGGCGTGAGCGCAAGGGGGGCGGCGGTCCTGAGGCGGTCGGCAAGGTTCATGGCCTCGAACCGGGGGCGGATTGCAGAGTCGCTCATTGATGCGCCTCCAGGCTCAGGCCCATCAGCTTCTCCTGCAGCGTTGCGTCTGCGGCAAGTTCCGCCATCCGGCCGGCATGGACGATGCGTCCGTCATCCATCACCGCGACCGTGTCGCCGAGGCTCCGGGCCATGGAAAAGTTCTGTTCGACGAGGAGGATGGTCGTATCGGTCTCCTTGAGCTGGCGCAAAGCGGAGATCATTGCCTTGATGATCGCCGGCGCCAGTCCCTTGGTCGGCTCGTCGATCAGGATCAGCGCCCGCGGTTCGATGATGGCGCGGGCGACGGCGAGCATCTGCTTCTGCCCGCCTGACAGCGTACCGGCGGCCCTGGTCCAGAACGTGCCGATCGGCGGAAACAGGGAGGTGATCCAATCGAGCCGCGCCTTGTCCATCACCCCGGCCGCCGCGGCGAGCTTCATGTTCTCCTCGACCGTGAGGTCGGTGAAGATGCCCATGTTCTCCGGCACATAGGCGATGCCGAGTCGCGCGATCGACGGCGTGCCGAGCGCCGTAACATCGCGGCCGCGGAAGCGGACGGTGCCGCGGCTCGCCCGCCAAAGGCCCATGACCGTCCTCAGCGTCGTGGTCTTGCCGGCACCGTTGCGCCCGAGCAGCACGGCGACGCCGCCTTCGGGCACGGCGAGGTCGACGCCCTGGAGAATGTGGTAGGGGCCGATATGGGTGTGGACGCCTTCGAGCGCCAGAAGCGGCTCAGGCATGATCCGCCTCCACCGGCTCCTTGCCGAGATAGGCCTCCTGCACGATCGGTGAGGCGATGACCTCGGCCGGCTCACCCTCGGCGACCAGCGCGCCGTTGTGCAGCACGATGATGCGGTCGGCGAGCGAGCGGATCACGTCCATCTTGTGCTCAACGAGCAGGAGCGTGGTGTCGGGATCGGCTTTGAGGCCGCGGATCAGGCCGAGGATCACCGGCACCTCGTCGACGCTCATGCCGGCGGTCGGCTCGTCGAACATCAGCACCTGGGGCTTCAGCGCGATCATCAGCGCGACCTCGAGCTTGCGCTGATCGCCGTGGGACAGCGCGGAGACAGGAAGCCTGGCCTTGTCGATCAGATGCACCTCTGCAAGCACGTGCTCGGCGCGTTCTATCAGCTCGACATGGGCATCGGCGCGGGAAAACAGGTTGAACCCGAGTCTTGCCCTGGCCTGTACGACGAGGCGGACGTTCTCACGCACACTGAGGGTCGGAAACAGGTTGGTGAGCTGAAACGCCCGGCCGATACCGCGGTCGGTGCGCTCGGGCACCGACAGCCGCGTGATGTCCTCGCCGTTCAGCCGCACCGTGCCGGCGGTCGCCCGGAGTTGTCCGGAGATCAGGTTAAAGTAGGTGGTCTTGCCCGCCCCGTTCGGTCCGACGATCGCCGTCAGCGTACCGCGCCGGAAGGCGCAGCTCACCCGGTCGACCGCGACATGGCCACCGAAGCGGATCGTCAGGCCCTGTGTTTCGAGAACGGGATGTTCCAGCATGGCGATTCGGTTGTTGTCCTGGCGGCGGGCCGGGAAGTGCTGCGAGGCCCGATCAGTCGAACACGCGACCGGCGGCAAAAGGACCCTCGTCGGGCATCTGATCGCGCTTGCGCGCGACTTGGCCGCTGTGTCCTGGATCTCGTGATGCGCCTGCGGCGCACACGGTCCAGGATGACGTTCAGCCTCCCGACACCGGCATCCGCTGCCACCGCGCGGCGGAGGAGGGCGCCGTGGCGCCCTCGACGCATCCTACTGCTTCGTCTTCACCGGGATCTTCATGTCCTCGATCTTCAATTCGCGGACCAATTCCGGAATGCCCCATTCGACATCCGGGTCGACCTTGATCTTGAAATGGTACATCGACTGCAGCGCCTGGTGGTCTTCGGGACGGAACACCATCTTTCCCTTCGGAGTCTCGAATTCCATCCCCTCCATGGCCGTGATCAGCGCCTCGGTGTCGGTCGAGCCCGCCTTCCTGATCGCCTCCACGATGGCGATGCCGGCCGCCATGCCACCGGCGGTGAAGAAGTCCGGTGGTGTGCCGTGGCGCTTCTGGTGCTCGGCGACGAGCCAGTCGTTCACCGGGTTCTTCGGGATCTCGTAGTAGTAATAGGTTGCGCCCTCCATTCCCGGCAGCGCCTTGTAGGCCGCCATGGCCGCCAGGATGTTGCCGCCGGTGGCAATCTCGATGCCGAAGCGCTCCGGCTCCATCGCCTTGATCTTGCCGATCGGGTTATTGGCGCCGGCCCAGATCACGAACAGGAACTTGCGGCCCTCCCTGTCCTTGAGCGCGTCGAAGATGCGCTGGGCGCTGGCCGTGAAGTCCTGGGTGTCGGTCGGGGCGTATTCCTCGAACACCAGCTCGGCGCCGGTGTCCTGAAGCGCCTCCTTGAAGGCGGCGACGCCGTCGCGGCCGAAGGCGTAATCCTGGGCGAGGGTGGCGATCGTCACCCCTTCCTGACCGAGCGCCACTGCGTTCGCGATCGCATCCTGCGAGGAGTTGCGGCCGGTCCGGAAGATGTAGCGGTTCCAGTTCTCGCCGGTGACGCTGTCGGCGACCGCCGGCTCGACCAGCAGGATCTTGCCGTATTCCTCCGCAACCGGGAGCATGGCGAGCGCGACGCCGGAAGAGACCGCTCCAACGGCGAGGGCGACGTCATCGTCGCCATAGGCCTCAGCCAGCGCGGCCTTGCCGATGTCGGGTTTGAGCTGGGTGTCTTTCTCGATGACGACGATCTTGTCGCCGTTGATCTCCATCGTGCCGCCGGTTGCGTATTCCAAACCCATCATCAGGCCGATGTGCGACTGCTTGGCGTAGGCTTCGAGCGCACCGGTCTTGCCGTAGACGTGGGCGATCTTGATGTCGTCGGCCGCGGCGGCACCGGCGCCGGCGGCGACCGTGCACACGAGCGCGAGCCGCGCGGCGGCGGTCAGAATGCGGTTCATTGCGAGGCTCCTCCCTTGCGCACCACGCGGGCCTGGACAGGGCCGGCGGCCTCCAGCATGGCGCTGGCGTATATGACGCATGATTCATGTTTCATGTCAAGTTTACGGACACTGCCTCCGCACCGCCAACAAGCGAGTCTGAGGTGATCGACGTCACACCATCGGCGAAATTCTCAGCGTAAATATGCTATACCAACGACAGGCACGTTCCGGTCGGAACCTGCTCTGGCGAGGTGTCGTCGAGGAGTGAAGGGGATGAGTGTTCTGACCAAGAGGGTTGCAGTCGCCGGTATTGCCGTGACGATCGCGTCGGCTGTGCTGCTATCGGCCGTTGCTCCCGCAGATGCCGGCTATCGCTATCGCCGGGGCTATCACGGTGGCTGGGGCTATGGCGGTGCCGCCGTCGGCGGCCTTGTCGCCGGCGCGCTGATCGGCTCGGCACTGGCTGCGCCGCGCTACTACGCACCGCCGGCGTATTACGCACCGCCTCCGGTCTATTATGCGCCGCCGCCGCCACGGTACTACGCGCCTCCTGTGAGGGTCTTTTATCAGCCGTGGACGCCGGAATGGTATCGCTACTGTTCGGCGCGCTACCGCTCCTTCAATCCGAGGACGGGCTACTTCCTCGCTTACAGCGGGCGATACGTGTTCTGCCGCTGAGGTAGTGGCCGGCCGAAGGAGGCGGCCCCGGCAGTCCGACTGCCGGGCCGCGTCAGTCGGACGCGCGCTTGGCCGCCCGGGCCATCGTCTCCATCGCGTTCAGAAACCGCGAGCGGTCCGCCTTCGCGAAGGCCGGGCCGCCGTCGCGGATCGTGCCGGACTCGCGCAGCTCCGCCTTGAGGTCACGCATTGCGAGCGCCATGCCGATGCCGTCCTCGCGGAACGGCACGCCGCGAGGGCCCATCACCAGCGCCCCAGCCTTCAGGCAGCGCGCCGCCAGCGGGATATCGGCCGTGACCACGATGTCGCCGCGCCCGGCGCGGTCGGCGATCCAGTCGTCCGCCTTGTCCGGCCCCTCTGGCACGAGCACCCGTTCGACCAACGCACTCTCGGGCAGCCGCATCCAGGCGTTGCTGACCATCTTGACCGCAAAACCGTGACGTTCGGCAACGCGCACGGTCTCGTCCTTCACCGGACAGGCGTCGGCATCGACATAGATGATGGTCACGGGGTTACTCCCTCCGCCGGCGCAAGCTGAAGCCGTTCGGCAATGGCCCGGGCGGCTGCGAGCCCGGTCGCGAACGAGGCCTGCAGCAGGTAGCCTCCGGTCGGCGCCTCCCAGTCGAGCATCTCGCCGGCCACGTAGATTCCGGGAAGCTGCCGCAGCATGAAGCCATCGTCCACGGCATCGAGGGCGATGCCGCCGGCCGTCGAAATCGCACGCTCGAGCGGCTGCGCCGCCGTCATCGTGATCGGGACAGCCTTGATCAGTGCGGCGAGCGCGGCGGGGTCGTCCGGCAGATGTCCGGCCTCGCGCAGGAGGCCGGTCGCAACCGGTGCCAGCCCGGCCGTCTTGCGCAGGAAGGTGGATGCCGACTGCTTGCCGCGGGGACGTTCCAGTCGCACGCTCAGCGCGGCCGGATCGAGGTCGGGCCGCAGATCAATCGTTATCAGCGTCGGGCCGGTCGCCGTGATCGCATCGCGCAGTCCGGCCGAGAGCGCGTAGACCGCACCTCCTTCGAGCCCGTCGGCCGTCACCACCGCCTCGCCGCGCACGCTGCGGCCGCCGTGGGTCATGCCGATGCGTTTCAGGGGCGTTCCGGCAAAGCGATCGCGAAAATGGTCCGACCACGAGACCTTGAAACCGCAGTTCGAGGGTCGGAACGGCGAGACCGGGACACCGAGATCGGCGAAGATATCCGCCCAGGACCCGGTCGAGCCGAGCCGCGGCCAACTCGCGCCGCCAAGAGCCAGCAGCACCGCATCCGGGCGCGGCACCGTCACGGTGCCTCCGGGGCGCGAGAACACGAGATCGCCGGCGGCATCGAAGCCGCGCCAGTCGTGCCGTGTCTTCAGCGCCGCGCCATTGGTGTCCAGCCGCCTGAGCAGAGCGCGCAGCAGCGGCGAGGCCTTCATGCTCCGTGGAAACACTCGGCCGCTGGAGCCGACGAAGGTGTCCTCGCCGAGCCCGGCACACCACGCCCGCAGCGCAGCGGGGCCGAAGGCGGCGATGGCCGGCTCGAGCGCGGCCCGTGCCGGTCCGTATCGGTCAAGAAATGTCGAGAACGGCTCGGAATGCGTGAGATTCAGCCCGCCGCGGCCGGCCATCAACAGTTTGCGACCGGCGGACGGCATGCGCTCGTAGATCGTGACGGCGCTGCCGCGGGCGGCAAGATGGTCGGCGGCAATCAATCCCGCCGGCCCGCCGCCGATCACGGCGACGGTCGGCCGCCGGGCAAGGGAGGAGTGGGCCATGCGTTGCTCGCTGGTTCGTTCCGGGCGCGTCAGCGCACCTCCAGCCGCATCGGCAACCGCTCGCCCGGACGCAGGGTCAGCCGACACACCGGCTTGACGTCGACGCCCTCAGGGAGCCGGAGTCGGAACGTCTGCGCAAGTACCGCGAGGCACAGGATCGCCTCGGTCAGGCCGAACTGCAGCCCGGCGCAGATCCTGGGGCCGATGGCGAAGGGCACATAGGCGTACTTCGACTGCCGGTCGCCGTCCGCTCCGGCCAGGAACCGCTCCGGCTTGAAATGGTCCGGGTCGGGCCACAGGTCGGGGTGGCGGTGGAGCAGCCAGGGCACGACCAGGACCAGCGCGCCCTTCTTGATCCGGCGGTTCTTGATCGTGTCTTCCGCCATGGCTTCGCGCGCCAGGATCGGCACCGGCGGATAGAGCCGGAGCGTTTCCTCGATGATGGCCCGGGTGTAGGGCAGGTGGGGCACGTCCTTCAAGGTCGGTTCCCGATCGCCGAGCACCTCGGCGAGTTCCGCATGGAGCCGCCGCTCGACCCAGGGCGCCTGCGACAGCAGGAACCAGGTCCACGCCAGCGTGTTGGCCGTCGTCTCGTGGCCGGCCATGAAGATTACCGCCGCCTCGTTACGGATCGCATCGCGCGACAGCGGACTGCCGTCCTCGTCCCGCGCCTTGAGCAGACCGCCGATGACGGAGTCCTCCACATCGGCGGGCCGGCTTTCGTAGCGGTCGATGATTTCGTCGAGCACGGCGAGAATGCGCTTGACCGACCGGCGGATCTCCGCGCCCCGGCGCCGCGGCAGCCATTCCGGCAGGCCGAGCAGGGACAGAATGTCGATCTGGTCGATGTGTTTCTGATAATCGGTGAAGCCCTCGACCACCTCGCTTGCGTAGTTGCGACCGAGCTGGCTGCCGAAGATCGTGCGGCAGATGATCTCGGCCGTCAGGTGCGCCATCTCGGCAAGTGCGTTGATCTCCGCGCCTTCTCCGAGCGCCCGCCACTCCTCGCGCTTTTCGCGCACGGTCTCGATCATGACGGGCGCGAAGACGGGCAGCCGCGAGCCGTGCACGATCTGCGCGACGATCTTGCGCCGCCTCCGCCAGGTCTCCTGATCGCTGATGAACAACCCGTCGCCGATCAGCGGCTCCAGAGCGTGGCGCATCTGCGGGCTCTTGCGCTGGTAGATCTCGTGCTTCTTGACGAACGCCTCCTGCACCGTCTCCGGGCTGTTGCAGATGAACAGCTGCCGGAACAGCACGTTCACATTGACGATGCGGTTCGAGAAGATCGGTTTCGGCCAGATCTCAAGGAAGTTGCGCCGCGCCTTGCCGATGAGCTGAAAGATCGGCGGAGCCTTTTCGTAGCGGAACGGGTAGGGCGGAACATATTCGCCCGGCCGCGCGGTTCCTGCGGCGTCTTCTAGAGTATCCAGCGTCATTCTGCGCCCTGGTCCGTGCTGCCTCGGTTCGGCTGACTGCCGGACGTCGTGCCAGCGCCGCCCTGCCGTATCGGCCGCACACTAGAACAACAGCCGCCGAAGCGGAATCCATTTAACGACGTTAGCGCCATTCGCGTGCCTCGGTCGGCTCAGGCACCCCAGCCGCGCAGGCCGGCCGTATATGGACACTAGAAGACGTCGGCGCAGGGATTCACGCCGCGCTAATCATCTGGAGCAGTTGCCCGTCATGTTAAGCCGGGGGCAAGCCGATGCTGCTACGATCACAAGATCCACAGTCGCGGCAAGGAACGCTTCGGAGTCGAAGGCCATGAAGGCAAAGGTGCTTTTCGTCGATGACGATGTCCGGGTTCTCAACGCCCTGCAGCGCCGGTTGATGTCGTCCGGGGTGTCCTGGCAGCTGCTGTTTGAATCCGACCCGCACCAGGCGCTGAAGACCGCCGAGAGCGTGACCCCCGACGTCATTGTCTGCGACATGCGCATGCCCGGCCTCGACGGCGTCAGCCTGCTGAGCGGGTTGCGGCAACGCGGCAGCGATGCGCTGACGATCATGCTTACCGGCTCGGACGACCTGGCTGTCGCGACCGCGGCCATCAATGATGCCGGTGTCTTCAAGTTCTTCACCAAGCCCTGCCCGACCGATACCCTGATCGAAGGCATCACCGCTGCGCTCGACAGCCGAGCGGCCCGCAGCGCAACACGGCGCCCCGGCCAGGATCACGGCATGTTCGATCTCCTCTCGGGCGGCGTCTTCGTGCTCGATCGTGACGCGCATATCGTCCACGCCAATGCGGCGGCGCAAGAAATGCTCGAGACCGATCCGCAGATCCAGCGCACTCCGGACGGCCGGCTGCGTGTGCTCGAGAGCGCGCGCCCGCTCGGGCTGGATGCCCTGGTCGGCGAGGCGCTCGACGGGCGCAAGACGATCCAGTCCGGCCTGGAGCGCGACGACGGGACGCGCCCGTTCTCGCTGACCCTTCGCCCGCTCGCGGAGCGCGACCTCGTCGCCCTGGTCGTTGCCGACCCGGAGAGGGTCTGCCTGCCGTCGCCCGACGTGATTGCCGACGTTCTCAGGCTGTCGCGCAGCGAGGCCGCGCTGGTCCACGTCATGGCGCTCGGCGCCAGCGTCACCGAGGCGGCGCAGGAATGCAACCTGTCGGTCCAGTCGGCGCGCACCTATCTGAAGCGCATCTTCCAGAAGACCCAGACCAGCCGCCAGTCGGACCTCATGCGTCTCGTCTACAGCGTGTTCCCAAACTACCTGTCGTTGGGAGCGGGGGAACGGGTGACCTAAGCCACTTGCGGTCGGCTCACCGGAAAGGACGTGCGAGGCTCGGACATCCCAGGCTCCTGCGCCGGCGAGCGCCTCACGAGCCCGCGGTGCCGGTAGGCAACGACAAGAGGCGCGCTGCCATAGCAACGCGCCCTGCCCTTGTCACTTCTCGTGCTGTCGACACGCGGACCTGAGCCGAGCGCTGGGATCGGGGTGCCGGGCGAGGCCGTCAAAAGATCCCGGATGCGAAGGCGTGTCCGTTGCTCCCGTTATAGAAGGGGCGTTCGATGACCCCCATCCCTGAATGGGGACCTGGTACCGATCCGTGCGGCCACGTCCTTAACGAACCCTACTGGAAATCAACAGAATTTGTCCGAACCTCAGTTCGGCTGAAAAGAATCCGTGGTCGCTAAAATTGTAATGGTCGTTCCAACCAAAGAAAAAAGCCGGCGTCTTACTGTCAGGTTCGTGCGGATTTTTGCGCGATGTGATGGCAGGCAATATGCAGACGGAACACGGTAGCGGGCAGCGCGGCACGGAAACGGAAGGGCTTGCGGCGCACGAGTCAAAATTGGCTACGGCGACGCGGCGCATGGAGCCATTGCGCCGCGACACCGCCGCCATCCTGGCGCGCCTGCTGCGCTACCTGACAGAGAGTGGGACGCCGGAGCAGTTCGCCCAGTCCGTTCTGGATGACATCGTTGGTGTGTTCGAAGGCACTGCCTCGCTTCTGTTCTTGCTGAAGCCGCACGGCTACCAGCTTGAGGCGGTCAGTCGCGGCACCCGCCTGTCGTTCGAGACTGACGTAACGGAACTTCTGCGTGCGCTTGCAGCTGTGCCCGAGTCCCGCTTGGTCGACCTGTCGTTGGAAAAGGGTTGGTCGACTTCGGGCGAGAGCTTCGTCGGCCTCGGCCGATCCGCGCTCGTTTCGGCTCGGCCGCTCGATGGTTCCACCAGTCTGCTGCTATGCATCGGAGATGGAGACGCGGGCTTCGATCCCGACGAACTCGCCCTGTTTGCGCAGATGGCGCCTGCCGCCCACGAGGCCGCATCGCGGCTCCAGGCCGCACAGAACCGGCAGCGGATCGAGGTGCAATCCCGCCAATCCCGGCGCCTGGAGGCCCTCGGCACGCTGGCAAGCGGCATTGCCCACGAGATCAACACCCCGGTCCAGTTCGTCAGCGATAACCTGCGCTTCCTGCAGGACAGCGTGAACCGGATTCTCGCCGACAACGGCGGCGATCGGCCTTCAGACGAGGACCGGGCGTTCTTGCAAAAGGAGATCCCGGCCTCGATCGCCGAGTCGATCGCCGGCATGGAGCAGATCAGCCGCATCATCGCATCGATGCGCGGCTTCAGCCATCCCGGCCGCGATGGTCTGGAGCCGACCGACGTCAACGAGACGTTGAAGTCCGTCGTCACGCTGTGCCGCAGCGAGCTGAAGAACGTTGCGGATGTTCTGTTCGATCTCGACCCTTTGCTGCCGCGCCTCATGGCGCAGCCGAGCGAGCTGAGCCAGGTGCTGCTCAATCTTGTCGTCAACGCGGCACATGCCCTGCAGGAAAGTGCCACGTCACGGGACGGTCGCCGCGGCTTTCTCGCGCTGCGCACCCGCTGCGAAACGCGGGGCGAACTCATCATCGAGATCGAGGACAGCGGCGTCGGCATTCCCGACGAGATCCGCGAGCGCATCTTCGACCCGTTCTTCACCACCAAGGATGTCGGCAGGGGCACCGGCCAGGGGCTGGCCTATGTCTACGATATCGTCGTCAATCGCCACGGGGGCCGCATCGACGTGCTGTCATATCCGGGCGAGGGCACCTGCATTACCCTGGTCCTCAAGGAGGCGGCGCCGACCGCCGTCTGAATGTCGACCCCGCCTTGCCAAGCGCGAACGCCCGCGCCATAAGAAGCCGCCTCGAGTCCGGTAGCAATGTCGCGGCCGGAGCGGACCGGACCAGGACCGATCGCCTTGACCGCTTATACCAGGGACGAACCGAGCCCACGTTACCGCGAGCTGGAGCGGGTCTATGCCGACGTGCACAGCGACGGGCTCGCGGGCGACGGCATTTCGGCGCAGGAGGTGTTCGCCGGAAGCAGCCTCTACGATCACATACCGGCGGTGCGCGACCTCGTTCGTCAGACCGGGGCACGGACCGTGCTCGATTACGGCGCCGGCAAAGGCCTGCTCTACCGGCAGTGCGACGTGACGCTGCCTGACGGCACCGTCGCCCCCACGGTCCAGGCCTACTGGGGGATCGACGAGATCCGCTGCTACGATCCCGGCGTCCCGGAGTTCTCCGCCCTGCCGGACGAAACTTTTGACGGTGTCGTTTGCACCGATGTGCTGGAACATATCCCGGAAGAGGATATCGACTGGTTCCTCCGCGAACTGTTCCGCTTCGCCGACCGTTTCGTCTACGCCAACATCGCCTCCTACCCGGCACGCAAAACCCTGCCCAACGGCTGGAACGCCCACGTCACGGTGAAGGAGCCCAGATGGTGGCGGGAGCGTATCACCGCCGCGGCAAGGGGCTGGCGCGGCGAGGCTTATGTGTTCCAGGTCCTGGAGCGCAAACGCGGGTTGGAAGGTTCGATCCGCCGTCTCGTCGGTTTGACGAAATGGAAGGCGACGGCTATCGAATACGGCACTCGGGCCGGCGGACGCACCTGAACCGGCGCGCGGATCGATCGGAGCTGGCCGGCGAGGGGAGATCGATCGCTTTCGCAAATTCCTGCCGCGTCGCGCGGACGCGGGATTTCTGGTGGCGTGACGGAGAAGCGCTGTCCCATGCTCAACTTGACCAAGGCCGATTTCACCTATGAACCCTATCCGGTCTGCTACATCCCGGACGTGCTCGATCCGGAACTCTACGAGCGGCTGACGGCGTCCTATCCGGATCAGGACCTGTTCGAATACAAGCCCGGCCTCGGCCACAAGTACTCGCTGTCGGAAGGAAACAATGGCGAGAATTACCGCCGGTTCCTGGCGGGCGATGCCGATTGGCGCGCCTTTCATGCCTATATCAAGTCACCGGAGTTCGTTGAGAGCGCCCTGTCCTTTCTGAAGGAACACAATATCGATCTCGGGCTGAAGCGCCGCAAGGTGGTCTCCGACCGCAAGAGCCGGCATTCAAGCCTCTATGCCAGGCTGCGCCGCGTGACCGAGCTCAGCGCCCGCTTCGAATTCTCGATGATGGCGGCACAGGGCGGCCACATCCTTCCGCACACCGATGCGCCCAACAAGCTGATCACCTTCGTGATCTCGATGGTGAAGCCGGGCGAATGGAACCCCGACTGGGGTGGCGGTACCGAGGTCTGCCTGCCGAAAGACCGGTCGAAGATCTACAACCACGTCAACAGCTACATGCAGTTCGACGAGGTCGAGACGCTGAACGCCTTCGAGTTCAACCCGAACCAGTGCGTGCTATTCATCAAGACTTACAATTCCTGGCATCAGGTCTCGCCGATCAGAGGCCCGGAGAATGCACCGCTGCGCAAGACGATCACGATCAACATCGAAAGCAAGGTGTGATGCATCTGCGCTCCGCGGGCGACCGGGTTCCGACCCGCTGGGAAAAGACCTTGCTCAAGGCGATGGCCCGGCTGCGCCGGCGCCTGTCCAGCACGATCGAGGTCGACGACAGGGGCGGGCAGCTCCGCTTCGTCGCCGAGAACCTGACCGATGCCTTCCGGCCGCTATCGCTTTGGATCAAGGAGCCGGGAACGATGGCCTGGATCGACCGCGAGGTGCGCGCTGGCGACCGTTTCCTCGACATCGGCGCCAACATAGGCATCTACACGATTGCGGCTGGACGCCGGGTCGGCGCCGAGGGCAAGGTTTACGCGGTCGAGCCGCACAAGGCCAACGTGCTGACGCTGATGCGCAACATCGCCGCAAACGGCTTCGAGGACCGCGTCGAGGTGCTGCCCTTCGCCCTGGCCGATGTACGCAAGGTGCTGCGCTTCAACTACGTTTCGCTGGAGTCCGCCTCGACCGGTAGCCAGCTTGGCAGCAATCGGGTCGAAACCTCCAATGAAACCTTCACGCCGGTTGCCTCCGAACTCCTGCCGGCCATGACCGTCGACGATCTCATCGCGGAAGGCGCGATCGAGCGGCCGAGCCTGGTGAAAATCGACGTCGACGGTATCGAGCTTGCGATCCTGAAGGGCATGCGCGGACTGCTTGGCGGTCCTGAGCGACCGCGCTCGGTCCAGATCGAGGTCAACCGGGGAGAGAGCCGCGGCATCGACGACTTCATGACTGCGTGCGGCTATCGGCTGAAGGACCGGCATTTCACCATGTCGGGCGAGCGTCGCGCCGGCGCCGGGATCGATCCGGACCTCATCGCCCACAATGCGGAATACAGTCCGGCTTGAGGACCCCGAGCCCATGACCTTTTATGACTGCTTTACCTTCCATAACGAATTCCAGCTCCTCGAGCTCAGACTGCGCGAACTTGGCGGTGTGGTCGACCGCTTCGTCCTCGTCGAGGCCAATCAGACGCTGCGTGGTGCCCCCAAGCCGTACTATTTTGAAGAGAACAAGGAGCGCTTCTCAG
The DNA here is from genome assembly GCA_964462985.1 of uncultured Hyphomicrobiales bacterium. Taxonomy (GTDB): domain Bacteria; phylum Pseudomonadota; class Alphaproteobacteria; order Rhizobiales; family Stappiaceae; genus CAYXAA01. The sequence continues at coordinate 58,469 of CAYXAA010000001.1, read as the reverse complement.
CCTGGGCCGATCAGATCATTCATGTGAAGGTGGCCTTCCCCGAGACCTTGCCGAGGGCGTACGGCAAGCATGGCGGGATCGGCGTCTGGGAGCACGAACACTACCAGCGCGATCAGATCGCCCGCGGATTGGCGGACGCGGCCCCCGACGATCCCATTCTCGTCTCGGACGTGGACGAAATCCCGCAGGCCAAAGTTCTCAGCCGCGTTCTCGAAGAACGACGGTATCGCAATCGACTGCTGGTGTTTGCCTTGTCGCTCCATCGCTTCAAGCTGAACCGCGTGATTCCGGACACGACGTGGTTGCTGGGCCCGCGCATGGTTGAGCGGAAATATATGACGACGCCGCAGCAGCTTCGCAGGGCGAAGGCGAAACTGCGAGACCGGTCCTACGTGCCGAAGCCGCTTGCCGACGCGTTCCTGCGCCTGAGGAACTACCGGTCGGTGGGCATCGGACTGCCGGTGGAAATCGTCCCGGATGCCGGCTGGCATTTCTCCTCCATGGGCAGTTTCGAAAACTTCGTCTTGAAACGGCGCTCGATTGTCGTGGAAGGCGTTACGGTGGAGAGGCAGGAGGAAATCGAGGCGGAGTACCGCCGCCAACTGAGCGAGCTTGAACTCTATCCGCTCGACCGGCTGCCGGCCTGCGTCGCCTCCGGCGATTTCGACGCCCTGATCGAGCCGAGCGGCAAATAGGGCGCCGGCTCGCCTTTCAGCTTGCGGACGAACCCCGACAGGATCGCGCGCTGGCGAGCGAGCTTCTTCCACCGGCCCGACAGTGCGTAGACGAGAAGCTTGCCTGTGATCGCTGCGAGCGTGAGCGGCGGGCGTCCGGCGCCGTAGCGCGCCATCACATGAGCCCAGGACCAGCCGAACGATACGTTCTTGATCCGCTCGATCGCAGAATCCGCCGGCGATGAGGCATTGCCGAGGTGCTGCACGGATGCGTCCGCTACGAACACGATCGGCTTCTTCTGTTGCCGGTAGCGCAGCGACAGCTCGTCATCTTCGAAATAGAGGAAAATGTCGGTGTCGAACCCGCCGCCGGCGACGAAGGGGGCAACCCGCACCAGCAGGGCCGCGCCGCTGACGGTGACGACGCAGGCATCACCCGAGGGCGGCCGTCGGTCGCGCACCCGCTTCTCGAACCGCGTCTCGTAACGGAAGAACTCGCTGCCGTCCGGCCGCAAGATCCTCGGCACGAACAGATCGCACTCCAGGTAGCGCCTTGACGCGGCGACGAGGGCCGCGATCGCCTCGGGCGTGATGCGCACGTCCGGGTTGGCGATCAGGGCGAATTCGGTCCCGATCTCTGCAAGCCCGGCCATGATCGCACGCGAATAGCCGGCGTTGGTCGCCATCGGGAGCACCCGATAGCCGAGTGCAGCCGCCGCGGCGACAGTGTCGTCGCGGCTGGCGTTGTCCACCGCCAGCGTCGGCACGGTCGCGGGGTCGAGCGCGGAATAGCCGAGCACCCCGGCACTGTTGAAGGTGACGAGCAGCCGGGTGACGCAGGCGAGGTCGGCTGCCGCTGCGCTCATGCCGGCGATCCGTCGGTTTGACCGCTGCGCAGCGCCCGGCAGGCCGCGATCAGCGCCGCGACGTCCCTGTCCTGGAGCAACGGCGCCAGGCGGCGGATTTCGGCGTCGGGAAGGTCCCACCACGCGACCTCGCGAAGGCCGGCAATCGTCGCCTCGTCAAAGCGCATACGGATCAGCCTCGCCGGATTCCCGCCGACGATCGCATAGGCCGGCACATCGCGCGTCACCAGCGCGCCGGCCCCGATGACGGCGCCGTCACCGACCGTGACGCCGGACATGATGGTCGCGCCGGAGCCGATCCAGACGTCGTTGCCGATCGTGACGTCGCCGTTTGAATAGTCGTTGGACGGTACCGGGGGCTGGTGGGGCCATAGCTTCGGGAAGGAGTGGAACGGATAGGTCGAGGCGAAATCGGTGCGATGGTTGCCGCCGAGAAAGACCTCGACCCCGTCAGCGATCGAGCAGAACTTGCCGATCGTCAGCCGGCCGAGCGCCGGAAACCGCACCTTCACGCGGCCGTAGCTGTAGTCCCCGACCGATGCCCGGCCCTTGCGAACGAGACGCGCCAAGTGGAGGCGGGTAAGGTTGTGCGGGTTGCTGAGGCTGACGAGCTTCTTCAGGAGGGCCATTGTGCGGTGGGGTGCTCCGGGCGGGCGGACCGGCCGGCCGCGAGAATTGACACAGGCGCCGTCGCCTCTCTAAAACCGGCCGTCTCAAGCACGATTGCCGAAAGCCCGCGCCAGCCATCGGATCACATCGTGCCCATCGTGTCAGGATCGATCACATTTCAGGAATGGGGTCAATCATTTCCATTCCCCCATGGGGCGGCCTGGAGCAGGTCCGCCACCAGGACGAAAGGCCGCAGCATGGTTGATATCGCGCGTGTGTTCATCGGATACGATTCCAAGGAAATCGTCGCCTATCACGTTCTCGAACAGTCGATCATCGATCGCTCCTCGATCCCGGTGGCAATTACCCCGATCAACCTCGACAATCTGAAGGGCCTGTTTACGCGCGAGCGCAACGCCCTGCAGTCGACCGAGTTCTCCTTTTCCCGGTTCCTCACACCCTATCTTTCCGGCTACAGCGGCTGGTCGGTGTTCATGGACTGCGACATGCTGGTCTACCGCGACATCGCCGAGCTGTTTGCGCTCGCCGATGACCGTTACGCCGTGATGTGCGTCAAGCACGACTACGTGCCCCGCGAGGAGGTCAAGTTCCTCGGCCAGACCCAGACCAAGTACGAGAAGAAGAACTGGTCGAGCGTGATGCTGTTCAACAACGCCCGGTGCAAGGCGCTGACCCCGGACTTCGTCAACAGTGCCACAGGCCTTGAACTGCACCAGTTCAAATGGCTGGAGAGCGACGAGCTGATCGGTGAGCTGCCGCGGGAGTGGAACCATCTCGTTGGCGAATACGACAAGATCCATGACCCGGCTTTGGTGCACTACACGGTTGGCGGCCCCTATTTTCATGAATACGCCGACTGCGATTATGCCGGGGACTGGTTCCGGACGCGCGAGCGGGTGCTGACGGTCGCCCAGCGGACGAAATAGCGCCGATGAGTCCATCCCTGGTGACCGGCCTCAAAGCGCTGCGCAAAGATCTGTCACGCCGCCAGCGTTACGTCTGGTATCTCGCCAAGCAGAACCTGGACTACGGCCGGTTTCGGGCAATTCACAATTCCAAGCGCGGCAAGCGCGTGTTCCTGATCGCAAATGGACCGTCGCTGGCCAAGCTCGACCTCGGCCTGCTCGCCGGGGAGGACGTGTGCGTCCTCAACATGGGCCTTCGCGCCCTCGATCAGGGGCTGCCGAACGTCACGATCCATATCTCGACGGACAAAAACCGCTACCTGCGTTTTGCCGCTGACATGGAAGACTACGCGCGGCGCTATCCCATCGAATTGCGGTTCTTTGGTATCTGGGGGCGAAAGACGTGGCATCGCCTGCCCGAGAAGGCGCCGCCAAAGCCCTTCTTCCTCGTGGTCGGTCACCGTCCCTATGTCGAGCGTGGCTTCAAGCCGACGCCCTATCTCGGCTTCGGCAGCAGCGGCACCGTGATGACCACGGCCCTGCAGATCCTGTTCTTTCTCGGCTACGATGCCGTTTACGTCGCCGGGGTCGACCTCAACTATGAGGGCGAGCAGCCGTACTTCTACGCGCTGACGAACAAGGACAAGGTCCACGAGGCGGACCCGAAGGTCCAGATGCGGCGCCCTTTCACGGAAAACGCGAACAACGAGTTCGCCTTCGCGCTTGACTACTTTCAGGCCGCCGGCCGCACGCTGGCCAACGCCGGCGTCGGCGGTAACCTGGCCGCCCTGCCGCGGGTCGATTTCGCCTCGTTGTTTGATTCAGGCCGCTCCGGTGCAAAGCAGGCCTGAGCACGGCCCAACGGCCGAGGAGGTTGCAGGAGGATGTCGATGGTGACAGGCCGGACCTATGCCGCCTTCCTGTTCGACATGGACGGCACGGTGCTCGATTCCATTGCCGCCACCGAGCGGGTCTGGGGCGCCTGGGCCGAACGGCACGGCCTCGACGTACCGGCATTTCTTGCCACCATCCACGGCATGCGCGCCGCCGACACCATTCGCCGCCTGGCGCTTCCCGGCCTTGATCCGGAGCGGGAAGCGCTGGAGATCATGAGGCGGGAGGTCGCCGACGTCGAGGGGATCGTGCCAATTCCCGGCGCTCCCGCCTTTCTGAGCGCGTTGCCGCCGGGGCGCTGGGCGATCGTCACCTCTGCGCCACTGGCGCTGGCGCGCCGTCGCATGGCGGCGGCGGGACTGCCGCTGCCCGAGGTGCTCGTCACGGCCGAGGACGTGACGCGGGGCAAGCCGGCACCGGACGGCTACCGGCTCGCCGCCGCGCGTCTCGGCGTGGAGGCGGAGGCCTGCCTGGTGTTTGAGGATGCCGCCGCCGGCATTCGCGCGGCCGAAGCCGCGGGCGCGGCGGTCATGGTGGTGACCTCAAGCCACAGCCATCCGCTGGAGACGCTGCATCCGACCCTCGCGAGCTACGACGCCTACGAAACGAGGCTGCAGGGGGACGGACTTCTGTTGCTGGGGCGGCCTTCCGGAGCGGCGCGCCCGACCTACGCCCGCTCCGACAGCTCCGCCTCATAGGCCTTCGCCACGCGAAGGAACCGGCTGTAGGCGTGGTTCATCGAAATCACGAGCCCCCACCAGCCGTAGAGCGCATACCGGCGCACGATGTAGGCCTTGAGGAAGGCGACGGGAAACTCCGCCACGAGTCGCCAGCGCGTCAGGCGCCGGCCGCGGCTGCGCATCTCCTCGACCTGCATCGAGGAATAGCGGTTCATCTTGTCGACCTGGAAGGCGATCGAACGGATCGAGCGATGCTCCATCGCCGCCTGAAGTTGTCCGAGCCGCGCGCCGGGCTCCGGCCGCACGGTGTCGTGCACGGTGGAAGCAGAGAACCTGCCCCTGGTACGGTCGTAAAGCCGGATCTGGTTGTAGCCGTAGGCCCAGGGTGCCGGCCCGCTCTCGTGGGCATAAACGTCGCGGATCATCACCTGGAAGCAATCGGCCTGTGTCACGCGTGCGCTCCTGAACAGCTCCAGGATCTCCGCCTTCAGCGCCGGCGTCACCGCCTCGTCGGCGTCGAGGTTGAACAGCCAGCGATTGCGGCACTGGTCCTCGGCGAAGCGCTTCTGCGGACCGTATCCGGGCCAGTCGTTGTGGACCACCCTTGCGCCATGCGCCTCGGCCACCGCCTGGGTGCCATCGGTCGAGCCGCTGTCGATCACGACGATCTCCTCGACCCAGCCTGCCACGCTGTCGATCGCCCGTCCGATCCGGTCGGCTTCGTTCCTGGCGATGATGAAGGCGGAGACGGGGAGGGGCGGTTCCATTGACGCTGGCTCCGGACGGGCGGATGCATTGTGCCTAGCAGAAATCGCGAAGGACGAAAGCCCTTTCGACGGCGCCTGGCCTTGTAGGGATGGTTTGTCGGGCGCGGATTTTACGCGTGCCTGGCTCGCCGGCAATTTCCCCGCCCTTCAGCATGGAGTGAGAGGATCGAGGGGCAATGAGTTGAATTAACATATTGAAACAAAATGAATAAATTGATCAAATTGACGGAAAAGTAAATAATAGCGCTTGCAAGGTTTCCGCATTGGTGGAACGATCACCGCGACAGGCCCGGCTGTGTCCGGCTGGGCCGACACCATCGTGCCGCGATCGACCCGTCTGCCGTTGCAAGGCGGCTCGATCTGAAGGAGGTTGCCATGACCGCCGCCATCATCGGCTGGGCCCACACACCGTTTGGTCGCCATTCGGAAGAGACGGTCGAGAGCCTGATCGTCACCGTCGCCCGCGACGCGATCGCCGATGCCGGGCTCGAGCCGGCCGACATCGACGAGATCGTGCTCGGCCATTTCAATGCCGGCTTTTCCGCCCAGGACTTCACCGCCTCTCTGGTGCTGCAGGCCGATCCGGCGCTGCGGTTCAAGCGCGCGACCCGGGTCGAGAACGCCTGCGCGACCGGCTCGGCCGCCGTGCACCAGGGCGTGCGGGCAATCGCCGCCAACGATGCCCGCACCGTGCTTGTCGTTGGCGTCGAGCAGATGACGACGACGCCGGGCCCCGAAATCGGCAAGAACCTGCTGAAGGCCTCCTATCTGCCGGAGGACGGCGACACGCCCGCGGGCTTTGCCGGCGTGTTCGGCAAGATCGCGCAGGCCTATTTCCAGAAATACGGCGACCAGTCTGATGCGCTCGCCCGCATCGCCGCCAAGAACCACAAGAACGGAGTCGGCAACCCTTACGCCCAGATGCGCAAGGACCTCGGCTTCGAATTCTGCCGCACCGAGAGCGATAAGAACCCGTACGTCGCCGGTCCGCTGAAGCGTACGGACTGCTCGCTGGTCTCCGACGGCGCTGCCGCCATCGTGCTGTCGGATATCGAAACGGCACTCGGCCGGCCGAAGGCGGTTGCGTTCCGGGCGCTTGCCCATGCTCAGGATTTCCTGCCGATGTCGAAGCGGGACATTCTGAAGTTCGAAGGCTGCTCCGAGGCCTGGCGCAAGGCGCTCACCCGCGCCGGAGCCACGCTCGACGACCTCTCCTTCGTCGAGACCCACGACTGCTTCACCATCGCCGAACTGATCGAGTATGAGGCGATGGGTTTGGTACCCGAGGGCCAGGGCGCCCGCGCGGTGGCCGAAGGCCTTACCGAGATGGGCGGCAAGCTGCCGGTCAACCCCTCCGGCGGCCTCAAGGCCAAGGGCCATCCGATCGGCGCCACCGGCGTCTCCATGCACGTGCTGACGTCGATGCAGCTCACCGGGACGGCCGGCGATATTCAGGTCAAGCACGCCGAACTCGGCGGCATCTTCAACATGGGCGGCGCGGCGGTCGCCAATTACGTGTCGATCCTGCAGCCGCTCAGGTAGCGTCGGCAGCGAAGGTAATACGGCTGGCCGGCGCGGGGCTTGGCGCCGGCGTTACCTTGCCAGCAGCAACGCCAGCTCCAGCGCTGCGATCGCGGCAATCCAGGAGCCGAGCACGCGCAGGCCGATATGTCCGATACGCGTCCACGTGCCGTATCGCGCGCCGCCGATTGCAACGACGGCAAGGGTGCGGATGAGCATGGCGATGGCGGTGATGCAGAGCGTCGTCCCCGACGCCATGATGACCGTGCTCCAGAAGAACCGCGGCTGCGGCAGCGGCGCCGAGAAGAAGCCGACCGCCGCGCTGCCGGCGGCGGCGAGCGCCAGCACCGCCGGCCGGGGCAGGGGCCATCCCAGCGCGGTCGCCGCGCCCGCCATCAGCGCCGACGTCAGAACGGCGGTCACGAGTCCAGTCGGCCGTCCCCCGGAGAGGATGACCGCCTGCGCAAGAACCGTTGCCAGCGCAATCGCGGCCGCGCCGGCGGTTGCGGGCACGGTACGCTGCTGCGCGAGCAGGAGCCCGATGGCAACCGGAACGAGCACCAGGTTGAGATCCCCGAGCAGGTTGAGCGCGCCTTGCTGCAGGGCGGCAAGGCCGGTCGGGTAGCCCTGCGCCGCCGCCGCGGTGCCAGACAAGACCAGGATTGCGCCCGCAAGCCCCGCAGTCGCCGCGTGGCGCATGCGTCACAGGAGGCCGAGCAGGAAGCCCGCGCCGGCGACTGCGATCGCGGCGCCGCCGGTGCGGATCGCCAGCTTGCCGCCAGGCAGGCCGATCACCAGGCCGAAGGCGATGCCGAGCAGGTGAAGCAGCCCGGTGGCGATCACGAAGCCGGCGGCGTAGCCGGCGGGATCGGCCGCTTCGGGCAGCTCCGTGCCGTGGGCGTGGCCGTGGAAGACGGCAAAGAATCCGACCACAAGGGCCGCCACCCATAGAGGCGCCTTGCTCGCAAAGGCAATCAGGAGCCCGAGCACCACGGATGATACCGCGATCCCCGCCTCGACCGCGGGCAGCGGCATCCCGAGGACGCCCAGCACGCCGCCGAACGCCATGACCAGCGGGAACACCACTGGCAGGAGCCAGATCGCCGGTGCTCCGAGAAAGGCGCCCCAGAGCCCGACGGCGATCATCGCGACGACATGGTCCCAGCCGAACAGGGGATGGGTGAGGCCGGTGACGAACCCGCCGGCAAGGCCCGCGGCGCCGTCGGTGTGCGCGAGCGCCGGGGCGGCGGCGACGGTCAGGGTCGCAATCAGGCCGGCTGTGTGGATCATCCGGGCGACGGTCTTCACCAGCTCTCTCCTCGGCCACATCGGGATCCGGTGACGATCGGACCTGTCGGGTCTGGCGTCAAGGATCGAAGGGCCGCCCTGTCGGTCGCACGTCCTCCGCCGGTGCGTTGCGTAGATAGTCCTGTGCGAGCCGGCAAATCTCGCGGTCGAACAGGGCCTGACCGCCCGGGCACCAGCCGAGGGCGGCGAGGCGGTCGCAGGTCATGGCATTGATTGTCGCCGAGTCGGCCGCCTCTGGCAGCGGCGCCGTGGTGCCCGAGACAGCCTGGAGCGGTGCCAGGATGGCGCGGCGGTCAATGACAAGGTCGGAGACATTGAAGACCCCGCCGGCAACGGCGGCCGGCGCCTCCTCCAGCATCAGCCGTACGGCCGCGGCGACGTCGGACCCATGCACCTCCGTGCCCGCACGCGGGGAAATCGGCCGCCCGGCCAGATAATCGGTGAAGAGCGCCGTCCATTTGTGCGGGCGGCCGGCTGCGGCGGGGCCGTAGACCCCGGTGACCCTGAGGCTGACACCGCAGATCCCGTGCCTTGTCGCGATCTCCGCCAGCCCGCGTTCGGCGGCAAGCTTCGCCTTGCCATAGAGCGTGTCCGGTTGCGGCACCATGGTCTCGTCCAGGACGGTGCCGGCCGGGCGCGGACCGTAGACCGCCCGGCTCGACAGGAAGACGATGCGGGGCACGCCCGCAGCGGCGGCTGCCTTGAAGAGGGCGAGCGAGCCGCCGACGTTCCGCCGCCAGAATCCGTCCGGATCCTCCCCCTCGCCGCCGCGGTAGCGCCCGGGGATGTGGTCAAACGCGGCATGGACGAGGCAGTCTGTCCTCCGGACCGCCAAGGTGAAATCGTGGTCCGGCTCGAGGTCGCCGGCAACGAAATTGATCGGCGCGGAAAACAGGCACGGGGCCGGCGCCTTCCGGCCGAACACCGTGACGTTGTGGCCGGCCGCAACAAGGTGATCGACGATGAACCGGCCGACGAACCCGGTGCCGCCGGTGACGAGCGTGCGCGGCTGCCCGATCATGTTCGTGGCTGCAACGGCGGATTGGGCAGGGTCGCGAGATCGGGCATCGGGTCGCCGCGGTAACAGGCGTGCCACAGCTCGATCAGCGGGCGCAGCCTGTCCGCCTTCGGATGATCTGGTTGCCACGGCTTCTCGTACTGGAAGTGCAGCACTGCGATGCTCGACCAGTTCCAGAGGGCCGGCAGGTTGAACCAGACGTATTGCAGCATGTTGCAGGTGACCGGCAGTCCGTGCCAGTCGGGAAAGAACTGCTGGAGAAATGTCTGATCGGTCCGTCGCCAGAATGCGCCCGGGGTGTCAAGCGCGGCGAGCATCGTCGAGAACGTCGCTTCCGACGGCGCGGCGACGAAGACGCCGGAGTTCAGACGGTGGAAGTCGCCGAGGCTTTCATAGACATTCGGCGCGGCCGAAAACTCGGGGTAGCGGAACAGCTTGTCGATGTTCTTCAGAACGAGCACGTCCGCATCGAGAAAGACGCAGCGCTGGTACTGCGTGAGCTGCCACAGTCTGAGCTTGACGAAATTGTCGAGCGGCGTGTGGAACGACGGCTTGTCTCCCTTCGTGAAGGGGGCGTCGGCATGCAGTTTCGCCCGGGCGTGGCGTTCGTTGAAATCATCGGACGTCGGCAGCAGCTCGGCCGGGATGAGTCTCGCGCCGAGTTTCTTAAGCGGCGTCAAAGCCTCGGCGGATACGCCGCCGGTGTGGAGCACCACGATGTCGGCCGCCGTTGCCGTCAGCCGCAGCGAGCGGATCATAGCCGTCGCCCCGGTGGCATAGTCCTCGTTCGTGACCAGGGTGACATACGCGAACGGTCCGTCGCCGTTCGCTGGCGTTTCGGCAGGGTCGATCAAGCTCACGACACCGACCTGAGCCGCTTGCCCTCCGGATCGGATTCAACCGTCGGCGCGATCGCCTTGGTCCAGGCGGAAACGGCCGGGATGCGGCTGCGGTCGATGCGGTAGGCGAATTTTTTTGCGACATCGACCACCTCTTCCAGCAGCCCCGCCTGCAGCGTGATCGGGTCGAGTCCGAGCTTCAGGAACTTTTCGTTCTTCACGACGAGATCGTTCTCCGCCGCTTCCTTGCGCGGGTTGGGCAGATAGGCAATCTCGGCCCCGGTCAACTTCGCCACCAGTTCGGCGAGGTCGCGGACCCGGTGGGTTTCCGTCATCTGATTAAAGATTTCTACCCGGTCACCGCGCTTGGGCGGATTCTTCAGGGCCAGCTCGATGCAGCGGATCGAATCTTGGATGTGGATGAAGGCCCGGGTCTGTCCGCCGCTGCCGTGGACCGTCAGCGGATACCCGATCGCCGCCTGGATCAGGAACCGGTTGAGTACGGTGCCGTAGTCGCCATCGTAGTCGAAACGGTTGACGAGCTGCGGGTGGCGCCGCGTCTGCTCGGTGTGGGTGCCCCAGACAATGCCCTGGTGCAGGTCGGTGATCCGGAGCCCGTCGTTCTTGGCATAGAACTGGAACAACAGCTGATCCAGGCACTTGGTCATGTGGTAGATCGACCCCGGATTGGCGGGGTAGAGAATCTCCTGCCTGGCGCTCTCGCCGTCGATGGTCTCGATATCGACCGGAAGATACCCTTCGGGAATCGCCGCGCCCACGGTTGAATAGCCATAGACGCCCATGGTGCCGAGGTGGACGAGATGAGCGTCGAGGTCGAGCTCGACCATGGCGTTGAGCAGGTTGTGCGTGGCGTTGACGTTGTTGTTGACCGTGTAGTTCTTGTGCCGGTCCGATTTCATCGAGTAGGGCGCGGCGCGCTGCTCGGCGAAGTGGACGATCGCGTCGGGGCGATGCCTGGCGAGCCAGCCCTTCAGCAGCTCGTAGTCCTTGGCGAGGTCGATCAGATGAAAATGGATTCTCCGGCCGGTCTCCTGGAGCCAGACCCGGGTCCGTTCCTGGATCGAATCCATCGGTGTCAGGGACTGGACGCCGAGTTCGGTGTCGATCCAGCGCCGGCTGAGATTGTCAAGAATATGGACCTCGTGCCTCTGGTCGGAGAGGTGAAGGGACGTGGGCCAACCGACGAATCCGTCGCCGCCGAGAACTGCAATCTTCATGTCCGCTCCTTGAACTGCCTGGTCGCATCCGACTCGCCTCGAGAGCCAGAGTTGCACTGCCAAACTAAAGCCGGTTTGTGACGGAAGTGAAATTCCGTTTGTGTCCGGCGCGCCGTGCGAACAGCCGCTGCCGGCGCTCTGTCGCCCATGACCGGGCGCGTCGCCATTCTCGTCGTGGTTGCGATTGCCGCAAATGGCCTCCTGATCAGGATTCGTTTTCTGCTGCGCTGCGTGGGGGCGGAACGGTGGTGCTGTCCGATCCGCCTGAGCGCAACCGGAATCCTTTTCTCCGCTCCGGGCGAAGCTTGAAACACCATGCCCGGCGCTAAGCGGCGCAGGAAACTACCTTTACCGCCATGATGGGCAAGGATCGCCTCCACTCCCGGGATCCCGCAATGCGCGACCGCACAGCACAGGCCGAAAACAAGCTCGCCGTATTTCCCGCCTTCCACAAGGTTGAAGGACGGCGCATCGTCGTGGTCGGCGGAGGCGACGAGGCGGCGGCCAAGGTGCGCCTCCTCGCCCAGACCGGGGCTGAGATCGAGATCGTCGCGGCGGATCCGGCGCCGGCCCTGCTGGCCACGGCCGAAGCCACTGGCGCCCGGCTCGTGCACGAACCGTTTCGCGCTCCGCTGCTCTGCGGCGCCGTGCTTGTCTTTGCCGCTTCCGGCGACAAGAGCGAAGACCACGCCGTCGTGGCGGCTGCCAGGTCCCTCGGCGTGCCGGTCAACGCGGTCGACCGTCCCGAGCTTTGTGACTTTTACGTTGGCGCACTGGTCAACCGCGCTCCGGTCGCCGTCGCGATTTCCTCGACCGGCGTTGGCCCGGTGCTCGCCCGCCACATCCGCGCCCGCATCGAGGCGATGCTGCCGCGCGAGACCGGCACGCTGGCCCGGCTGGCCGAAAGCTTTCGTGGCACCGTATCCCGCGTTCTGCCCGATGCGGTGGCGCGGCGCCGGTTCTGGGCCCGGTTCTTTTCCGGCACCGTCGCGGCGAATGTCCATGCCGGCCGGCTCGACATCGCCCGGTCGGAGGCCCAGCGCCTCCTGAACGGTGCCGACGACGAGGCCGGCTTCGTCTGGCTGGTCGGTGCCGGTCCCGGCGCCGAGGATCTCCTGACGCTGCGCGCGCAGCGTCTCCTGCAGGAGGCCGATGTCATCGTCCATGACGCGCTGGTGCCGGAGGCCGTCGTCGCCATGGGGCGGCGCGACGCCGAGCGGATTTCGGTCGGCAAGCGCAAGGGCGTGCGGTCTGCCACGCAGGACGAGATCAATGCCCTTCTGGTCGAGCTCGGTCGTGCCGGGCGCCGTGTCGTCCGGCTCAAGGCCGGCGACCCGCTCGTCTACGGCCGTGCCGGCGAGGAACTCGCCGCTCTTACAAAGGCCGGCATCGGCTGCGAGGTCGTGCCGGGCGTAACCGCCGCCTTCGCCGCTGCCGCGAGCGCCAGGATCCCGCTGACCCTGCGCGGCGTTGCCAGCGACCTCGTCTTTGCCACCGGCCACGACAGCGACGGCAACACCCTTCCGGCCTGGGCAGACCTTGCGCTGAAGGGCGCGACCGTTGCCGTCTACATGGGCCGCACGGTAGCGGCCGATGTTGCAGAGCGGCTGATCGGTGCCGGCCTGTCGCCGGTAACGCCGGTTGCCGTCATCGAAAACGCCAGCCGCGCCGAAGAGACCGTCTATGCCGGCCGGCTGGCTGAACTTCGCCGTTTTGCGGAGCGCGACGAGGTCTCCGGCCCCGCGCTCATCATCGTCGGCGAGGTGGTTGCCCGCGCCGCGCTCGAGGGCGCGCTGCCGCTTGCTCCGGCCTCGCCCCTTTCCAACCGTTCCGCCGCTTGAGGTCAGCCATGAAGCCAGGGTCCTTGAAGGTCGTTACCGCCAATCGCCTGATCGACGGAGAAGTCGTGTGGCTCGGTCCATCGGGCAAGTGGGTCGATCTTCTTGGCGAGGCGCGCCTGATCGAAACCCCGGCCGCCGAAGCTGAGGCGCTTGCAGCGGCCGAGGCCTCCGCCGCTCGCCAGGAGGTGGTCGACCCCTATGCGATCGACGTGATCCGCGAGGAGGGCCGCATCGTGCCCCAGCGGCTGCGCGAGATGATCCGAGCCGCCGGGCCGACCACTCGGACTGACCTCGGCAAGCAGGCGCGCCGCGCCATCGGCGCCGCCTGACCGGCCCCAATTCGAGAAGAAGAGAGTACCATGTACCGCTACGACGAATTCGATCGGGAGTTCGTGGAAGCCCGTGTCGCCCAGTTCCGCGACCAGGTGCGGCGCCGGTTGTCCGGCGAACTCAGCGAAGACCAGTTCAAGCCGCTGCGGCTGATGAACGGCGTCTACCTGCAACTCCACGCCTACATGCTCCGGATTGCGGTGCCCTACGGCACGTTGAGTTCGCGGCAGATGCGCAAGCTCGCTCATATCGCGCGCACCTACGACCGCGGCTACGGCCACTTCACCACGAGGCAGAACCTCCAGTTCCACTGGCCGCGCCTCAAGGACGTGCCGGACATCCTGGAGGAGCTGGCCGAGGTCGAGATGCATGCGATCCAGACCTCTGGCAATTGCGTCCGTAATGTCACGGCCGACCATTTCGCCGGCGCGGCCGCCGACGAGGTCGTCGACCCGAGGCCCTACGCGGAGATCCTGCGGCAGTGGTCCTCGCTGCATCCGGAATTTTCGTACCTGCCGCGCAAGTTCAAGATTGCCATCACCGGCGCCCCCCACGACCGGGCAGCGGTGCAGGTACACGACATCGGCCTGCAGGCGGTGCGCAACGACAAGGGTGAGGTCGGCTTTGTCGTCTATGTCGGCGGGGGCCTCGGCCGTACGCCGATGGTCGCCCGCAAGGTTCGCGACTTCCTGCCGGAGACCGATCTGCTCGGCTATACCGAAGCGATCCTGCGCGTCTACAATCTCTACGGGCGGCGCGACAACAAGTTCAAGGCCCGCATAAAGATCCTGATGCACGAGACCGGCCTGGAAGAGCTGAAGGCCGAGATAGAGCACGAGTTTGAACAGGTTCGCCGCGGCGTGCTGGAACTGCCGAAGGAGGAGATCGACCGGATCGAGGCTTATTTCGCCGCGCCCGCCTTCACGACGCTGCCGGACGAAAGCGAGGCTCTGGAGCGTGCAAGGGTCGAGGTGCCAGGCTTTGCCGCCTTCGCCGAACGCAATCTCAACCCGCACCGGATGCCGGGCTATACCTCGGTCACGATCTCTCTGAAGCCGATCGGTGGCACCCCTGGCGACATTACGGCTGAGCAGATGGAGGCCGTCGCCGACCTGGCCGAGCGCTATGCCTTCGACGAGATCCGCGTCAGCCATGAGCAGAACCTCGTGCTGCCGCATGTTCGCAAGGATGACGTGCCGGCGATCTACGCCGCGCTGGTGGAGCACGGCCTTGCCGAGGCCAATGCCGGTCTGATCACCGATATCATCTCTTGCCCGGGCCTCGACTATTGCGCGCTCGCCACGGCGCGCTCGATCCCCGTGGCGCAGCGCCTTTCAAAGCGGTTTAGCGCGCAGGAGCGCCAGAAGGAGATCGGAGAGCTCAAGATCAAGATCTCGGGCTGTATCAATGCCTGCGGCCATCACCACGTCGGCCACATCGGCATTCTCGGCCTGGAGAAGAAGGGGGAGGAATTCTATCAGATCACGCTCGGCGGCTCGGGCGATGAGACCACCTCGATCGGCGAGATCATCGGTCGCGGTTTCTCGTCGGAGGAGGTTGTCGATGCGGTCGAGACCCTTGTCGACGCCTATATCGGCTTGCGAACCGGCCCTGAGGAGACCTTCCTCGCCGCCTATCGGCGCGTCGGCGAGACCCCTTTCAAGGAGGCCCTTTATGGGACGCAATGAAGCGACGCTGCTTGCACTCGATCCGATCGAGGCGATTGCGGCGGAAGCGCGCGCCCTTGACGCGCAATACGCCGGGGCAACGCCGACCGAGGTTATCTCCGCGGCGCTCGAGCTTTATGGCGACGGCATCGCCCTGGTATCGTCGTTCGGCGCGGAATCGGCGGTGCTGTTGCATTTCGCCGCGTCGATCGACCCCAACCTGCCGGTGATCTTTGTCGATACCGGCAAGCATTTCGGCGAGACGCTGGCCTATCGCGACCGTCTGGTCGCCGAACTCGGCCTGACGAACGTCCGTTCCGTCGAGCCGGAACCGGTCGAGATCGACGCCGAGGACGCGGACGGCGGCCTGTGGCTGCGCAACCCGGATCGCTGCTGCTACCTCCGCAAGGTGCTGCCGCTGGCCCGGGCGCTTAAGGGCTTCGATGCCTGGATTTCCGGCCGCAAGCGCTTCCAGTCCTCGACACGCGCCGCCATTCCGGTGTTCGAGGCAGAGGAGGGCCGGATCAAGGTCAATCCGCTTGCTGCCTGGACACCGAAGGACCTGGTGGATTATGCCCGTCGGCATGAACTGTTGCCGCATCCCCTGGTTGCTCAGGGGTTTCCGTCAATCGGCTGCATGCCCTGCACGGACAGGGTATCGCCGGGTGAAGACATCCGGGCCGGCCGCTGGCGTGGCCAGGACAAGTCCGAGTGCGGCATCCATTTCGCCCTGCCCGGCGAGAACGAAAGCGGAGCGGGAATTTGATGAAGAGTGAAGCACTCGCCCCTCAGATCGACGAGGACGGCCTCGTCTTCCGCGATGGTGCGTTCGCGGACGACACCTGGACCTGGCTGGCCGACGACGAGCCGCTGCCCGAGTCAGGGGCCGTCGTGCTGTCGCTCGGCCGGTTCGCCGGGACACCCGACCTGCCGGGCCGCGATCTGGCCATCGTCGTCCGAGCCGGCGAGAACGTTGCGACAATCGCTGACCGGCTGCCACGCCTTGCGATGATCGCGATCGACTTTCCGAAATTCTCCGATGGCCGTGGCTTTTCAACCGCGCGCCTGTTGCGGGAACGGTTCGAATACGCCGGGGAACTGCGCGCAATCGGTGACGTGCTGATGGACCAGATCCCCCTGATGCGCCGGTGCGGCATCGACAGCTTCGCCGTCACCCACCAGCCGACTCGTGCCGCGCTGGCCGCGGGTCGGTTGCCGGAGGTGCCGCTTTATCTGCAGCCCGTTCGTTCGAAATCGGAGGTGCCGGCCGGTACGCGGCCTTGGGCACGCAAGCCGGGCCCGGCCGCCTTGTACCTTGAGCGCTAGCAAACCCCGACGTCGTGACGTCTTCACCAGGCCGTCGACTGCGTCGATTTGGTCTCTTGCCTCGCTGAACCCCGTTCCATAGAGCCTTTGACATGAACGTTGTGACCCGCACCGAAGAATTGATCGCCGCGGCGCCGGCCGGGACCTACGTCGAGACCGTGACTTCGGTCCGTCATTACACCGATTTCCTGTTCAAGTTCCGGTTGACGCGGCCGGCAAGCTTCCGCTTCCGCTCGGGCGAATTCGTCATGATCGGGCTGATGGTCGGGGACAAGCCGATCTTCCGCGCCTATTCCATCGCAAGCCCGTCCTGGGACGAGGAACTGGAGTTCTTCTCGATCAAGGTGCCGGACGGCCCGTTGACCAGCCATCTGCAGAAGATCCAGCCGGGTGATGCGGTCCTGATGAAGAAGAAGTCGACCGGCACGCTGGTCAACGACGCGCTGCTGCCCGGCAAGCGGGTCTACATGTTCTCAACCGGCACGGGGGTTGCGCCCTTCGCCAGCCTGATCCGCGATCCGGAGACCTACGAGAAGTTCGACGAGGTTATCCTGACCCAGACCTGCCGCGAGGTGAAGGAGCTTGCCTATGCAAAGGAACTGGTCGAGGAGGCGGTGAACGACCCGCTGATCGGTGAGTTCGCGCGCGATAAGCTGAAGCTCTTCACCTCGGTCACTCGTGAGGATTATCCGGTCCGGGGCCGCATCACGACACTGATCGAGAACGGTGAGCTGTTCCGCCACCTCGGCCTGCCGCTGCTCGACCCGGCGGTCGACCGCGCCATGATCTGCGGCTCGATGGCGATGATCAAGGATACCAAGGCGGTTCTGGAGGCCCGCGGTCTCACCGAAGGCGCCAACAACAATCCGGCCGAATTCGTGGTTGAGCGCGCTTTCGTCGGCTGATGCAGCCCTGATCTGAGACCGGTCGCGCTGTGCCTTGCCGCACGCGACACTGTCTCGGCAACGCCGGCCCGATCCTCCAGAAAGGGTCGGAGGCCGTTCTCATGGCGACAGGTCTCGTTTCGCCAGTGCGGGCAAGCGTCGTGTGTCCGCGCCGGGTGCGGGCGATCGCACCGGAGCGATGGTAACGGCTGCATCCCCCTGATACCCGATTTCGCATCGACGGCCCGTCCACCTGCCAGCGGGCCGACGCCTGGGCAAAAAAATGTGCGGCGCCGATCACATCGGCGCGGAACCTCCGGCTTTGCCGCCCTGCCGACAAATTTCCCCGAAACCATGACCTTCAGCGGTGATTCGGGCACTATGGGCGGATCAGGCCCAACGAGCGACAACGGGCGGAACGGGCGGGGGAGGCGATGAAAGCGGCATTCTTGGCGGGGGGACTGCTTTGTGCGGGCGCCGTGGCGGTGCCCCAGGCGATGGCCGCGCCGCTGTCGCAATGCGTAGAGGGATTGAAGAAGCAGGCGGTGGCGGCAGGCGTCAGCGCCTCAGTCGCCAGCGCGGCGCTCGACGGCGTGGCCTATGACGAGCGCGTCGTCCGCTTTTCGACCAGCCAGCCCGAATACAAGACGCCGATCTGGGACTATCTGGCTTTCCTGGTCGACAATGAGCGCATCGCCGACGGCAAGGCCATGATGCGGCGCCACGACCGGACGTTGCGCGCCGTCGAAAGGGCCTACGGCGTCGACCGCTATGTCGTTGCCGCGGTCTGGGGCGTAGAGAGTGACTACGGCCGGGAAGCCGGCAGCTTCTTCGTACCCCATGCGCTCGCCAATCTCGTTTGCGCCGGAGGACGTCGGGCGAATTATTTCAAGGGCGAGTTGATCGAAATTCTCAAGATCGCCTCGCGGGGCGACGTCCGGCTTTCCAAGCTTAACGGCTCCTGGGCCGGAGCCTTCGGCCAGACCCAGTTCATGCCCTCGACCTACAGCCGGCTCGCCGTCGACTTCGATCGGGACGGCCGCCGCGATCTGGTCGAATCCGAGGCCGATGCGCTGGCCTCGACCGCCGCCTATCTCAAGGCCAGCGGCTGGCGTTCGGGCCTTCCTTGGGGTTTTGAGGTGCGATTGCCTGCAGGCTACAAGGGCCCGTCGGGCCGCAAGGCCAAGGCCTCGCTCGACACCTGGCGAAAGCGCGGGCTTGCACGCGTCGATGGCAAGGCACTCAGCGGCGGCACCACGGCCGGCCTGCTTGTACCGGCGGGCACCAACGGTCCGGCCTTCCTGGTGACGCGAAACTTCGATGCGATCTACTCATACAATGTCGCGGAGTCCTACGCGCTCGCGATCTCGCACCTTTCGGACCGGCTGAAGGGAGCCAGAGGGTTCGCCACGCCCTGGCCAACCGACGATCCGGGCCTGTCACGTGCCGAGCGCCTCGACCTGCAGAGGCGCCTCATTGCCGCCGGCTATGACATCGGCGAAGCCGACGGCAAGATCGGGCCGGTGACGCGCGCGGCGATCAAGAGCGCGGAAACACGGCTCGGGATGAAGCCGACCGGTAGGGCGGGGCGGAAGATCTATCAGGCGCTCGGCGGGCGATAGTGGGCAAAGACGGGCTGAAGCCTTCATTCAGTCCGCATCCAGCCGTCCTGATAGCTCACCTGCTCCATGCCGGTGAATTTCGCGACCCGCTCGAGTTCCGCCTCGAGTCGTGCCATCCGTCCGGCCGACGCCTTCACACCGGGTTCGAGCCACAGCCTTGTGACATGCAGCCGGCCATTGGTGCGCTGGGCCTTCATGTCGATCCGGCCGATCATCCGGTCACCCTCGAGCAGTGGGAAAACGTAATAGCCGTACTGACGCTTCTTCTCCGGCACGAAGATTTCAATGCGGTAGAAGAAGCCGAACAGCCGCTCCGTGCGCTTGCGGTCGCGCAGCACCGGATCGAACGGGCTCAGCACCCGCACCCGGCCGGGCGGTTCCGGGGCGTTGGCGATGAGCTCGGCAATGTCGGGGCGCGCGAAGGCGGCGCGGTTGCCGTTGGCGTGGCCGTTGACGATCGTCACCGGCTCGATCCGCGAGCCGGCATGGCGCTGGCACCAGGCCCTGGCGGTTTCGATCGACACCAGGTCCCAAAAGGCGGCAATTTCGCCCGGCGTGGCAACACCGAGCCGGTCCAGCGCGCTGGCGCAGGCCCAGTCGATGAAAGCCTCCTCGCGCACGTCGGCGGAAAAATGCTCCGCTGGCAGTACCCGTTCGCTGAGGTCGTAGATCTTCTCGAAATTCTGCCGGGCGTGCACCGCGATCTCGCCGGTGCGCCACAGGTACTCAAGCGCCGTCTTGCCCGGATGCCAGTTCCACCAGCCGCCACCGCGTTTTTCCGCCGCCTCCAGCTCACGGGCGCGGGTGGGGCCCCTGTCGCGCACGTGTTGCAGCACATCGTCGATCACCCTTGTGAAGGCATCGCCCTGCCAGGTGGTCCAGCGGGCGGCAAGCCGCTCGCGCTCGCGGGCGAAGCGGTGGCGCCAGTAGGGATAGAACCGGCTCGGGATCACGGCGGCGTCGTGAGTCCAGTTCTCGAACAGGGCGCGGGTCCGCTCCGTCAGCAGCGTCAGGTCTGAGCGCCGATAGGTCTGGTTGCGCGAGAACAGGATGAGGTGATGCGCGCGCTCGACCGTATTGACGGAGTCGACCTGAACGAACCCGAGCCGTTCGATCAGGTGTTCCAGGCCCTCGGCGCCGAGCCGTCGGTTCGGCGCATCGGCCAGGCCTTGCAGCCAGAGAAAGACACGGCGCAGATCGGTCCGGTCGATGGCAAGCGGCATGGCGTCTCCTGTCGTTGCGTCGTTCCTCGTGTTAGTCATTCCGCATCGGATTTTCCAGAACAAAACGGGAATAGACAATCGCTGTCCGAGGGGGCCGCCCGCGCCGGGCTGGCCATGTTCCCGGACCGGGAGCTTGCGCTACCGTCCATGCCATCATCCTTGGCAGGAGGCGGATGAGCCGAACCAGACAGGCGAGCGAGGCGCTCGTGCGTTTTCATGCTCTCATCAGTGGCCGCCAGCCGATGCCCCGCCGGCTATCGGATCGAGATGATCGTGCCTTCGACGGGCGAGGACGGCTGTCGGTGCTGCAGGATGCCGCCTACGCCGCTGTGGCTCGCTGCCGACGAGGCGAAGTGCATCGCGAAAGACGCGCTCGAGGTTGGTAGTGGCCGCTGCATCTGAAGGCGGCGCCCGATCCGGCTATGCCGCGGCGATGACGCGGTCTCGCCCGGCCTCCTTGGCCTTGTAGAGGCACATGTCGGCCACCTTCAGCGCCATGCCGAGATCCGTGTCGAATCCGCCTGACACTCCCACGCTGACAGAAATTTCCGGCAGCGGTAGCCGCGGCCTCATGGCGTCCCGCACCGCCGACATGGCCTGGCGGATCTCCTCGAGAACGGGCATTGCCGCTTCGCCGCTGACCCCGGGCAGAACCAGGCAGAATTCGTCACCGCCGAGCCGGGCGGCGAGCGCGTCCTTCGGCATCGAGGAACGGATCGCATCCGCAATCCGGCAAATCAGCTCGTCGCCGACGTCATGGCCATAGCGATCGTTGATTTGTTTAAACGTATCGACATCGAACACTGCGATCGCCACCGGCGCACCCATCTCGCGCACGCTGTGGAAGCGGGTGGCGCCTTCGGAGAACAGGTGGCGCCGGTTCGAAAGGCCGGTCATGGAATCCCGATTGGCAAGGTCCGACAGCGCCTTGATCCTGTCGAGCATGTCGAGATTCTGCGACACGCGGAGCATGAATTCCTCCGGCGTGCACGCTTTGGACAGGAAATCGTTGGCACCCGACTTCAGGAAACGTGCGGTGATTTCCGGGCTTGCGTTGCTGGACAGGCCAATGATGGCAATCTCGTCGAGATCGTAGCGCGCGCGCAAGGAGCGCAGCAACTCGAACCCGTCGATCTGCGGCATCAGATGGTCGAGAATGACGAGCCGCAGGTTCTCGATTCCGTCGAGCCTGTCCAACGCCTGGGCACCGGAGGTCGCCGTGTGGACGCGCAGTTGGTAGTTCCTCAGTCGCCGCGTGATGATGGCGAGGTCCGCCCGCGAATCGTCGACCACCAGGGCGTCGACCAGGCGATTGGAAATGACTCGCGACACCAGCGACGCCAGATAGGACAGGCTGGCCGGGCTGTCCTTGAGGACATAGTCGACGGCGCCCTTCTTGAGGACCGTCTGCCGCAGCTTCTCGTCAAAGCGGCCGGAAAACACGATGGTCGGCAGGCCGGCAGCGATGGTCAGGTCGACGATCTCGCCATCCGGAGCATCCGGCAGCGTGAGATCGACCAGCGCGAGCGAGGGCTTGGCCGCCGGATCGCGGAGAAGCTCCGCAGCTTCCTGCCGACTGGCCGCCGAAATCACCGTGAAGCCGAGCCCCTCGGCGAGCCGACGCCGAACGATGCGTTCGAAGAACGCCGTATCCTCCACGAGCAGGATGGTTTTCGCGGGCATCTGTCCTGCCTTTCCTCACCGCGAGTCATAATAGCGTCATTCGGTAAAGAAATTCCCGTCGCGTAAGGGAGTCAGGGCTTTACCCGATCCGTTCCCCGGATCTGGCGCTTGAAAGAGACGCCGAAGCCGTTGAACCGGGGGGCGTCGGCGTATAAGGACCCGGTCGAAGTGGCCATGGCCAACTCCCCAGAGCTGCTCTAGCTACGGGCGCATTGGCGCGTGCCGCGGCGGTTCGCCGACCCATCATCGAGAGTGCGGGATGCCATGAACAAGGGTTTGTCACGACCGAAGAACCAGATCCGTTGGCTGCTGCTCGAAGGCATTTCGCCCACGGCGCGCGCCGTGCTCGAGGCCGCGGGTTATGCCAACGTCGAGCAGCTCTCGACGGCGCTCGATCGCGATGCGCTCAAGGAGGCACTGAAGGGCGTGCACATGCTCGGCATCCGCTCGCGCACGCAGCTCACCGAGGAGATCTTCGCTGCGGCGGGCACGCTGGTCGCGGTCGGCTGCTTCTCGGTCGGCACCAATCAGGTGGATCTGAAGGAAGCCCATCGTCGAGGCATCCCGGTCTTCAACGCGCCGTTCTCGAACACGCGAAGCGTCGCCGAACTGACGATCGCCGAGATCGTCATGCTGATGCGCGGCGCGTTTCAGAAGTCGATGGCCGCCCATGACGGCCGCTGGATCAAGACGGCGGTCGGCAGCAATGAGATCCGCGGCAAGACGCTCGGCATCGTCGGCTACGGCAATATCGGCTCCCAGCTCGCGGTGCTGGCCGAGGCGATGGGCATGACTGTGATCTACGTCGACCGCACCGACAAGCTGCGCCACGGCAATGTCGAGCCGGCGAGGGATCTGAAAGATCTGCTCGCGCGCTCCGACGTCGTGTCGCTGCACCTGCCCGAGACGGCTGAGACCAAGGGCATGTTCGGGCGCGACCAGATCCGCGCAATGAAGCGCGGTGCCTATTTTATCAACAACGCCCGCGGCACGCTGGTCGACATCGAGGCCCTGGCCGAGGCGCTCAAGGACGGCCATCTGGCGGGGGCCGCAGTCGACGTGTTCCCGCGCGAGCCCAAATCGAACAAGGAAGAATTCGTCAGTCCGCTGCGCGGTCTCGACAACGTCATCCTGACGCCGCATGTCGGTGGCTCGACCGAGGAGGCGCAGGAGCGGATCGGTGACGAGGTCGCCCGCAAGCTGGTGGAGTATTCCGACGTCGGCTCGACCATCGGTGCGGTGAACTTTCCACAGGTGCAGCTGTCTAAGGGCACCCATGCGACCCGTTTCATCCAGGTCCAGCGCAATGCCCCCGGCGAGCTCGGCCGCCTGAACGACCTGTTCGCCAGCCACAAGCTCAACATTGCGGCGCAGTACTACCAGACCGACGGCGAAATCGGCTACGTCGTGCTCGACGCCGAAGGGCCCGTTGAGGGTGCGGTGGACATTCTGGAGGAGATCCGCCGTCTGCCGGGCACGATCCGGGCGCGGCTGCTCAATCGGGTTTGACGGCCAGGAGGTGTTGTCCGCTCACAGCCGGTCGCGCAGTGCGAACCAGCTCATGGCAAGGACCAGGATCGGCCAACGCAGCAGCCGGCCGCCGGGAAAACGCGGCGCCTCGATTCCGGCAAAGACGTCGAAGCGCTCGCTGTCGCCAAGCATCGCCTGCGCCGCGATGTGACCGGCAAATCCGGCGGTGGCAACGCCATGTCCGGAAAAGCCGGCCGCGGCATAGACCCGCGGCCGCGGTCGCATCAGGCAGGGCATCCGCGTCTGGGTGACGGCAAGCGTGCCGCCCCAGGCGTGGGAGATCGCAACGTCGGCGAGCTGCGGGTAGATCTTCAGCATATGGCCGCGCACGAAACCGGCGATGTCCTTCGGAAAGGTCGGCGAATAGGTTTCGCCACCGCCAAACAGCAGGCGGCGGTCGCGGGTCAGACGCCAGTAGTGCACGACGAAGCGGCTGTCGGCGACCGCCTCCCGGTTCGGAATCAGGGCGTCGGCTCGCTCGCGCGCGAGCGGCTCGGTGGTCAAGATGTAGTTGTGGATCGGCATCACCCGGGCATCGAGTTCGGCGTCGAGCCCGGCGAGATAGCCGTTGCCGGCGAGCAGGACGGCTTCCGCCTCAACGGAACCCTTGGGTGTCTCTACGACAATTCCGTTCGCTTGGTCGGCGAGGCGAAGGGCCGGAGTCGCTTCGAAGACGCGCGCGCCAGCACTTTCCGCGGCGGCGGCAAGTCCGAGGGCAAAGTTGAGCGCATGGAGGTGACCGGCGCCGCGATCGCGGGTGCCGCCGAAATAGACACCGGTGCCGATCGCCGCCTGAAGCTCTTCCCGTGACAGCAGGTCGATCGCATCATAGGCGTAGTCGCGCGCCAGCCGCTCGGCGTTGCGGTATTCGTCGGCGAGCCAGGACTCCTTGTGCACCGCATGGATTAGGCCGGGAGTCCAGTCGCAGGCAATGCCGTAGCGCTCGATCCGGTCGAGCGCCAGCGCCTTGGCCTCTTCGGCAAGGATCCAGAGCCGCCTTGCCGTTTCCTTGCCGCACACGGCCTCGAGATGACCCTGGTCGCGACGCTGGCCCGAGTGGAGCTGACCGCCGTTTCGGCCCGAAGCACCCCAGCCGACCCGGTTCTGCTCCACGACAACGACGGTCCGTCCGGCCTCTGCCAGGGTGATGGCGGCGTTGAGGCCAGTGTAGCCGGCGCCGACGATGATGACGTCCGCGCGCTGCGTGCCAGCGAGGGGCGGCCGTTGCGGCGCGGCTGCGGCGGTCGCCGCATAGTAGGAGGGCGCGTGGCCTGGGACGGGATCATTCATGGTTGAGCGCTCTGTGGATGCACGCCCCGTGGCAGGTCCGTCACGCTGCAAGCCGTCCCGACTTTTTCAGCGCCGCATACGTCTCGTCGAGGGTTCGGGTCGCGATTGCCACCAACAGGTCCGCCTCGTCATGGCTGAGAACGAGGGGCGGCGCGATGATCATGGAATCGCGCACAGCGCGCATCACCAGCCCGTTCTTGAACGAGAGGTCACGGCAAAGCGTGCCGACCTCGCCGATCGGCTCGAATTTGACGCTGCGGTCGCTCTTGTCCGGAACCAGCTCGAGCGCGCCGATCAGGCCGACCATGCGCGCCTCCCCGACCAGAGGATGCTCGGCCAGTTTCCGCCACTTCTCCTGGAGGTAGGGACCGACGTCGGTGGCGACGCGGTCTACGATCTTCTCGCGCTGCATGATCTCGAGGTTGGCCAGCGCCGCCGCGCAGCACGCCGGGTGGCCGGAATAGGTGAAGCCGTGGAAGAACTCGCCGCCCTTGTCGACGATGACATCTGCGACCCGGTCGCTGACCATCACCCCGCCGATCGGCAGGTAGCCGGACGACAGTCCCTTGGCAATCGGCATCAGGTCGGGCTCGAGCTCGTAGTACTGCGAGCCGAACCAAGTGCCGAGGCGGCCGAAGCCACAGATCACCTCGTCGGCGACGAACAGGATGTCGCGCTCCTTCAGGATGCGCTTGATCTCCGGCCAGTATGACTCCGGCGGGATGATGACCCCACCCGCGCCCTGGATCGGCTCGGCTATAAAGGCCGCCACCTTGTCCTCGCCGAGTGTGTCGATCGCCTCGGTGAGCTCCCGCGCCGCGAAGAGGCCGAATTCCTCAGGGCTCATGGCACCGCCCTCGCCGAACCAGTACGGCTGGGTGATGTGGAATACGCCGGGTACGGGCAGGTCGCCCTGGCCGTGCATTGCGTGCATCCCGCCAAGGCTCGTGCCCGCCAGTGTCGAGCCGTGATAACCGTTCCAGCGGCCGATGATCGTCTTCTTCTCCGGCTTGCCCATCAGGTCCCAGTAGTAGCGCACCATGCGGAACACGGTGTCGTTCGCTTCCGAGCCCGAGCTGGTGAAGAACACGTGGTTGAATTGGGGCGGCGTCAGTTCCACCAGCTTCTCGGCGAGCGCCACCGCCGGCGGATGGGTGGTCTTGAAAAAGGTGTTGTAATAGTCGAGTTCCAGCATCTGCCGGTGCACGGCCTCGACGATTTCGGTCCTTCCGTGCCCGACCTGCGTGCACCACAGGCCCGCCATGCCGTCGAGGATGCGGTTGCCGTCCGAATCCCAGACAAACACCCCTTCCGCCCGGGTGATGATCCGGCTGCCTTCGGCGTTGAGCGCCTTGTAGTCGGTGAAGGGATGCAGATGGTGGGCGGCATCCGACGCGCGCAAGGCGGCGGTCGGATAGCGGTTTGAGACAGCGGTCATCGTAGCGGTCCTTGGGCTTCTGATCGATTTGGCCGGTTCGGACGGAGCGGTCGCCCGCCCCCGGGCAGCGGCCGGTCAGACGTTGAGAAGCAGGTATTCACGCTCCCATGGACTGATCACGGCCATGAAGGTCTCGAACTCCTCCTGTTTGATGGCACGGTAGGTGTTGACGAACTTCTCGCCGAACACGCTTCGCAGTTCCTCGCATTGGTCGAACAGTGACACGGCGTCGAGGAGCGCCCGGGGAAGCGCGTGCATCGTGTCGCTGGAATAGCCGGTCTTCGGTTCGTCCGGCGTCAGCTTCTGCACCATCCCGAGATACCCGCAGGCAAGGGAGGCGGCGATGGCCAGATAGGGATTGACGTCTGACGACGGCACCCGGTTCTCCAGCCGGCGTGCCGCCGGTTTCGAGTTGGGCACGCGCAGGCCGACCGTGCGGTTGTCGTAACCCCAGAACACGTTGACCGGCGCCGTGCTGTTGCGGGCAAAGCGCCGGTACGAGTTGACATACGGCCCCATGATTGCGGTGACTGCCGGCAGGTAGGTCTGATGGCCGGCGATGAAGCCGAGAAATTCCTGGGTGGCTTCCCCGTCCTCGTTCGAGAAGATGTTCCTGCGGGTCTCGATCTCGACAACGGACTGATGGATGTGCATCGAAGAGCCGGGCTGGTTCGACATCGGCTTAGCCATGAAGGTGGCGTACATGTCGTGGCGGAGCGCCGCCTCCCGGATGGTTCGCTTGAACAGGAACACCTGGTCGGCAAGTTCCAGCGGATGGCCATGGCGCAGGTTGATCTCCATCTGGGCCGCGCCTTCTTCATGGATCAGCGTGTCGATCGCAAGCCCTTGCGCCTCCGAGAAATCGTAGATGTCGTCGATCAGGTCATCGAATTCGTTGAGCGCGGAAATCGAATAGGACTGGCGCCCGACCTCCGGCCGGCCGGAGCGGCCCTTCGGCGGCTCCAGCGGATAGTCGGGATCCGTGTTCGGCTTGACGAGGTAGAACTCGATTTCCGGCGCGACCACTGGCTCCCAGCCCTCGTCGGCATAGAGCTGGAGCACGCGCTTCAGGACGTTGCGCGGCGCGGTCTCCACGGGAATGCCTTCGCGGGTGTAGGCATCGTGGATCAGTTGGGCCGTCGGGTCGGTCTCCCACGGGACTGCCGTCAGGGTCGAATAGTCGGCGCGGAAGAACAGGTCGCCGTCGGTCGGGTTGTGCTTGAAGCGGTCGTCTTCAGGCGGATAGTCGCCCGAGATCGTCTGCGCGAAGATCGAGGACGGCATGGTCATCACCGGTCCGGAGAGGAATTTCTCCACCGGCATCATCTTGCCCCGGGCGACGCCGGCCATGTCCGGCACGATGCATTCGATGTCCTCGATGCCGCGCTCCTCCAGCCAGACCTGTGCCTCTTCGAACGAGGTCACTCCGCGGCGGTTGGCGAGAGAGGGCGAGGCGGGCTTCTTGGTCCTGATCACGGATTCGTCTTTCGGGATTTCGGCGCAACCGCGACAGCGGGCACCATTTCGCGGGCGAGGGCAACACTCCTCTTATAGCACGGCCGACACCATCGTGGCGGCAATGACAGTCGGCTATTTGTGATCACATCTCGACGTCTGTCAATCGCCGCGCCGGATCGTCCGGCGTGGTGTGGCGCTCGTGTCTTCGACCGGGGCGGTCGCGATCAGCGCCATGCCGGCGCCGATGTCGGCAGCGATCGCTTCCTTGAGCGCATCGGCATTGTTGCTGCGCACCGCGGCGATTGCCTCCTTGTGGTGATCCTCGAGCGCGGCCGTTCCCACGCGCCCATAGACGGTGCGCATGAAGGGGGCGAATTGCAGCCACAGGCTCTCGACCAGAGGCAGCATCACGATCGATTCCGCGGCCCGATAGATCCGGAAATGGAAGGCGTGGTTGAGACGCATGTACGTCTCGGCGTCGCCGTTGCGCAGGCTGGCGTCGATGGTGTCGTCGATGTCGCGCAGGGCGCGTGCGTCGGCGCGGCCGAGCCGTGCCATGGCCATTCGGGCCAGTTCCGGTTCCAGCAGGCGCCGCGCTGTCAGGATCTCGTCGAGCCGCCGCGGCGTCATCGTCGGGACCTGAATGCGGCCGTTGGCGCGGATATCGAGAGCGTTTTCCGC
The DNA here is from genome assembly GCA_964462985.1 of uncultured Hyphomicrobiales bacterium. Taxonomy (GTDB): domain Bacteria; phylum Pseudomonadota; class Alphaproteobacteria; order Rhizobiales; family Stappiaceae; genus CAYXAA01. The sequence goes on along the minus strand of CAYXAA010000001.1, from coordinate 30,156 downwards.
TGCCAGGCTGCGCACCGCCTCGCGGACCGGCATCGGGCTGACGCCGAGTTCCTTGGCAAGTCCGCGCAGTGTCACTGCCCGTCCCGGCACGAAACGACCGGTCAGGAGCGCATCGCGCACCGTGCGGGCGACCCGGTCGCGCGCCGGATCGCGCAGAACGGTCTTGTCGGGGGGCGCGGGGTCGAGGTCGGCCATCGCGGCGGTCCGCTTTGCTTGACAGTTCAGCTACAACGTGATCACATTTTTACTTAATCGGCAACGAGAGCCTGTAAAGGGCTGCGGCCGATCAACCGGAGGGGATCATGCTGCAGTCCGCGCGCTCTGCCTGGGTACGCCCCGAAGGCAGCGACGGCTGGATGGAGACGGTGGAACGTTTCGTCGCCGAACACCCGGACCTCGACACCCTTGAGGTCGTGCTGCCGGACACCAACGGCGTTCTGCGTGGCAAATGGCTTCCCGGAAGCGCCTTGATGAAGGTGTTCGAAAACGGCGTTGCCCTGCCGTTCTCGCTGTTCGGTCTCGACGTCTGGGGCCGCGAGGTCGAGGAGACGGGCCTGCACATCGACACCGGTGACAAGGACGGCGTGTGCTGGCCGATCGCCGAGACGCTGCGCATCGTGCCTTGGGCCGAGCGGCCGACAGCGCAGGTGCTGCTGTCGATGTACCACCGCGACGGGCGGCCGTTCGAGGTCGATCCGCGCCACGTGCTCGGGCGCTCCGTCGCGAGGCTCGCTTCCGAAGGCCTTGCCGCCACCGCGGCCTTCGAGCTCGAGTTCTATCTGTTCGAGGAGAGCGACAACGACTGGAGCGGCACGCCGAAGCCGCTGTTCTCCACCCATCTTGGCCCGGCGCGGCAGAACATGTACGCCCTGTCGGACCTCGAGGCGCTGATGCCGCTCGTCGATGACATCCGCCGCGGTGCCGACGCTCAGGGAATTCCTGCCGATGCTGCCGTCTCGGAAGCCGCACCTGGGCAGTTCGAGCTCAATCTGCACCATCGCCGCGACACGCTGCTGGCCGCCGATGATGCCGTGCTGCTGCGCCGCCTCGTCGCCGGGATCGCCCGCAAGCACGGTCTCAAGGCTTCGTTCATGGCCAAGCCCTTCGTCGAATGGCCGGGCAACGGCATGCATGTCCATGTCAGCATGGAAGATGCCAACGGCAACATCTTCGCCGATCCGGACAGCGGGCAACGGCGGCTCGGCCACGCGATCCGCGGTCTGCTCGACACCATGCCCGAAGCGCTGCTCCTGTTCATTTCGACCTTCAACGGTTTCCGCCGAATGCAGCCGGGGTCCTATGCGCCCACCTCGATCTGTTGGGGCTACGACAACCGCTCGGTGGCACTGCGTGTGCCGGCCTCGGCACCGGAGGCCACGCGCATCGAGCATCGCATCGCCGGTGCCGACGCCAATCCCTATTTCGTCCTGACCGGTGTCATCGCCGGCATGCGGCGCGGTCTGCAGGCCGGCGAGGCGCCGCCGCCGCCGGTGGAGGGCAATGCCTACGAGAAGACGGCGACACGGTTGACGCCCTGGATGGACGAGGCGATCGACGCCTTCGCGGCCTCACAGCGCATGAAGGAGGCGGTCGGTCCCGACGTGCACAAGGTGCTGGTCGAGATCAAGCGTGAGGAATTGACGGCCTTCGGTCGCGAAATCTCGTCGTTGGAGCGGCAGACCTACCTGTAATGATGGCCAGCCGGCCGGGCTCTGGGCCTAAAGATTTGATGTCTAAGTCAAATCTCATGGGGTGGTCGTGTCGGGATTTTCCGCAATTACAGCTGAATGGATGCTTGAGGCCGGGTCCGATCGCTTCTACGCTCGGGCTCGGAGCCAGGCGGTGCCGTGTGGGTCGGGTCTCTGGCCGGGCTGCGCGTAAGACTGGGGAATTCGGAGGTAAGTATCATGAGGGACTTGCTGATCGCGGGCGTTGCGGCGCTCGGCCTGACCACGGGGACGGCCCTCGCGCAGGAGCGCGTGGTCAACATCTACAACTGGTCGGACTACATCGATGAATCGATCCTGGAGGACTTCACCAAGGAGACCGGGATCAGGGTGGTCTACGACGTCTTCGACAGCAACGAGATCCTGGAAACCAAGCTTCTGGCCGGAGGGACGGGCTATGACATCGTGGTGCCGACGGGGAGCTTCATGGGCCGTCAGATCCAGGCCGGCGTGTTCCAGAAGCTCGACAAGTCGAAACTGCCGAATCTGAAGCACATGTGGCCGGAGATCGCGGCAAGGCTCGAGAAGTACGACCCCGACAACGCCTACTCGATCAACTACATGTGGGGCACGACCGGATTTGGCTACAATGTCGACAAGATCAAGGAGATCATGCCGGACGCTCCGGTTGACAGCTGGGACATGATCTTCAAGACGGACGTGGTGTCCAAGTTTGCCGACTGCGGGATTTTCCTGCTCGACACGCCCGAGGAAATGATTCCTGCGGCGCTGAACTACCTCGGGCTCGATCCCGACTCCAACGACCAGGGCGAAATCGAGAAGGCGGGCGAACTCCTCGAGACGATCCGGCCCTACGTGCGCAAGTTCCATTCCTCCGAGTACATCAACGCTTTGGCCAACGGCGACATCTGCCTTGCGGTCGGATGGTCGGGCGACGTTCTGCAGGCACGTGATCGTGCCAACGAGGCCGACAACGGCGTCTCTGTGGAGTACGTCATTCCGAAGGAAGGCGCCATGATGTGGTTCGACAACATGGCAATCCCGGCCGATGCCAGGCATGTCGAGGAAGCGCATGAATTTCTGAACTACATCATGCGTCCGGAGGTGATCGCCAAGGCCTCCAACTACGTGTTCTACGCCAACGGCAACAAGGACAGCCAGCCACTGCTCGACAAGGACGTGCTCGAGGACCCCGCCATCTATCCGGACGAGGACACCGTGGCCAAGCTGTTCACCACCACGACCAAGTCGGCCAGTATCAGCCGGCTTCAGAACCGGATCTGGACCAAGGTCAAAAGCGGCAACTGACAGCGACGACCACGAGCCCGGCTGCCGGCCGGGCTCGTGACAGATAGTGCGTCGGTGCCGTGGCGGCGACAGCAGGCGGGGGTGGAATTGGCCAAGCAACCAATCGGGCCGGTACGGCGTTCCTTCGCGCCCTGGGACGACCCGGCGGCAAAACCGTTCATCGAGTTCCGGAATGTTACCAAACGGTTCGGTGATTTTACCGCAGTCGACAACCTCAGCCTCAGGATCTACGAACGCGAGTTCTTTGCTCTGCTCGGCGGATCGGGCTGCGGCAAGACGACGATGATGCGCATGCTCGCCGGTTTCGAGGAGCCGAACGAGGGTGACATCCTGCTCGATGGCCAGAACATGCGGGGTATTCCACCCTACCGACGTCCGGCCAACATGATGTTCCAGTCCTACGCGCTGTTTCCCCATATGACGGTGGAAAACAACATCGCCTTCGGCCTCAAGCAGGACCGGATGCCCAAGGGCGAGATCGAGGCCCGCGTTCAGGAGATGCTGAAGCTGGTCAAGCTCGAAGCCTTCGCCAAGCGCAAGCCACACCAGCTTTCCGGCGGTCAGCGCCAGCGTGTCGCGCTTGCCCGCTCGCTCGCGAAGAAGCCCAAGGTGCTGTTGCTCGACGAACCGCTTGGAGCCCTCGACAAGAAGCTGCGCGAGGATACACAGTTCGAGCTGATGGACCTCCAGGTCACCCTCGGCATGACCTTCCTGATCGTCACCCACGACCAGGAAGAGGCGATGACGGTGGCCGACCGTATCGCCGTCATGGACAAGGGACGCATCATCCAGGTGGCGACACCGGCGGAGATCTATGAAACACCGAATTCGCGCTTCGTCGCCGACTTCATTGGTTCGATCAACCTGATCGAGGCCAAGGTGGTGTCGGTCTCGGCCAACAGCACCGAACTGCGGGGTATTGCCGACGGCTGCCACATCGAGGTCGCTCAGACCACCCATGCGGCGGCGGGAGACACCGTCTGGTTCGCGGTCCGCCCGGAGAAGCTGAAGATCTCCTTTGAGGAGCCTGCCAACGGTGCCGTCAACGCGCTCAAGGCCGAAATCTGGGATATCGGTTATCTCGGCGATGTCTCGATCTATCACGCCAGGGCGGAGGGCAACACGATCCTGAAGGCGACGGTTGCAAACGTGTCGCGCACGGTCGAGCGCCCGATCGGCTGGGACGACAAGGTGTACCTATCCTGGGATCGCGATGCTGGCGTGATCCTGACGGGGTGACGGGGGCCTGCCGATGAGCAAAGACATTCCTGCGGTCGAGCCAGTCGCCACGGAAGCAGTCGGCAAGCGACCTTCGCTCGGCCGCTGGCTGCTGATCGCCGTACCCTACGCCTGGCTCCTGTTCTTCTTCCTGACGCCGTTCTTCATCGTCTTCAAGATCTCCCTGTCCGAGACCGCGATTGCGATCCCGCCCTATGTTCCGACCTTCGATATTTCGGCGGGATGGGATTCCCTGCAGGAGAGTCTGGCGGCTCTGTCGTTCGACAACTACGTCTGGCTGACGGAGGACGACCTCTACTGGCGATCCTACCTCTCCAGCCTGTGGATCGCGGCGACTTCAACGCTGATCACGCTGGTGGTCGGCTATCCCATCGCCTATGGCATGGCGCGCGCGCCCAGCGCCTGGCGGCCAACGCTCCTCATGCTGGTGATCCTGCCGTTCTGGACCAGCTTCCTCATCCGCGTCTACGCCTGGATCGGCATCCTGAAGAGTGAAGGCCTGCTCAACCAGTTCCTGCTGTGGCTCGGGATCATCGACACGCCGCTTACGATCCTCAACACCAACACGGCCGTCTATATCGGCATCGTCTATTCCTATCTGCCGTTCCTCGTGTTGCCGCTCTATGCCACGCTGGAAAAGCTCGATGAAACCTTGCTCGAGGCCGCCTCGGACCTCGGCTGCCCGCCATGGCAGGCGTTCTGGAAGATCACCGTGCCGCTGTCGCTGCCGGGCGTCATTGCCGGCTGCTTTCTGGTGTTCATTCCTGCCGTCGGCGAGTTTGTCATACCCGACCTTCTCGGCGGCTCGGAAACGCTGATGATCGGCAAGACCCTTTGGGTCGAGTTCTTCAACAACCGCGACTGGCCGGTGTCTTCGGCGGTCGCCATCATCCTGCTGCTGATCCTGGTCATCCCGATCGTGCTGTTCCAGAACCAGCAGCAGAAGGTGGCGGAGAAGAACGCATGACGGCGACGATATCCGCGCGGGGAGGCGGCTATGCGTAAGGGGCCGAGCTGGTTCAACCTCACGTCGCTGGTGCTCGGCTTCGCCTTCTTGTATCTGCCGATTGTCCTGCTCGTCATCTATTCCTTCAATGCATCGCGGCTCGTCACGGTGTGGGGCGGGTTCTCGACCAGGTGGTATGTTGCGCTGCTCAGCAATCAGCAGCTCCTCGATGCCGCCTGGGTGACGCTCCGGGTCGCCCTGGTCTCGGCGACGGTCGCGACCGTGCTCGGCACGCTCGCCGCCCTGGTGCTGGTGCGCTCGGGCCGGTTTCCCACCCGCACCCTGTTCTCCGGCATGGTTTATGCGCCGCTGGTGATGCCGGAGGTGATCCTCGGCCTGTCGCTCCTGCTGCTGTTCGTTGCCATCGGCCAGGATCGCGGATTCTGGACCGTGATGATCGCCCACACTTCGTTTGCGATGTGCTACGTCGCGGTGGTGGTGCAGTCGCGGCTGGTCGGGTTCGACCGCTCGCTGGAAGAGGCCGCGCTCGATCTCGGCTGTCCGCCGGTGAAGACCTTCTTCACCATCACCCTGCCGCTGATCCTGCCCGGCGTCGTCGCCGGCTGGATGCTTGCCTTCACGCTGTCCCTCGACGACCTGGTGATTGCGAGCTTCACAACCGGTCCCGGCGCCACCACGCTGCCGATGAAGATCTATTCGCAGGTGCGTCTCGGCATAACACCCGAGATCAACGCCGTCTGCACCATCCTTGTCGGCATCGTCACTGCGGGCGTCATCGCCACGTCGCTTGTCACCAAGCGACGGCAGGTCCAGCGCGAACGAGACATGCGCCGTGCCGAGGCGCAGGGATGAGGCGGGCGGCCCCAGTCAGCGGTTAACGGAATCATGAAGTTCCCGTGCCATAGGTCGCTTCGGTTAAGCGATGAACCGGGGGGCATCGTGCGACAGGGGACGGCAAGATCGCTGACGGTGACACGCAATTCTGGCGCCTTCATTGAACGGTCGGGGGCGCCGCTCTTGGTCGCCGTTGCGCGATCGCCGTATCCGTCGACATGGCCGCATGCGCTACGACGACGGCAACGGGTTTCGGCGTACATTGGGGGGTGTCGACGCGGCCGGCGCGCATCGACGTGCCGACGACCGATGCGCGTTTGAAAAGGGGGAAGGGTATGGCGGCGGCTTGGACGCAGACCAGAACGGGGCGCGCAAGCGACGACCTGATGCCAGCCGCGGACAAGCGGGTCACGGTGACAGCGCATGCAGATCCCGACAATGCCACGCTCCGCCGACTATGGGCATCTCCGGCGCTGCGCCCGCTCACGCCGTTTCAGAGCCTCGAATTCGTCGGTGCCTTTCGCGATCATCTTGCCGAGCCGGAAGGCGGGCGGCTCGTCGTTCTGGAAGCCAGTCGCGAATTGACCGGCGAGCCGCTGCTACTGGTCCCGTTCCTGATCCGGCAACGCGGACCGGCGCGGGTGGCCGGCTTTCCGGACCGCGGGTTCTCCGATCAGAACGCGCCGATCATCGGCAATGCCTGCCAAGACGATCAGGTTTTCGCGGCAGCGTGGGAAGCAGTGATTTCAGCGTTGCCTGAGGTCGATCTGGTGGACATTGCAGGGATCCCCGAGCGGATAGGCCCGGTGCCAAATCCCCTTGCCCGTCTGCCGGAGGCGGGGGCGACGTCCCATTCACTTTACTGGATGGATCCGACCGCGGACGAACTCCGCCACCGTCATGCGCGGCGGCAATTCCGGCGGCTGCAGAAAAAGGGCAATGTCGAGGTCCGGCTGGCATCGGGTCCGAAGGAGGCCGAGGCCATCTACGAGATCCTCGTTTCGCAGCGCCGGACCCGGTTCCGATCGATGCAGCGTGATGATGCGCTTGAGCGCCCCGAAGTCCGAGAGTTCTATCGGCAGCTGTTGCGCCACGCCGGGCCGGAGGGGCGGGTATGGGCTTTCGCCCTCGACTGCAATGGCGAGACCATCGCGACCAACATCGCACTGCGTTACGGCCGTCATGTAAATTTCGTGCTGCTTTCCATTGGCGCAGCCGAATGGCACACGTTCGCGCCCGGCATTGTGCTGCTGGAACGAATGATCCGCTACTGTGCCGAACAGGGCGTCACGAATTTCTGCTTCGGAACCGGGATGCAGAGCTACAAGGCGAGGTTCACCTCCAACACGGTCCCGGTGCGCCACTATCTGAGAGCTGAAACCCGGCTCGGCCGGCTTTATCTGGTCGCCCGCGCCACCTGGCACAAAGGGCATGCCCTGCTGCCTTTCAGCTGATGGGCCGCGGCGCCGAGTGCCGCCCGGCAAGCCGGCATGAGCGGCGACGCGGTCCCGCGACATGGCGCACCCGGGCCATAGCAGCGCCGGATGCTGGCCGCTGCAAGTCCTGTTTTAGTCTTGGGGCGTCATGGCGGTGAGATTGGGCAGCACCTGTGGTTTGCGCCAGTCACCGCGGATCAGGAACGGGAGGACCTTCGCGCCGGTCCGGCTGCTCGCCGCTGCGGCGCTTCCCGCGGGCGTTCCGCCGCCGCTTTCCACCCGGCCACGCAGGGAGAGTTGCCCATCGCCCCGCGTCAGCAATCCGGATGCGACCACGGCATTGCCAGTTGTTTCGAGCGCAAGGCGTTCGATCTTCACGGTCTCGGTGTCGATCGAAGCTTCAAGCTGGAGCGTGTCGAACCGGGTTTGCAAGGCCGCCGTGTTGCCGCCGGCGCCTTCCTGTTCGCCGGCCTGCTGCTGGGGCAGACTGATCTGCCGAGCGACCGTCCTGTCGAGATCGCCGCCCGCCACGATGCCATCGGTGATGGTAAGTGTGAGCCGGCCGGTGACCGAATGCAGCAGGTTGGTGAGAGAACGCCCCGTTGCCCTTGCGCTGGCTTCGAGCGAGGCGCGCCCGGAGACAGGATGAAGGCCCATGTCCGGCCATTCCAGGCCGGCAATGTCAATGTCCGTGCCCCGCAGCGCCAGCCCGAGATCGCGCTCGCCGTGATTGCCGGGCTGTGACAGCCGCAGATTGCCGCCAATCTGGCCGCCCCGGAACGCCGTCTGGCCAATATCGAGCGTGAAGCCGTCGTCCTTGAGCAGAACGGCGGCCGACGCCTGCTTCAGGCCGAGGTCGCCAACGGTGACGCGCGCGGCGGACAGCCGCAGGTCGACGTCACTTGCACGCAGCATGGTCGTGAGCCAGATCGGGCGGCCGGTGTCGGACCATCTCGCGCTGCGTAAATCCTCTGCATAGGGGGTGAGGTCGAGCGCATCGAACGCCAGCGTCCCCTCCAGCACCGGGCGATCGTTGCGCAGACCCAGCGCGAGCTGTCCATCGCCGATGTTGCCGTCGAGCTCTATCGTCGCCTGGTCGAACGCGACCGAGGTCAGTCCGAAGTGGCCTGTGCCGGCGATCCGGCTGCGACCGAGCGCCGCTCCGGATTCGAACTCGGCGCCGAGCCGGTTCAACAGGCCGCGGAGATCTCTGGTGGCCAGCTCAACTGTGCCCATCATGCGGTCGCGCGCCGGATCAGGAATGCTGCCGTCGGCACGGACCGAGAAAAGAGGCGAGGCAAGCACCAGTCCCACGGCACCGCCGGTGTTGCCGTCCAGGATGCCGACGTCGGCCAGCATGAGCCTGAGATTGAAGGTGTGATCCGCGGCGATGAAGGTCCCCTTGAGCACGGCGTCGCGGCCGTCGGCATCGGCGGAGAACTTCAGGGACAGGTCCCTGGCAAGCGGGACTTCAGGGTGCTCGAGATCTCCGAGCGTACCGCCGGTGACGGCCAGCCGCTGTCGGAACAGGCGACCGAGCTCGGCCGCGAACGTCGGAATCGCCTCGATCCAGGCCGTCCTTGTCGCGTCGGGGACAGCGATCAGGATGTCGGGGTGCTCGATCGTGAAGGCGGAAAATTCCATTTCGCCCCGGACCAAGGCCGAGAGATCGAAATGGGCGGAGATGTCCGCGCTGCTGATCGTCCAGCGATCATCACCGCTCCTCAGCGTGACGTTGGGCAGCAGGAGCCGGGGCTCGGGTGCGTACTCCAGCCGCGGCGGCGCAGCGATGGCGACAGTGCCCCCCAGCCAGTCCGCCAATTCGAGCGCAATGCGGTCGCGGGCCACATTGGTGGACACAACGACTGGGACGATCGCCGCAACGCCAAGCACGAGCACCAGGGCGACGGCCACGGCGGCCAACAGCCTTCTTATAGTGGTTCCCCGGGTCATCGGGTCCGCCTGGCTCCACAGAAATGGATGCAAATGCCGCCGCGTTGGGGAAAGTTGCGTCGGGTCGCTGTCTTGTTGTCTCGACCGAGGTTCATGACGCGTGATCGGTTCGGGCAAAGATATGGGCGACGGCGCCACGCCTGTCCGTTGAGCACGGCGACATCCTTCGAGCCGGGATAAGAACGATTCGAGGCGGGTTCAAGGCAAAAGCGCTGCAAATTGCAGGTTGCTTGCGTTTGTCTTGCGGCTTGAGACTGGAAAGGTTCGGCGTTATCACGTCGCCTGACGGGTGGTTCATGTCGGGGTCGTCGCCCGGCATTCACGGTCTGTGAGGAGATCCCCATGAACAAGGTATATCCGGACGCGGCATCCGCGCTGGAGGGCATCGTATCGGACGGCATGGTCATCATGGCCGGCGGCTTCGGCCTGTGCGGCATACCGGAGAACCTGATCCTTGCCCTCCGCGACAGCGGCGTAAAGGGGCTGACGGTGATCTCCAACAACGCCGGTGTCGACGACTTCGGCCTCGGCCTGCTCCTGCAGACACGGCAGATCAAGAAGATGATTTCGTCCTACGTCGGCGAGAACGCCACGTTCGAGCGCCAGTATCTCAACGGCGAGCTTGAACTGGAATTCAACCCGCAGGGCACGCTGGCCGAGCGCATCCGTGCCGGCGGCGCGGGGATCCCCGGCTTCTACACCAAGACCGGTGTCGGCACGCTGATCGCCGAAGGCAAGGAGCACAAGGAGTTCAACGGCGAGACCTACATCCTGGAAACCGGTCTCGTCGCCGACCTGTCGCTGGTCAAGGCCTGGAAGGCTGACCGGGAAGGCAACCTGATCTACCGAAAGACGGCCCGCAACTTCAATCCGATGATGGCGACCGCAGGAAGAATCACGGTCGCCGAGGTCGAGGAGATCGTCGAGATTGGCGAACTCGACGGCGACCACATTCACACGCCCGGCATCTTCGTCGACCGCATCGTGCAGGGCACGTTCGAGAAGCGGATCGAAAAGCGCACGACGCGCGCAGCCTGAAGAAAGGGATCGAACTGATGGCCTGGTCTCGCGACGATATGGCGAAGCGCGCCGCCCAGGAGCTGCAGGACGGCTTCTACGTCAATCTCGGCATCGGCATTCCGACGCTGGTGTCGAACTACATTCCCGAAGGCGTCCACGTGACCCTGCAATCGGAGAATGGCATGCTCGGCATGGGGCCGTTCCCGACCGAGGACGAGGTCGACGCCGACCTGATCAATGCCGGCAAGCAGACGATCACGGAACTGCCGCAGACGAGCTATTTCTCTTCGGCGGACAGCTTCGGCATGATCCGCGGCGGCCACATCGACCTTTCCATCCTCGGTGCGATGGAAGTGTCGGAAAAGGGCGATCTCGCCAACTGGATGATTCCGGGCAAGATGGTCAAGGGCATGGGCGGCGCCATGGACCTGGTCGCCGGCGTCAAGCGGGTGGTCGTCATCATGGACCACACCTCGAAATCCGGCGACAGCAAGCTGCTGAAGACGTGCACGCTGCCGCTGACGGGGGTTGCCTGCGTCGATCGCATCATCACCAATCTCGGCGTCTTCGACGTCACCGAGAACGGCCTCAAGCTGATCGAGCTTGCCGACGGGGTCAGCGTCGACGACGTCAAGGCGGCGACAGAGGCGACACTCATCGTCGCCGTCTGACGTCCTTTCCACACGGGAGGGAAAGGCCCGGCCGCGCTGTCGCGGCCGGGCGGGCTGTTTTGGCTTTGGCGGTTCCGGATCAGGCCGGCTCCGGCTCCCGACCCGTCTGGCGAAGCGCCGGGAAGTCCTCGTCGGTCAGCGTCTCCTTCTCCAGCAGCATCGCCGCTCCGGTTTCCAGTTCCGATCGCCGCGCCGTCAGGATCTCGGTCGCTTTGCGGAACGCTGCCTCGACCCGCTCGCGTACGGCGAGATCGATCTCGCGCTGCGTCCCTTCGGATACCTCCGGGCCGTCCAGGGTCGCATGGCCCAGGAAGGCCTGACGCTGCGGGGCGTAGACCCTGTTGCCAAGCGTGTCGTCCATGCCATAGCGCACCACCATCTCGCGGGCGATCTCGGTTGCCCGCTGCAGGTCGTCGGAGGCGCCCGTCGAGATCTCCCCAAAGATCAGCTTCTCCGCCGCCCGTCCGCCCATCAGGACCGCCATGCGGTTCTCGAGATCGGTTGTCGACATCAGGAAGCGTTCCTCCGTCGGTCGCTGCATGGTGTAGCCGAGCGCGCCCACGCCGCGCGGGATGATCGAGATCTTGTGCACCGGATCGACCCCGGTGAGGCTGGCGGCGACCAGGGCATGGCCCATCTCGTGATGCGCGACCTTGGTACGCTCCAGTGGCGAAAGGATCCGCGATCGCTTTTCCAGGCCGGCGACGATGCGCTCGACGGCATTGTTGAAATCGTCAAGGGTCACGTCATTCCCGCGCCGCCGCGTCGCGAGCAGCGCGGCTTCATTGACGAGATTGGCGAGATCTGCTCCGGAGAAACCGGCGGTGATTTGGGCGACCTGGTCGAGGTCGACATCCCTGGCGAGCTTGATCTTGCGGACATGGACATCGAGGATCGCGCGCCGTCCCGGCCGGTCGGGTCTGTCGACGAGGACCTGACGGTCGAAGCGACCGGCACGCAACAGCGCCGGATCAAGCACTTCGGGTCGGTTGGTGGCGGCAAGCAGGATGATACCGGATGAGGGGTCGAAGCCGTCGAGCTCCGACAGGAGCTGGTTCAGCGTCTGCTCCTTTTCGTCATTGCTCATCATCGGGTTGCCGCCGCGGGCGCGGCCGAGGGCGTCGAGCTCGTCGATAAAGATGATGGCTGGCGCCTGCTTGCGTGCCTGCTCGAACAGGTCGCGCACCCGAGCTGCGCCGACCCCGACGAACATCTCGACGAACTCCGATCCGGAAATCGAGAAGAATGGCACGCCGGCCTCGCCGGCCACCGCCCTGGCCAGCAGCGTCTTGCCCGTGCCGGGAGGGCCGACCAGCAAGATGCCCTTGGGGGCACGGGCGCCGAGCCGGCCGTAGGAGTCGGGATCCTTGAGGAAGTCGACGATCTCCTTGAGTTCGGCCTTGGCTTCGTCGACGCCGGCGACATCGGCAAAGCTGACCTTGATGCCCTTTTCGACATAGACCTTGGCCTTGGACTTGCCGACGGTCATGAAGCCGCCCAGCCCCTGCTTCTCGGCGAACCGGCGGATGAAGAAGACCCAAAGGCCGAAGAAGAACAGGACCGGCAGCACCCACGACAGCAGGTCGCGCAGGAAGGTGGATTGCACCACGCCGGTGAACTTGACGTCGTACTGTTCCAGCATCTGGGCGAGCGGCAGGTCGACCCGGGTCGTGGTGAAGTACTGCCGACCGCCGTCCAGCGGCTCGGTGAACTTGCCCTCGATCGTGTTTTCCGAGATCGCGATCTCGGCGATCTTGCCCTCTTTCAGGAGTTGCTCGAACTGCGAGTAGGGGATCTGCTCCACCGTCCGGTAGGTGATCCACCAGCTCTGGAACAGAAAGACCAGGAAGATCGCGGCAATGGCGTACCAGACGTTGATCTGGGTCTTCTTCTCCATGGCGGGCGGCCTCTCGGACGTTGGCGGGTAAGGATTGTTATATCGACCGTCGAGTGAGGAAACTCAACCTGGAGAGAGCAGACCGTCGTCTCGGAGGGCAAGCTCGGATGGGCCGCGCTTGAACGGTCAAATTCTGCTTCGGGTTCCCTGCCTGTCCCGGAACGTCGTTGCCGATGTCCGCGCCAGCAGGATGACCGGAACCAGTCCAACCAGCACGATCGCAAGGGCCGCGAGCGCGCCATCCTCGAACACCTCGCGCGATGCGGCGGCATAGACGGTGGTCGCCAGCGTCTCGAAGTTGAAGGGCCGAAGCAGGATCGTTGCCGGCAGCTCCTTCATGCAATCGACGAAGGCAAGCAACATCGCCGACAGCAGCACCGGGCGAAGCATGGGCAGGTGGACCTCGAACAGGGTCCGGGTGCTGGAGCGGCCGAGGGTGCGCGCCGCCATGTCGAGATGCGGCGTGACCTTGCCGAAGCCGCTCTCGATCTGGCCGTAGGCGACGGCCAGGAAGCGGACGACATAGGCATAGACCAGTGCAGTGCCGGAGCCGACGAGGAGCAGGCCGGTTGAAAATCCGAAGTTCCGGCGCATGAAGGCGTCGACCGCATTATCGATCCCCGCCAGTGGCACCAGGATGCCGACCGCGAGCACCGTTCCGGGCACCGCATAGCCGATGGCGGCGAGCCGCGCGGCGCCTGCAATCAGGTTCGAACGGCGCACCCGCTGGCTGTAGGCCAGGACGATGCCGACGGCGACCGTGGCCGCCGCTGCCACGGTGGCGAGCGACAGGGAATTGCCGACGGCGGCGAGGAATTGTCCTCCGCTGAGTTCGTCGAGGCGCCGGCTGGCAAAATCAGCCAGGAGCAGAGCTGGAAACACGAAGCCGATCAGGATCGGCGTCAGGCAGGCGGCCACGGCCAGTGCGGCGCGGACGCCGCCGAGGCGATAGTTGGGCAGCGAGCGGTAGCGTGTCGACGTCTGGTGGAAGCGCTGGTGCCGCCGTGCATGGCGCTCCGCCCACAACAGCGCGAACACGACAACGAGCATGGCGCAGGCAATCTGGGCAGCGCCGGTCAGGCTGGAGCGGTGGATCCAGGTGTCGTAGACCGAGAAGGTCAGGGTCCTGACCCCGAAGAATAGGACCGCGCCGATGTCGTTGATGCATTCCATCAGCGCCAGGGATACGCCGACCGCGATCGCCGGCCGGGCGAGCGGCAATGCGACCCGGAAGAACAGTCGCAACGGACCGGCGCCGAGCGTCCGTGACACGTCGAGCGTGCAGGCGGACTGAATCAGGAAGGTCGCCCGGGTCGTCAGGTAGACGTAAGGGTAGAGCACGAAGCCCATGACGAAGATCGCGCCGCCGAGCGAGCGGATCTCCGGGAACCAGTAATCGCGCGAGGTCTTGAAGCCGAACAATGCTCGGATCGCCGACTGCACCGGACCGGTGTAGTCGAGGATATCGACATAGCAATAGGCAACGATATAGGTGGGCACAGCGAGGGGGACGAGCAGCGCCCAGTCGAACAGTGCGCGACCGGGAAATCGGCACATGGTGACAAGCCAGGCGGTGCCGACGCCGATGATCGCGCTCAAAAGGCCGACGCCGAGCATCAGCAGCGCCGTGGTCCAGAGCGATTGCGGCAGGACGGTGCCAAGGAGATGTGGCCAGACATCGCCGCTCGGCCGGGCGGCGATCGCGATCAGCGCCAGGATCGGCATCAGGCTGAGCGCGGCTACGGCGACCACGGAGATCGTTAGCAGGCGTTCGCCCGTGCCGGCCGGCGCGGCCGGAGCGGCTTTAATCGGGCGTTCACCGTCCGATCCGGCTGCGATCGTCATTCGGCGCCCACTCCAGAAGCGGCGAAGCACCCGACGGCAGCGACCTGCGTCCCGCCGACGGATGCTTCGCTTCGGTCGAGAGCGGCGCGGTCGTCATGCCCGAGGCGAACCGCACCGCAACGCGCGGTTCCGGTCAGCTCGACGGACCGTTGTCGAACCCGACCTTGTCGACGATCTCGCTGGCTTCCTTGCGGTGCTTGGCCATCTCGGCAATCGGCAGCGGGTCGGGCTTCAGATCACCCCAGGACTTCACGATCTCGGAAGAGTCAATGCCGGGCTTCACCGGGTACTCGAAATTGGTCTCGGCGTAGATTTCCTGCGCCTTGTCGCTCGAGAGGAACTCCATCAGCTTGAGGGCTTCCTCCTTGTTGGGCGCGTTTTTGGCCATCATCATGCCGGAGATGTTGACCTGAGTGCCGCGGTCGTCGGCATTCGGGAACAGCACCTTGATCGCCTTCGCCCACTCCTTCTGCTCAGGCTCCTTCTCGTTGGTCTGCATCAGACCGACGTAATAGGTGTTGCCGAGCGCAATGTCGCATTCGCCGGCCATGATCGCCTGGGCCTGGTCCCGGTCGCCGCCGGCCGGCTTTCTCGCCAGATTGTCGCGGAGTTTGGTCAGCCACTCCTCGGTCTCGGCGGCGCCATGATGGGCGAGATAGGATGCGAACAGGCCGATGTTGTAGACGTGCTGGCCCGAGCGGATGCAGATCCTGCCCTTCCACTTCGGATCGGCCAGCTCTTCATAAGTGATGCTGTCCTGGCTGACGCGGTCCTTCGAGGCGTAGACGACGCGGGCGCGGGTGGTGAGGCCAAACCAGTGGCCTTCCGGATCGCGATAGGTGTCGGGGATATTGGCCTCAATGACTTCGGACGACACCGGCTGGGTTATGCCCAGCTGCTTGGCACCGTCGAGCCGGCCGATGTCGACCGTCAGCAGGACGTCCGCCGGCGAATTGGCGCCTTCGGCCTGTATGCGCTCGCCAAGGCCGTCCGACGCAAAAATGACGTTGGTCTTGATGCCGGTTTCCTGGGTGAAGGCATCGAGCAACGGCTGGATCAGCGTCGGCTGGCGGTGGGAATAGATGTTGACCTCACCGGCGGCTGAGGCCGGAGACGCAAGAGCGGCGAAGCCGAGAAGGCATGCGGCCAGCGTGCCGAGCGAACGGGCAGTTGCGGTAACGGTCATCTCTTCCTCCAGGCAGTCGGGGGCAAGGTCCCGACGGACATAACCTCACCGCCGAACGGGATCCGTCGGACAGCGGTCGAGCGAGGCGAGAATAGGAAAGTTCTGCTGCGAGTCAACTGAAACGCTCGTGATATCAATAGGTTAGAACAGTTCTAAAGTAATATGAGAGAAATCCTCCAATTTCTTCGGTGGCGGAGGTCGCGAGATTATGGCTTCGGGGTGGTGCCGGCGAGTACGGCGGCAAAGCGCTCACGGTCGATATTGTGGCCGGAAAGCACGACGCCGGCCTTGTCGCCGCGCCGCTTGTCGGTGACGAGGGCGGCAAGCGCGGCCGCGCCGGCTCCTTCGGTGGCATTGTGCGTTGCGCTGAAGATCAGACGCATTGCGGCCGCAATCGCGTCATCGGAGACGCGCAGCACGTCCTCGGCACCCTGGCGGATGACGGCAAGCGCCGCTTCCGCAGGGCCGCGCACCGCCATGCCATCGGCGAACGTGGCCGCGCTGGCCGTCTCGATCCGCGTGCCGCGCTCGAACGATTGGGCATAGGCGTCGGCCTTGTCCGAGACGACCCCGACGATCCTGGTCTTGAGACCGAGCGCGTCGCGGGCCGAGATCATTCCGCAGATGCCCGAGCCGAGGCCGATGGGTACGTAGACGACGTCGAGGTCCGGCGCGGCCCGCAGGAACTCCAGCGCATAGGTCGCAACCCCGCGCACCAAGTCGGCATGGAAGCTCGGGATGAAGATGAGCCGCTGCTCTTCGGCGAGTTCGGCGGCGTGATCCCGGGCAGCGTCGAAGTCGCTGCCGAATTCGACAAGACGCGCGCCGAATGCCTGCATCGCCGCATTCTTCTCGCGCGAGTTGCCGTGCGGGACGACGATGGTACAGGACAGCCCGTAGCGGCGCGCGGCAAAGGCGAGGCTTTGGCCATGATTGCCGCGGGTCGCCGAGATCACCCCGGTACCTGCCGGATGATGCGCCGCGATTTCGTGGAGATATACCAGGCCGCCCCGCACCTTGAAGGCACCGATCGGGGTGTGGTTCTCGTGCTTGACCCAGACCTCGCGCCCGCAGGCGGCGGATAGAACCGGCCACACGTACTGCGGGGTCGGCCGCATTGCATCGTAGACGATCCGGGCGGCATCTTCCATGGCGGCAAGTGACAGCATCACGGGACTCCGGCAGGCAAGGGATGAACCGTGCGAGGCTTGCACGGATGTGTCACGCCGCCCCCTATTCGGCGAGGACGCGCTGCGGCGGGAAGGTGATCTCGACCAGCGTGCCGTGGCTGAGCTCGGAGTCGATCCGGAAGCTGGCGCGGTTCGCCTCGACCAGGGCCTTGGTCAGCGGCAGGCCCAGTCCGGTGCCGCCGCCGTGCCGGGCGGTGTGAAGCTGGCGGAACGGCTCCATCGCCGCCTGCAGGTCCTTGTTGCTCATGCCGACGCCGGTGTCGCGCACCCGGAGCACCACCTCGCCCGAATCCTCCATCGCCGACGACACGATCACCTGGCCGCCAGGCTGGTTGAACTTGATGGCGTTGGACAAAAGATTAAGGATGATCTGGCGCACCGAGCGGCCGTCGGCAACGATTTTCGGCACCGAGGTCGGCAGGCTGGCGCGGATGATGACGCGTTCGCGATTGGCCTGCGGCTGCATCAGGGCGACGCACTCGCGGATGATCTCGTTGGCCGAGATCGCCTCGAAGGTGAGGTCGAGCTTCCCGGCCTCGATCTTCGACAGGTCGAGAAGATCGTTGATCAGGCTCATGATGTGCGAGCCCGAATTGTGCACGTCGCGCAGATATTCCTTGTAGCGGTCGTTGCCGATCGGGCCGAAGCGCTCCTCCATCATCACTTCCGAGAAGCCGATGATGGCGTTGAGCGGGGTGCGGATTTCGTGGCTGATCTTGGCAAGGAAGTCCGATTTCTGCGAGCTTGCGGTCTCGGCCTGGCGCTTGGCCTCGGTGAGTTCCTCCTCCGCCTTCTTCCACTGGGTGATGTCGCGCAGCACGGCGCAGAACTTGGCATCGTCCGGGTTCGATCCGATCCGCCCGATGGTCATGAAGAGCGGGATCAGCCCGCCCGATAGCACCCGGCCGATGACCTCCCGGCCGTCGTTGAGGACACTGGCGACCCCGTTCTTGGCAAGGCCCTCGAGATAATCTGCAGCGCCGCGGTGGCTTTCCGGCGCAAGGTAATGCGTCAGCGCGGCGCCGACCATGTCCTCGCGGCTGGCGCCGAACAACGCTTCGGCCGAGCGGTTGACCTTGAGGATCGTGCCGGCACTGTCGAG
This sequence comes from uncultured Hyphomicrobiales bacterium, assembly GCA_964462985.1. GTDB lineage: Bacteria > Pseudomonadota > Alphaproteobacteria > Rhizobiales > Stappiaceae > CAYXAA01. Next base: position 11,820 of record CAYXAA010000001.1, on the reverse strand, counting down.
CACCAGCACGCCGTCAGTGGCTGTCTCGAGCACCGCGTCGAGCTCGGAGATCTGCTGCTCGGCATCGGCGAGCTGGGACTGGGTTTCGTGCAGCCGGTCGAGCGCGGCCTCGCGCGACGGATCGTGGCGATCGAGGAACGACATCAGCAAGGCCCGCCCGCCGTGCCACGGGACGGCATGGAGCCGCGCCTTGACCGGCTTCAGGCCGCCACTGGCAAGCCGGACGCGCATGGTGCGTTCGAATTCGGCCTCGCCGCCGGCCACGGGCCACTCTTCGGGCTCGGCGAACACCGCATCGAGGCCGCCCGCCGCGGCTAGCGCGGCCAGATCGTCGTAGCCGAGCAGCTCGAGCAGCGTGTTATTGGCATAAAGCAGGCTGCGGTCGCGCAGCACCGCGACGCCGATTGGCAGCCGGTCGAGCAGGGCAACATCGACCATGTCTGCTGCCCCGCGCCGATTGTCCTGTTCGATGAGGTGCGGGTGGGCCTCGTCAACGTCCGGCGCATGGGGCTCCGCATAACCCGGCAGCGGCACGATATTGTCGGCAGACTCCTCGTCGCCGGCTGCCGGCTCGGGCGGGACATCCGCCGTATCATGTGTGTCGAAAGCCATGAGCGGTGGCTCGGCGGCCGGTTCCGAGGGGCGACCATCGTCGGCCGCGTCCCTGGACGGGGCGGCGGGCGGCGTTGCCTCGGGAGGGGGCGCGGCGCGCGCGCCGGCGGCTGCACCGAGCGCTTCGGCAATCTTGCGGAAGGCTTCCCGCTCGGGCCGGGAAAGCCGCGACGTATCAGCGTCGATGGTCGTCGCGGGCTCCTCGCCGGCCGGAGAGGGTCGCGACTGGTCGGCCAGAGCCTGGTCACGGTCTCCGACATCCGACCGCCGCTGCGGCGGGGGCGTGGTGTCGCCGAAAAGGTCGGAACTGCGGTGCTCGGTGGTCGGTCCTTCGGTCGTCTCGCCCAAAGCCTCGGGTCCCTGGGGTTCCGCCGCCTGCGCCACCGAGGCCCCTGCGGCCGGCCCGGCCGGGAGCTCGTCCGCGGTCGGCGCTTCCGAGAGGCGGTCGTCGCGCGCCGTCGCGGCCTCGCCGTCCGTGGCGGCACGGTCCTCTGCCTCCTCCGCCAATCGCCCGGCCTCGGCGCTGGGCATAGCATCGGCGACACGCCCGCCGGGTTGCTCCGGTTGCGGATCGGGTTCGCCGGGCGCGGCCTGCGCCGGATGACCGGCCGTTTCGGCAACGGGCCGTGCGGAATCCTGATCGGGAGAGGGGGCGGCTTCGAGCGGCTGCAGCTCGGCCTCGACCTCCGTGGATTGGGCGGCCGCCCCCTGGGCAATCGGTGGCGCATCGGCCAAGGCGTCCCCTGCAGCGCGACCGGTGGTGAGCTTCAGGCCGATCGCACTTGGGTCTTCGCGCGCATCTGCCGTGCGGCAGACGCCGAAGCCGCGGAAGCCTTCAAAAACCCTGAAACGATCGAAGGCGGGCAGGGCGGCCATATCCACCGGCACGCGCAGCGCGGCGCCCTCGACCGGCCATTCCACGGTCTTGCCGCTCCAGGTGTCATGGCGCGCAAGCGCGGCAGCAATCTCGCCATCGCGGTCCAGGTCGAAGCGGGCGGCCACCTCTTCCCAGGTCGATCCGACGATATCGGCGGCCGCCGGTCCGAGCACCTCGGAAAATTCCGGCGACAGGAAGGTGAAGCGCCGCTCGACGTCCATCTGCCAGGCAAAGCGGGTGGGCCGGCCGGTCGGCGTGAACACGAACCGCGGCAGCTGCGGTGTGGGCGCGGCGGTCTCGGCGGCGGGCCCGGCCTCGAGCGCATCGTCAATTTCGGTGTCGGGAACGGCGGCTGCGTCGGGCTCCGGTTCTTCCGGCAATTGCAATTCATGCGATCCTTGCAGCGGGGCCCCGGATCCTTCGGCCTCCGGGGAGGGCGGCAGGACCGCGTCCTCGGATTGGGCAGCTGCAGTGTCCGGCTCGGCTCCCGCCGAGGTCCCGGCTGCAGCGGTCGCTGGGTCGCCCTCGGTCGGCGCCGAACCCTCGACGGCCGGCTCATCAATATGAATGGCCTGTTCGGCCGGCTCCGGATGCGCGGATGCCGCTGTCTCCGGCACGTCAGGCAGCGGCGCCGTCTGTACCACGGCGGCATTTTCTGCGGTGCCTTGCCCCTGGGGCGCGGCGTCTTCGAGTGCGGCGATCACCAGGAAGCCGCCGTCGTCCAGGCCAACGAGCGCCGCGTCGTGCTGCCGTTCGGCGATCTGGAGCGGGCCGAACACCGGCGAGCGCTTGCCGGAGGCCCTGAGCGCTGCGACGGCCTCGGGGGTCGGCAGCGGCAGCGGTCCTTCGGTGTGCAACAGGGAACCGTCCCGGCTGAATGCATAGACGGCGGCACTCCGACCGGCGATCAGGCGGCTGAGGGGCACCACCCCGCCTGCGGCGCCATCGGTCTTCACTGGTTCGTTGGCGACGATGAGCGCGGCGCTGGTACCGTCGGGCAGGACCAGGCGGCGGCACAGACAGGTGAGCAGCATAACCCGAAGGCCACGGTAGAACCGGAGCCGGTCGATGGTGTCGCGGTCCATCGAGCCCGATTGCGCGATCCGGGCGATATGCGGTCGGGCCGGGGCGCGCGCAAGCCCGCCGATCACCCCGAGCTCCTCGACCGAACGGGCGCCGAAGAATGCCGCGCCGGCGGCATTCGCCCACAGGATCGATTGCCCGTCCGGCGCCCAGATCCACGCCGGTCGCGCGTCGGTCAGATAGGTGTTCGTGGCCGCCAGACCGCTCAGCGCCAGGAAGCTTCGGACCTGACCTTTCATGGAAGCGCCGCCTCCGCCCTCGGCAATTTCCGTTTCGGTTGTTGCCGGCTTCGTCGCCCGTCCTTCGAACGGGATCGGTAAACGACGAGTAAATATCGTTTCTTGCCCGAGTCGTCCACGCCGCGGCCGGTTTTGGCGCCCGATCTCTCTCCGTCTAGTTAACGCCGTGGCCGAACGAAACGCCGGAACAAGGGCGGTGTCCCGCGCCGACCGCACTTGTGACGATTTGCTGCATACCCTGCGCCATGCTACCACTTTCGAGGCGGCGCGAAGCCGGGCGACGTTGTTCTCCGGCTAACGGTTGCGCCAGGGCCGGGGGCGCGGCCCGGGCTGCGATGATGGCTGTCGCCGCGGGCGGAGTTGCGGCCGCCGACGGGCCTCCCGCTCGACCTGCCGGTTCGGGCGGGGCAAGCCCATGATTGGCAATCGGGTGGAGGCATCGTCTGCGTCCCGGGACGCGGGCGAGCGAACGAGGGAGTGCTGACGAGGATGGCCGGCGACAAACAGAGCTTCGAGATTCCCGAGCAGATGCGCGAGTTTGCCGACAAGAGTGTCGACCAGGCGCGCAAGGCGTTCGACGACTTCATGGCCGCCACGCAGAAGGCCATGACCAATGTCGACGATTCCGCCACCGCGATGCAGAGCGGTGCGTCCGATATGAACCGCAAGGCGCTGGAATACGCCGAGGAGCACATGAATGCGGCCTTTGAGTTCGCTCAGAAGATGGTGCGCGCCAGCGACATCAACGAGATGATGCAGCTCCAGGGCTCCTATCTGCGCAAGCAGATGGAGTCGCTTGGAGAACAGGCCCGCGAACTGAGCGAAAAGGCGGCAAAGACCGCATCGGATGCGGCGAACGCGGTCAAGGACTGACCACGGCAGCGTCCGCCCGACCGTGTCCGGCGCCGCCCGGACGGCGGTCGGCACTGCGGGGATCCCTCGTAGGGGCAGGCCCGTCGATAGAGCAGCGCCCCGGCGCAACGGCCCGCGCCGGAAGGGGGAGCGCCGCGGATCTATTGTGCAGTGCAAAATAATTGTTGCATCGCAGCACGCGCTCTCCTATATTCCGAGTGCGGATGACGGCGCCCCGTCTCGAACGGACGGACGGGGCTTTTGTACGCGCGACGACGCATGCAGTGATCGCATCCGAACGACAGGAGATGAGATCATGACCGAGAAAAACACCGAGACGGCGGCGCCGGCGTCGAAGACCGCGCGCGCCAGGACCAGCAGGTCAGCGGCGGCCAAGCCCGTTGACATGTTTCCCAATTTCGACGCTTTTGCCATGCCGAAGCTGGAAGTTCCCGCGATCGCCCGTGAGGCGGCCGAAAAGAGCATCGAGCAGGCTCGCGAGGCCTATGCCAAGATGAAGTCGGCCGCCGAAGACGCAACCGATCTGCTCGAGGACACCTTCGAGACCACGCGTCAGGGCTTCCTCGACTTCAACTTGAAGGCGGTGGATTCGGCAAAGGCCAACACGGACGCCACCTTCCGATTCGTCAAGGATCTGATGGGCGTCAGGACGGTCGCCGAAGCGATCGAGCTGCAGTCGTCCTTTGCCCGGTCGCAGTTCGATGCCCTGACCACGCAGGCCAGGGAAATGCAGGAACTGGCGACCAAGATCGCCACCGAGGTCGGCCAGCCGGTCAAGGAGGCGTTCGAAAAGTCTGTCAAGGACCTGAAGGCCGCCTGATCGTTGCTTCAACGACGACATACCGAGACCCGGGCTCACCGCCCGGGTCTTTTCGTATGATTTGCCTTGCGCTTTCGCCTTGCCGACCGCTGCCGCGGGCAGGCTGTCGCAGCACCTGCCGACCTCTTGCAATCCGCGGAATTTGCGCTTAGGTTCCGCCCACTTTCGACAGGCAGACGTAGCTCAGTTGGTTAGAGCGTCGGATTGTGGCTCCGAAGGTCGGTGGTTCGAATCCACCCGTCTGTACCACGCCTCCCGCGCCGCGGGCGTCCCATCTCACTATAATCGTTTAATTTTTCTTCGAGTGCCGCGGTCTGCGCATGACGCCTTGCGTGCGTGCCCCAAATTTGGCCACAGGCAACGGCGGCAGGATGCCAGCCCGATGCCTTGCCTGCCCCGCACCGATGTCTGCAGAAGCGCGATAACGACAAGCGCCGGGTCCCGACGGCTTTGCTCGGTCTCGATTCGCGCCCACCCCATGTTCGCATCTCCTTGAAGACGCGAGCGGACGCCTGCAAGCGGTAGGGAGCCCGTCGTCTGGCGAGCGTACGGCCCCGGTCAAAGTCCGGGCGTCGCGCCGCCGTCGATGGCGATGCCGACGCCCTGGATGTGGCGGGCGCGGGGCGAACAGAGGAAGGCGACTGCCTCGGCAATGTCTTCCGGCGTGCCGAGCCGGCGTATCCCCGCCTGTTCTCGGTTGCGCCGCCGCACCTCCTCCTCTGACAGTCCCGAGGCGGCGGCCTCCTGCCGCACCAGCGTGTCCATGCGCTCAGTGATCGTCGCGCCGGGGTGGATGATGTTGACGTTGACGTCGTCCACCAACCCCTGTTTCGAAAGGGCCTTGGTGAAATGCGCCAGTGCCGCGTTGACGGCGCCGCCGACCATGAAGCCGGGTGATGGCGTGTACGCCGCCGCGCCGCCGATATTGATGACGGTCCCGTGCCTCGCCTTGAGCGTTGCCCAGAGCGCTCGGGCCAGACGCACCGCACCGAAGAACTTGAGGGCGAAGCCGCTCGTCCAGTCTGCGTCCGGTTGCGCGGGGAAGACGCCCGCCTTCGTGTCGCCGGCGCAGTTGACGAGAATGTCAATCCCGCCGAACGCGGCCAGCGCCTTTTCGGCCGCATCGTTGCAGCCCGCTTCCGTGACGAGATCCGCGGCGATGGCCATCGCGCGTACGCCATGACGCGCAGCGATCTCGTCTGCGGCGGCGGAAAGGACGTCCGCGTTCCGGGACACCAGGGCGACATCGCAGCCTTCGGCTGCCAGTCGCGAAGCGATTGCCCGTCCGATCCCTTTGCTGGCCCCCGTTACCAGCGCGACCTTGCCTGTTAACTCAGCCATTGGAGCGCATTCTCCGAGTTGTCGCCTGAGCCTCACCCGCACGGTAGCCAGGATGATCCCGGACTTCCGCGGCGATAGAGCGCGTTATCGACCTGGATCCGCAGCGATTGTGCATCGCGCAGCAGGTTCTGCGTTATCAGGCGAAGTTTATCTCCGCGTCGAACTCGTCATAGACGTCGTTCGTGCGCCCCGACAAGAGGACCTTGCCGATCGCGGTGCAATAGGCGGGCCGCAAGCTACCGGCACGCTCGGCGCGTTTGGCCCCCGCGCCTTGTCGGTGCGCAGGCAGTCGAGCGCGTCAGTATGCGCGTCAGGTGGCGAATCGTGCTCGTGTGCAGGTCGAGCTTTCGGTCGCGGTCGGGCCACGTGCGACCGTTGCGGCTGCGCGCAACGGCCTCGAGCCCAGAAACCGCCGACGCGAATGAAGCGCAGCCTGGTTGCGGGGCGGCAATGGCCCCTACGTGGCGCGACGTGTCCTTTGCAGGGCTTCGAGCAAGAACTCGTGCATCAGTCGCAGCAGGTCGTCGGTCGACTGCCGAACACCCGCCATCGCTCGTTCCACCTCGGCCTCGTCCAGCGGCTCGGCTCGGGCGGCTGCTGCAAGCTCCTGCCGCGCCTCACGCAATCTCTGCAGGGCGGCGCGCGTTTGTGGGCGGTTGTCGCGCAGCAGTTGGCGGAACTCTGCACGCACATCGGCAGGGTAGGTTCGGACGGCGCGCTCAGCGAGTCCGCCCAGGCCCGGAGCTGTGCTCATGGTCCTTGTCACATAGCCGACGAGGAAGGCATTTGCCGCCAGGGACAGGAAAAGCGCAGCCAGCAACGCCAGTCGAAGCCAAGAACGTCGGGTCACGACCATTGCTCCTAACCCAAGCCTTGAGCGAAGGGACTGAACAGATCTTCGGCGATGATACCGGGATCGCCGATGGCGAAGGAGAGCAGCGCATCGTCAAGTCTTCCCGCTCCCGCGACGGCAAATCCGCCGATGCCGGCCGCTACGATCACCGCAAGAACTCCCGCTGCGGTCGCAGCAAGGCGCCAGGACAGCGGCAGAGAGTGCAACAGGAAGGCCGGCCACCGCTTCCTGTTCAGACGCGCCAGAACCTTTCGTGTCAGGGCCGCCTCATCGGTCTCCATCAAGGCAGCTTCCAGCACAAGCCGGTCGAGATGGGTGTCGCTGTCACGCCCAGATGCGTTGCCCCCTTCGACCAGGAACAGCTGCGCCTCCTGCCGGTACGGGGCGGGCCAGGTGTCGACATCGGAGCCGAAGCGGCGCCTCAGGTGGTCAAACTCATCCCCGGTCATAACGGCTTTTCCTTTCGCGATCCTCTTGCACTCTTGCGATGCGCTCCCGCAAGGTGCGCCTGGCGCGCACCAGCAACTGCTCGACAGAGCCTGCGCTCGCGCCCATCACCTCGGCGATGGCCGGAACGTCCAGATCGGCCACCGCGCGCAGCAGCACCGCCATGCGCTGCCGCTCGGGCAGCCGGAACAGGCCGTGGTAAACGGCAGCAAGTTCCTGCCGGGCGCCAACCCGGGCATCGGGTTCCGGCTCCTCACCTGCGATGCTGTCCTCGACGTCATCAAGGCCGATGAATGCGCGGAAACTGCGCCTCCGGCGGGCGTCGACGCAGCGATTGGCCGTGATCCGGTAGAGCCAGGTCGAGGCCCGTCCCTTGCCTGGATCAAAGCGCCCAGCCTGCCTCCATACGGTGAGAAAGACATCCTGCACGAGATCCTCAGCATCGGCAGCGCTGCCAAGGTAGCGGGCCGCGAAGATGCGCAATCCCCGTCCATGGCGGTCGATGAGCCGCGCGAGCGCGGTCTGGTCGCCCTCGGCCACACGGATAAGGAGGCGTTCATCCTCACCAGGTCTGCCGCCGTCACTGCGGGTTCTCGCGCTGCTCACGCCACTCCGATCTCCAGCGGCGATGGGTATCGACAAGCCTGCCTTCGCCCGGCCGTGTGGCTGGCAGCCGAGTGCAGCCGGAGCGGTCCTCGTGCCGCGGCGCGCTCCCCCAGCCCCACACGCTCCTCTCGACCGGTGGCCGAACAGCGACGACGGCCGGCGGTCGCGATGCCGGCGAGTGGCGACGCGGCCAAACGAGTCCCGGCGCTTTCCAAGGCAACACGCATCAACGGGCCGGATGGTCGCGCTGCGAAATTTGGCGGACCACGCCGGCTCCTTCTATGTGCCGTGCCGCCGCCGACCTTACCGTCTGCGGCGCGGGCAGGTTCGGCACGCCGGCGTGCTGCCTGGCTCTCTCCCGCGTTTTGATCGCTACGCTCATAAGACGCTCCCCTTTTGGGCCACGACGGGGGAATTCGCCAGATCAACCGGAGCGGCCGGTGAAAAGGCTGCGAAGCAGGGCAAATTCGGCCGCCGAGATCTGACCGTCGCCATCGCGGTCGGCCAGATCGAAGAGCGGTGTCCGAGTCTGAAATTCCTCGGCAGAAACCGTCCCGTCGCCGTTGGCGTCCAGGCGTCGCCATTGATTGCCCAGCCGGGCCTGAAGGGCGATGGCCCGATCCATGATCGCCTCGCGCAGTTGGTCGACTTCGCCGAGATCCAGCTTGCCGTCGCCGTCGAGGTCAAGTCGTTCAAAGAGCCGGTTTCGGGCCGCAATGATCTCGTCCCGGGAGATACTGCCGTCTCTTTCGGTATCGATCCGGTCGAGCAATGGCGTGGCGGACAGTCCTTCGGCACAGGCGGCGCCGGATACCACGGCATGAAGGACAAGGGCGGCGAGTGCGGCTGAGGCGGTGTTCATGACCAGTCCTTTCTTCGGGACGATGTCGATCCTGTCGCGCATACGAGAAAGCACCGTCCCCTCCTACGCGCCCGGACGGATCTGGCTAAGACAGCGCGTAGGACATGGCGAGGAGCTGCGTAAGAGCCGGACATGAACGCCACCCCGGCACCTCCAGGAGCCTCGCGTATGACCAAGCTGCTGCTTTCTCTTGCCCTCGTGCTGCTCGGCATCGGGACCGCCAGTGCTTCAGATGCCCCTCGTGCCCGGGAGGTTTTTCGCCGACTGGATCAAAATGGCGACCGGATGATCCAGTTCTCCGAAATTGCGCGGGCTCGCGCCACGCTGTTCGACCGGTTCGACACCAACCGCAATGGATTTCTCGAAGCCGACGAGGTACGAGCCGCCGTGCAACAAGCCAGGCGCCGGCAACGGCAACCGGCCGCATTTGCCGGCGACGTCGCCGCGCAGGCCAGGCGCATGGACGTTGACCGCGACGGCCGCGTCTCGCGGGACGAGTTTTCCCGGTTCATTCCAGATCGCGTCAGACGCGCGGATGTCAACGGAGATGCTTCGCTGTCGCTCCGCGAATTGAACGCGCTGCGAGCACGACCGTCGCGCTGAGCGGACGTCACATGCCTTAACGACCATCAGGAGACGAAGATGAAGCGAGCACCTGCGCTCACGGTTGCGGTTGCAACCATCGTGTTCACCGGAACGGCCGCAGTGGCGCAGCCGGGCGTTACCACCGCCACCGTCAACCTGCGGATCGGTCCCGGGACGCAGCATCCCGTCGCGGCCGCCATCCCTGCCCGCCAACCCATCACCATTGTTGGTTGCCTTCCTGCTCCGGCATGGTGCGATGTCGTGTGGGCGGGATACCGCGGGTGGGTTTCCGCCAGCTACATCCACTACACGGCGCCGGGATATTCCGTTCCGATCACGACGGTCTATCACCGCGTGCCCACCGTTTCGCCCTGGGTTGAAGCCCGGCGCGATGCGCGGGTGCAGTACCGCGTTCATCGCCGCATGGACCGAAGATGGGAACGATGGACGGGAAACTGACCGGGTTGCCTCGGTCAGACAGGCTCATGCTGAATTGCTGAATTTAAGTGGCGAGAGGTCATCGCCACTTGTCCGCCCGCTACCCGTGAGCGCGCGGTACTTGTCACCGAGATCGCCGCCGCCGTTCCCTCGGACGGGCCAGCGTAAGGGGAGACGCGATGCGACGATCGCGCGGATCCACCCCCCAGCACTTGCAGCCTGGCCGAGTGGGACGCGCCGGTGCGCGTCGCTTGCCTTTCGTGAACCCGTTGGGCCAGAACGGTTCGCATCCGCCCATGTGGTCGCGCCCGTCACCGCCGCTGGACATCCAGATCGGTGACGGTGCCGGCACATTCGGCATGAACTGCGCCACACCACAATGGAGAGCGCCGATTCACAGCTTGATCGGCGTGCAAGGAGCACTTCTCAAAGGCCGGATTGCCGTGCAGCGACGCCGGCGACAACCTCTTCGACAATCTCCTGCAATTCGGCCCGGTCTGCACCATCTTTGGCCTGGATCGATATGCCCTGCAGAACGGCGACCAGGTATCGGGCCACTCGAAGTGCTTCTTCCCCCTTGACGAATGGTTCGAGCGCGCTCGCGATCAGATCGCGCATCACGCGCCGTCTTGCGGCCGTTTCGCGGGCGATCTCCTCATGATCAGGATGACACGAGATCATGCCGCTTGAAATCATGCAGCCGCGTTCGCGATCGGGATCGGTGACGGACCCCACCGCCCGTTCCAGCAGGAGCCGCACGGATTCGGCGAGTGTGGCCGCGGATTGCAGGGAGCCCAGATCAAGGTAGCCGATGCCGTTCTCATAGCGGGCAAGCGCCTCCCGATAAAGGCCCGCCTTGTTGCCGAAGGCGGCATAGAGGCTGGGAGGCGCAATCCCGATGGCCCTGGTCAGGTCTCCGACAGACACGCCTTCATAGCCGTGGCGCCAGAACAGCCGCATTGCCGTTTCGACCGCCTTGTCGCGATCAAAACTCCATGGCCGCCCGCCTCGCGATTTCGGATGCTGCTCCATAGCGATCACTAAACAATAGCTTGACAGCGCAGTCAAGCAAATTTTATATCGATCGATAAACAACATGGAGCATTCGTATGCGGCACTCTCGACGCACATTTCTCGCCGGCGCAGCCGGTTTCGCAGCGCTCGCTCTCGACGCTCGCGCCGCAAAGGCCGAGACTGGGGCAAACCCGAACCAAACCAGCGGAGCGACCGCCCCCGCGGCAGGAAGCCTGCCGGATCGAGACGTCTTTTCCGTCCGCTCCAGCGACGGCACGGGGTTGACGGGAGATGCGCAAGGCGACCGGCAGGCTCCCGAGATCCTCTTCATCCACGGCCTGCGGCAAAGCCGGCTGAGCTGGGACAAGCAATTTGCCGATCCAGCACTTGCGGGCTTTCGTCTGGTCCGCTTCGACCTTCGTGGGCATGGAGACTCCGACAAGCCCGCCACCCTTGACGCCTATTCCGAGGCCGACCGGTGGGCAGACGACGTGGCTGCCGTGATCGCGGCAGCGAACCTTCGCCGACCCGTGCTGGTAGGCTGGTCGCTGGGCGGCTATGTCGCGGGAGCCTATCTCCGCAAGTTCGGCGGTTCACGTGTGGCAGCCATTAATCTGGTCGGCGCCGTCACCAAGCTGTCGCCCGAACTCCTCACCAGCGAGGCCGCTGCCTTCACCCGCACCACCACCTCGTACGACCTGGCGGAGCGTACGGCGGCGACGGCCGATTTCCTCAAGGCATGCTTTCACCAGGCACCAACGGAGATCGAACTGCAGCGAATGCTCGTCGTTAACGGCATGACGGCTCGCGCCGTGAACGAGGGCTTCGTCAGGACCACAACGACAGACCTCGAACCCGTCTTTCAGGATTATCCCGGGCCGATCCTGCTGACACACGGGCGTCATGACCGGTTGGTTCGCACGGTCATGTCGGAGCGGATCAAGGCACTCCGTCCGGACAGTCGCCTTTCGATCTACGACGAAGGCGGCCACAGCCCATTTTATGAGGAGCCGGAGCGGTTCGGGCGAGAACTCGCCGCGTTCACAACGGCCGCACTGCGCACATGAACGTGCCCGCATCCTCGGCCTGGCGGGCGGGTTCAGGCCCTACGTTGCCAACCCTTCGCGATCTTTCCCCTCGCTAGCATCAGATGGCCCTCTTGAGCGATGC